>CAZSGD010000022.1:6059-9067 GCA_964606155.1 uncultured Chitinophaga sp. | reverse complement strand
AAATAGTAAAACAATACTATCAGTCGGCTATATGGAGACCTTTCAATCTTCCGGTGATTTTTTGACCATTTGCATTCTCTGAGAAACACAGCAGGATTAAAATACCCCTTTTATGGTATTGACTCCGGGATGTTTTTAGTTGTACCTTACGGATAGTTGTGGCGCAAAACTCAATGTTATGACAGAAGCTCTCTCCCTCCAGTCAGGCGCTAAAGTATTGAACGAATTTATTTCCCTGGGAAAAGAACTGACTAAACTGCCCATCCTTCCCAAATACAAGGACAGCGCAAAAGACCTGTATTCCATTTGCAAACGGATACTGGAATCCAACGAGCATGCCGCCAAATGGGTAAACCGCTTTCTCTATTTTGATTTCAACGCCCCGACAGCCCCATCAGATTTCCTGGCAGCAGCAGGTGAGTATGAAACTATGAAGAACGGCCCCGAACGAAGACAGCTTAAATTCAACTGCGGCGATATCCAGGGCATTTATCAACTGCGCCTGGCCAATAAGATCGGTCAGTGGTTTGTGGGAGATCAGTCAAAATTTAAAAATGCAGAAAGGATATTTAATGACCTCTCCCGGTCAGATGCAGAAATGGTGCAGTTTGTGGAAGAACACCTGCTGACCAGCCTGGATGATGTGGTGGCAAAAATGGAAACCGCAGTGGAAAATAAGGACATGAATGAAGCTGAAAGCGTCCGGATCATGTGTAAAAAAAGGATGAAAGATTTGACCAGCCTGATCCAGTCATTCAATAATGAATTTACCGACCTGGTGATCGAATTTGCACGTATCGCAAAAACGCCAATCACACTGGTGGATAAAGAGAAATAGTACGGCCCTCCTTTTATTCCTTTGTAAACGTGATTCGGTACCCGTTCAGGTCTTCAAACACGATCTCGAGCTTTCCGTACGTGGCTGCTTCATTCACTTCAATGATCCGGGCCGTTTGCTGCAATTTTTCCAGCAATCCAATCATGCTGCTGACTTTAAAAAAAAGCCCCGCATCTCTCACTTCGTCTTTTTCTTTTAAAGAAGGAAATAACATAAAGGCAGCCCCTTCCCACTCCAACTGCGCCCAGGTAAGCGGACTGTCGGGCTCCCAGAAACGATTGCTGCCCGTGCAACGAAAACCCAGGTGCTCATACCAGGTAACCGCCGCTTCAATATCCGGCACGCCAATAAAGGGGATACATACTGCCATAGGGGTTGATTATGGTAGAGTAAGATAGGAAAAAGTCGGGAGTCAGGAGCCGGGAGTCAGACTCTGGTTTGCTGAGTTTTCTTTAAAGGATAGTAACTGTAGAAGTCGTCTTAAAAAATTTCCAACACAGAGTAACAGAAGCTATGAGTAGCATAGAGGATTCACGGCCTGGCTATCAATTTTGACCCTACAACTATAAACGACCGGCTGTTGGCTCCCGACTCCTGACTCACGACTATCGACTCAACTGATCGTTAACCGTACGCCATATTCCAAGTGGATTTTCATTCTTCAATTCATCGGGCAACAACTCATTGCTCCAGTTTTGAAAAGCCACAGGCCGGGCAAACCGTTTGATGCCATCCGCACCCACCGATGTAAACCGGGAATCCGTAGTAGCCGGGAAAGGACCGCCATGCTGCATAGCCAGGCATACTTCCACTCCCGTAGGCACTCCATTTAAAATAAAACGTCCGCAAATATTCTTAACTGCTTCCACCAGATCATCATTATTACGCATATCACTTTCCGTTGTCATGAAAGTAGCCGTAAGCTGCCCTTCCAAATGCAAAGCCGCATCCAGCATTTCCTCCATATTCTTACAACGGATGATGAGTGAATAAGGACCGAATACTTCCTGGTGCAATAAAGGGTTATTGATAAAAGCCTGTGCGGATGCAGAAGCAATGGTAGGCAGGCCCTGGTACATCATAGGTTCTGTTTCGGCAATAGCCACCGTTTCCACATCCTCCTGTGATAAAGCATTGGCCCTTTTCTCCACGTAATTTTTAAAAATGCCGGGGTTCAGCATTTCAGCAGGTGCTATTTTTTTTATTTCGTCTGATAAACTATTGATGAATACACGCAGGTCATCATTATCGATGGCAAACAATAACCCGGGGTTGGTACAGAATTGTCCCACACCCAGTGTGATCGACCCTGCATATTGCTTCGCCACAACTGCGGCTGATGCTTTCATTTTTTCCGGCAATAAAAAAACAGGGTTGATGCTGCTCATTTCAGCAAATACAGGGATGGGTTCTTTGCGCTGGTTGGCCCAATCGAATAACTGTTTGCCTCCTGTATAGGAACCCGTGAAGCCTACTGACTTGGTGAAAGGGTGTTCCACCAATGCACGGCCCACTTCAAAGGAAGCGCCATGCACATGCGCAAATACACCGGCAGGCATATTGCAAACGGCCGCCGCTTTTAAAATCGCCGATGCCACTAATTCACTGGTATGAGCATGGGCCGGATGTGCTTTTACCACCACGGGGCAACCGGCCGCCAGTGCTGTAGCAGTATCTCCCCCTGCTGTGGAATAGGCAAAGGGAAAATTGGCCGCACCAAAAACCACTACGGGGCCTACCGGCACGAGCATTTTTCTTATATCCGGTTTTGGCGGGTTCCTGTCCGGTATTGCTGTATCGATCCTGGCTTCCAGCCAATCCCCTCTCTCACAGGCATCCGCATATGAAGTAAGCTGGTACATGGTCCTTGCCCTTTCATTACGCAGTCTTGCTTCCGGCAAATTTGTTTCCTCACCTGCCACTTTCAGCAATTCATCTCCCAGCTGTTCTATTTCTTTTGCAATGGCCCGCATAAAATCGGCCCGTTGCTTCAAAGAACATTTTCGATACTGATGAAATGCTTTCCAGGCATGTTGCATCACTTCATTGACTTCTTCTATAGTTGCATCGTTGTACATAGTCATATGCTTAAATTCTAAAATTCCTGTGTATTCCCAACTTTCCACCCACTTCCAACATTTGAACCTCCCCCAAACAATCAACGACCCCC
>CAZSGD010000022.1:0-5959 GCA_964606155.1 uncultured Chitinophaga sp. | reverse complement strand
AATCAACGACCCCCCAATTCCCAATCCCTAATTCCCTATCATCACCTCCTCCAACTTCGGCCTGGTAGCAATTCCCTGTTGAATCACTTTCAAAATCCGTTCCCTTTCTTCTCCCTCTAAAATTAATCTTGGCGCTCTCACATATTCGCTGCCGATTCCGGTTTGTGCAGCGGCCAGTTTGATATATTGCACCAGTTTAGGATGTATATCCAGTTCCAGTAAGGGCATGAACCAGCGGTAGATCTTTGCGGCTTCTTCGATATTTCCTGCTTTCACTAAATTATAAATAGCCATGGTTTCCTTTGGAAAAGCACAGACCAGGCCCGCCACCCAACCGTGTGCTCCGAGGCACAATTCTTCCATGGCCAGGGTATCCACACCACACAATATCTTAAAACGATCACCAAAACGGTTAAGCATCCTCGTTAGGTTCGTGACATCTCTTGAACTTTCTTTCAGCGCGGTTATGTTTTTACATTCCAGCAATTCATCGAACATATCGGGCCTTGTATCGATCTTATAATCCACCGGGTTATTATAGATCATGATGGGCAGCGGTGTTGATTTGGCCACGGCTTTAAAATAAGCAATGGTTTCCCGGTCATCACTTTTATAACGCATCGGTGGTAATAACATCAATCCATCGGCGCCCCATTTACGGGCATTGGCTGCCTGTTGTATAGCATCCTTAGTGGTACATTCTGCAATATTCATGATCACGGGAATGTTTCCATTGAGATACTCCACGGAAAATTCCACCAGTTCTTCTTTTTCTTTTTCAGATATCGTACTGGCTTCTCCTAAAGAGCCCCCGATGATCACTCCGTTCATCCCGGCATCCAACTGGGCCGCCAGGTTTTTTTCAAACATACCGAGGTCTAATGTATCATCTTTTGTAAAAGGCGTGAGCAGGGCGGGAAACACGCCGTTCCATTCGAATGCCATAATTGCTGATTTTGAGGAAGCTAAGATAGAACTTTCGTGTTTTTACCAGCGCAATTTTGTAAACGATTGTGAAAGGCTTTGGCACATCATATAGATTTTATCGTTAATTTTATTGTCTTAGTTAATCGCTTAAAACCACTTGCGTATGAGAAAGAACTATACCCGTCTCTACCAGTTACTTTGTGCCCTATTTTTCCCCCTGCTACTTGTTGCCCAGGAAACCCAGGATTATACCATCCGGCTGCATTCCGGGAATTTTATACCTGCTGAGAACATCAGCACACTCAACAAACAATTACCTGTATTAACCGAGAGCCTGTTTGACAATAAATACTATGTTGTCATCCAGTTCAGGACATTACCGACGCAGGCCCAAAAAGACCAGTTGAAGAATGCAGGCATTATTTTGGTGGACTACATACCGAATAATGCTTACACAGCCAGCATTTCTTCCGGCACAGACCTGTCGGTCCTTTCTTCACTCCCGGTCCGCAGCGTATTCCGTTTTCAGTCAGATCAGAAAACCGTCCCGGCATTACTCACAGGTTATGTACCTGCCCACGCTGTAAAGCAGTCCGGTTATGCAGACCTGTCGGTGATCACTTATGAAAAAATGGATATCGCGAAGATCAGTTCTGCTCTAAATAATATTGGTGCATCCGTAGTGGAGGATATGCCGATGTTCAGAACATTTGTTATTCGCATACCACAAACCACGATGAGCCAATTGGTGGACCTTCCCTTTGTTCAATGGGTGGAGTATATCGAAGCCCCCAATAAAGTGGAGAACATCCTGGGCAGGACCCTCCACCGTGCCAATATCCTTAATGATGGTGTTCGTAACCTGAAAGGCGATGGCCTCAACGTGGGTATCTGGGATGAAAACGAGGTGAGCCCGCACCTGGATTTTTCTCCCACAGGCCGCCTGAACATTATGGAGCCAACGGGTAATACATCCAGCCACTCCACGCATTGTGCAGGTACCATTGCAGGGAGGGGCCTTATTGATCCCCGCGCCAGGGGTATGGCACCTAATGCCGCATTATATTCCTATAACTTTAACGGTAACATACAAACGGAAATGGCCAATGCCATTCCGGGCAATAACCTGGTGGTGAGCAGCCACTCCTATGGCAGCACCCAAACCTGTGGATTGAACGGGGCCGGTGTTGTTTACAATACCACGGCACGCAATACAGATCTTAACCTGAATACCTTTCCTTTTCACCTGCATGTTCATTCTGCCGGTAATTCACAGAGTGCCTGTGCAGGAGGATGGAGCACCATTACATCAAGTGGTAAACCGGCAAAAAATAATATTGTGGTGGCCAATGTTACCACCCTGGAAGGATTATCCGGCACGAGCAGTTGTGGCCCTGTACAGGATGGAAGAATAAAACCTGAGATCAGCGCCATGGGTACCAGTGTATTTTCAACTTACACACCACTCAATGCGTATGGTACCATTTCCGGAACATCTATGGCCACTCCGGGTATTGCAGGCTCTGTAACATTACTGG
Organism: uncultured Chitinophaga sp.; assembly: GCA_964606155.1. Taxonomy (GTDB): domain Bacteria; phylum Bacteroidota; class Bacteroidia; order Chitinophagales; family Chitinophagaceae; genus JJ008. The sequence continues at coordinate 3,494 of CAZSGD010000022.1, read as the reverse complement.
TTCAGCGCTACCGGCAATTGAATGGAAATGTCAATCCGCCTTCCACCCTCATCAAGAATACCATTTGCAATACTGCCAATGACCTGGGCAATGCAGGACCTGATTACCGGTTTGGTTTTGGCCGTATCAATGCCCTGCAGGCCGTAAAAATATTGGAAGAGAACCGTTATGCGCTCAACAGCATGTCAACTGCCGGGATCAATGATGTATCTATCGCTGTTCCGGCCGGCGCATCCCGCCTGCGGGTAATGCTAACCTGGAACGATCCTGCCGCCGCCGCCAATGCAAATCCGGCATTAGTGAATAATCTTGACCTGCGGGTGATCGATGCTGCATCGACTACCACCCTTCCCTGGATACTGGACCCGAACACACCTGCCAACCCGGCTACCCGCGGAGTGGATAATTACAGCAATATCGAACAGGTAACACTGGATAACCCATCTGCCGGTAATTATACATTACGAGTATTGGGAACTTCTATTCCCACCGGTCCGCAGGACTATGCGTTAACATGGAGTGTTGAAATGCCCTATATCGAAGTGTTATACCCCAATGGGGCAGAGTCGTTCAATCCCGGTTCATCTGAAACCATTACCTGGGATAATTCCGGTGTAACAGGAAATCAAACAGTAGAATATTCTTTGAATAACGGTGGTAGCTGGACCCTCATTTCAAGTTCTGTGGCAGCGGCTACTACCCGTTTACAATGGACTGTTCCAGCCGGTGCCAATACTTCCACTGCATTGATCAGGGTTACCAGCGGGGCGCTGACCGATGTAAGCGATGCTAATTTTAAAATATTGGGCACCACCGGCGGCTTTGCCGGCAATGGAGTAAGCTGTAATCCGGGTGAAGTGAATTTTACCTGGAATGCTGTAACCAACGCCACGCATTATGATATTTACAGTTTGAATGCTGCCGGCGCATTTACATTATTAGCCTCCAATCTTACTGGTACATCCTATACGGCCACAGGCCTTACACCCAATACCAGTATGTGGTTTGCAATAAGAGCGAAGAACAACACAACGGGTGCTGAAAGCGAAAGGTCGAATGCGATCAATGTAACTGTTTCCAACGGCGGATCTGGTATGGGAGTTGTCGGTGGTATCACCGGTCAGTCTTCCGTTTGCGGTGCCACAACGGTTCCTTATTCTATAGCACCTGTATCCGGAGCCACTTCTTATACCTGGGCTGCACCACCCGGTGCCACCATCGTCAGCGGACAAGGGAGTACATCTATCACAGTTAGTTACCCCGGTGGCAGTGGCAATGGAAACGTAAGTGTGTTTGCCAGCAACGGCTCCTGCAATACAGCGCCTTCTAATCTTGCTGTGAATGTGGGCCCTGCTGTATCTGCTCCTGTAAGCGGCGGCAACCAGACACAAACGGTTTGTCCCTCTGACCCCATGCCTACACTGACAGCCACAGCTACTGTACCTGCAGGTCATACTGTTGTTTGGTACAATGCTGCCACAGCCGGTACAGTGGTGGCCAGCCCCACGCTTAGTGCAGTAGGTACTGTTACTTATTATGCTTCGAGTTCCAATACAGCCAGCGGTTGCGAAAGTAATACCCGAACTGCGGTTACGCTTACTATTAACGCTGTTACACAAGCCACTGCCAGTGCAGGAGGTCCCACCACTTTCTGCCAGGGCGGAAATGTGGTATTAACGGCCAGTGCAGGTTCCTCTTACCTGTGGAGCAATGGCGCCACCACACAGGCTATTACAGTTACCGCAACCGGTTCTTATACCGCAACGGTTAACAATAATGGATGCACCACCACATCAGCAGCGATCAATGTTACCGTAAATCCGTTACCTGCGGCCAATATCACTGCAGGCGGCCCCACTGCTTTCTGCCAGGGCGATAATGTAGTACTCACAGCCAGTGCAGGCGCTTCATATCTCTGGAGCAACGGCGCCACCACGCAGGCTATCACGGTAACCAACACTGGAAATTATTCCGTTACAGTGACCAGTGCTGCCGGTTGTTCTGCTGCATCCGCATCCACCAGCATAGCAGTGAGCAATAACCCTGTCGTAAATATTACGGCATCACCCTATACCCGCTTGTATCCGGGGTTGGTTACTACTTTAACGGCGAATGTAACGCCTCCGGGAACTTATAATTATACCTGGTATAAGAATAACGTGGTGGTTCCGGGCGCTACCAGTGCCACATTAACAGGTATCGATCTGGATGACCTGGGCAACTATACCGTAACGGTAACCAATACATCCGGTTTGCCTTGTTCCAATACATCACCGGTACTGGCTATTGCCGACTCAGCCATCACAAAACTTTTCATATTACCTAACCCTAATAATGGAAGCTTTGCAGTGGTATACCATAGTTCAGTGGCCACCACGTATACCCTTAATATCTATGACGCAAAAGGCGCTTTGGTATTCAAGAGGGCCTATGCTATCGGTGCTCCCTACCAGAGAATGGATGTGGATATCCGAAAACATGGAAGAGGTACCTACCATATCCTGTTATCAGGAAGTAATGGTAAACGTTTGGCTGCAGGAACAGCGGTAGTGGCGAATTAAAAAACAGAAAAAAAGATACAGAGCTGGTTAGTTTATAACCAGCTCTTTTTTTATGTGGCAGCTGCCTTTACATAATCATAGATAGCCTGCTGGGCAGTTATCGCCTTTTGGTTATTATTCACCCTTTCGTTATTCAGGGCCGTATTGATATAAACGGCTTTTGTGTTATCGCTGAGTTGCAATTTCAGGATGTGGTCGATCTCTTCCCCAAATTTTTTATCATAAACAGGAAATACCACTTCGATCCTGCTGTGCAGGTTCCGGTTCATCCAGTCGGCGCTGCCCATATAATATTGCGGTTCCCCATTATTATGAAAAACAAAGACCCGGGCATGCTCCAGGTAACGGTCCACAATACGATGGACCGTGATATTCTCACTCTGTCCTGGTACACCAGGGGCAAGGCTGCAAATACTGCGCACCAGCAATTGCACTTTTACCCCTGCCTTACTGGCTTCATATAATTTTTCGATCATGTCCCTCTCCTGCAGGTTGTTCAGCTTAATGATGATGCCTGCGGGCCTTCCCTTCTTCGCATTTTTAATTTCCCGCTCGATCAATTTATCAAATCGTTTGAGCAGGTTGAACTGTGATACCAGCAGGTGTTCAAAAGGTATCTTCATATAATCGCAGGGCTGTTTGCGGCTTTGCAGGTAGTCAAATAACCATTCCAGTTCGATGCCCATTTCTTTATGGGAGGTAAACAGTACATGATCGGTATAGAAACGCCCGGTGGCTTCATTGAAATTGCCGGTGGCCATAAAAGAATAATTTTTCCACTCCTTTCCTTCCTGTCTTTTTACCAATGCCACTTTTGCATGCACTTTCAAACCCGGGATGCTGTTGATGATCTTTATACCCGCCGCTTTCATTTTCTTGGACCATTTTAAATTATTTGCTTCATCAAAGCGGGCTTTGAGCTCTACGAATACA
>CAZSGD010000021.1:64372-78792 GCA_964606155.1 uncultured Chitinophaga sp. | reverse complement strand
GGGTACCACATAATTATGTTATCTTTGCTGCCCCGAATTTTTTAAACCCTTCGGGATTCAAGTATCATGTTTGAAAATTTGATTCAAAAACACTTAAACGCTGATGCACAGGGGTCTGCTTCTGAAACAGAAGTGGCCACAGCGACACCAAATGTACCCGTGCAAACCGCTCACGATGATTTTGACTGGAGCGTGGACAAACGTAATGTTACTTCTTACACAAAAGAAGAAAAAGAAAAGTATCACCAGGTGTACGACAACACTTTCGTTCAGCTGAACGATGGTGAACTGATGAAAGGACTTGTGGTAGGCCTTACTAAAACAGATGTTGTATTGAACATCGGATTTAAAAGTGATGGTCTGATCTCCCTGAACGAATTCCGTGACATCCCTAACCTGAAAGTGGGTGATGAAGTGGAAGTGATGGTGGTGGAGAAAGAGGACAGGGAAGGACACCTGAACCTGAGCCGCAAACAGGCCCGTATCACCCGTGCATGGGAAAAGATCGTTGAAGTACACAAAACCGGTGAAGTTATTACTGGTACGGTTACTTCTAAAACCAAAGGCGGATTGATCGTGGATGTATTCGGAATGGAAACATTTTTACCGGGTTCACAGATCGATGTAAAACCTGTGACGGATTACGATCAGTTTGTTGGAAAAACAATGGAGTTCAAAGTGGTGAAGATCAACGAAGCTATCAAGAACGCAGTGGTTTCTCACAAAGCGCTTATCGAAAGCGATATCGAAGCGCAGAGAGCAGAGATCATGAGCAAACTCGAAAAAGGCCAGGTACTGGAAGGTACCGTGAAGAACATCACCGACTTCGGTGCGTTCATGGACCTGGGTGGTCTCGACGGTTTGTTGTATATCACCGATATTTCATGGGGCCGTATCTCTCATCCATCAGAAGTGCTGAAACTTGATCAGAAGATCAACGTGGTGGTACTTGATTTTGATGATGAGAAAAAACGTATCAGCCTGGGTCTTAAACAGCTGACACCTCATCCATGGGATGTACTGGGTGAAAATATCGTGGAAGGAAATGTGGTGAAAGGTAAAGTGGTGAACATTGAAGATTACGGTGCTTTCCTCGAGATCCAGCCGGGTGTGGAAGGTCTGGTACACGTTTCAGAGATCACATGGGCCAATACCCCGATCAATGCAAAAGAGTTCTTCAAATTGGGTGATGAGCATGAAGCCAAGATCGTTACGCTGGATAAAAGCAGCCGTAAGATGAGCCTGTCTATCAAGCAGCTTTCACCTGATCCCTGGAATGATATCGAAACAAAATTCGCAGAAGGAAGCCGTCATACCGGTTTAGTGAAAAATATCACGAACTACGGTGTGTTTGTGGAACTGGCCCCCGGTATCGGTGGTATGATCCATATCAGCGACCTGAGCTGGCTGAAGCGTTTCAATCACCCCACTGAGTACACGAAAGTGGGCGCTAACATCGATGTAGCGATCCTCGGAATCGATAAAGAGAACCGTAAACTCCAATTAGGACATAAACAACTGGAAGAAGATCCCTGGAATACCCTGCAGGATACATTTGCTATCGGCAGCATCCACGAGGGAACAGTAAGCCGCCGTGATGATAAAGGCGCTACCATTCAATTGCCTTATGGCCTGGAAGGATTTGCTCCTAACCGTCACCTGACTAAAGAAGACGGTAAGAGCATTGGCGCCGATGAAACAGCGCAGTTCATGGTGATCGAATTTGATCGTAATGAAAAGCGTATCGTGATATCACACACCCGCATTTGGGAACAAGGCAAGGTGGAAGAAGCTGAAACGGCCAAGAAAGAAGCCCGGACTGAAGCTGAAAACACCCGCAAGGCTGTGAAGAACGTACAGAGCAAAGTGGAGAAAGCAACACTGGGCGACCTGGGCGTACTGGCAGACCTGAAGAAGAAAATGGAAAGCGGTGGTGAAGATGCAGCCAAAGAAGAAGGCAAATCAGAATAAGGTAAAACACTAAAATGATATAAGTCCCTCGTTTACACGGGGGACTTTTTTTTACGGTAAGGCATAACCGAAATATATATTACCCCATCATTGCAGATTTCCGGCCGAATCCCTATGTTTGCATCCCTCCCTTCGAATTCAGTTTTTCCCCCCTTGAAGATGGTTCCATTCCTAAGAATCTCCATTGCAATATCCTTCGTAAAGGGCATACCGGCAATGAGCATTATGACTTAGCAGCAGCGCTGCCAGTTTCCCCTTTTTTGCAACCGGAAACAATATTTCTGAATAAAACCTTGGGCATGAAACGACATTCAAAACTCACTGCCGGCTTTACCATCTATGCTAAAAAGCTGCAACGGCTTTTTTTAACCCTTTTTCTCATTTCCGGATTGTTCTTCAACAGTTTTGCACACCACGTAGAGACTTTCACGTTTGGTTGTGTAAGTCCCGGACAAAATATGCAGATCGATGCTATTGTAGTGGCTGCACCGGCAGACACCTGGTACCAGTGGCAATTCATGGACAACTCAGGCGTCTGGCAATGCTTTATCAATGGCACCACCACGATCAACGGGATTAATTTCACCGTATCTGGCGCCACTGCAGAGAATGTAGCTAATGATGCACCTTTATTGACGATCAACAGCGTTAATTCGGCGCTGGAGAACGTGATCGTAAGAGTGCTGATGAGGTCAGGCGGGCCTCCCTGCAATGCCCCTCCCGGCACCACGTATGGTAATGATGACCCGGAAACAAAATATTTGCGTTTGCATGTTTTTGGTAACTCCGCCATTTGCCCGCCCAATGCTTATCTGTGTGAAGACAATATGCTGGTTAATGCACAAGGTTATTATGGCGGTTTTGAAAGTAAATTTTATGACGCCGGCACAGCCACTTATATCAATACGAATTTCGGAGCAGGGATTGCTTCCTCCGATTACACCTTGGGCACATCCCCGGGCAACTACGCAGATGTAAACAATCCTTTTTCTGTTTTCTTTGATTTTATCAAACTGGCCCCGCATACCGGAAACTTTCAGCTGGTGGTTCGCGGCTCAGCGAACCCGGCAGACAGGGCATGGTATAAAACGGTAACCGTTGCCGCGGGTACTACTTATGCATTCAGTCTTTTTGCAGCAAGGCTGGATGGCACCGACCCGCTCATTAACCTGAGAGTAAACGGGGTTACCGTACAAAACTATGACCTCACACTTCAGCCGGTGGGTAACTGGTGGCGTATTGCCGGACAATATACGGCTACTACAACCGGGGATGTGGTGATCAGTGTTAGCGACAGCCGGGCAGGAGGGTTGAATAATTATACGATCGATGATATCTGTTTCCGTCCCTGCCTGAACTGCTCTCCATTGCCTTTGCATAACCTGCAATTGACCGCTGCCCTGCAGGGTACCCAGGTGGCCCTGAACTGGAGCGCAGCAAATGAACAGAACACCCACCAGTTCGTGATCGAAAGAAGCACGGATGGAAGTTCCTATACAGAAGCGGGTACGAAACCGGCCAGCGGACAAACCAATACCGTTACACAATATCAGTCATCCGATGATATTCAAGCCATGCAGAACGTGAATGTGATCTATTATCGGATCAAGGCCATGGACCTGGATGGACGATTTACTTATTCCAATGTGGCCACGGTGCGATTAAATAAGAAAGCGGGGGTGCAGGTATGGCCTACTGTATTTAATGATAATGTGAGCATCACCTACAATGCATCCGTGAACACAAAGATCGAGGTCAGGATCATGAGCAGCGGAGGGAAGATCGTGCGCCAGGCAAATTTCAATGTGAGCCGTGGTCTCAACCAACTTTCTGTTACCAGCCTGGGTTCGCTCTCTTCCGGTATTTATTTTATCCGGATCACCGACAGCAATTCCAACGAAGTGTATATACAGAAATTAGTGAAATAAGTCCTACTGAGAAATAACGAAGGCCCCGACTTGTACCGTCGGGGCTTTTTTGTTTAAACAAAATATTGGGGTGAAATAACTCACATAAACACGGCTATTAACATAATCAGTAATTCCTTAATTTGAGCTACCATTGACTGCAAACAAGGCTGTATGTCATACATTATTGACCGTTTAAAGCATTTCAACCCTGTACGGAAGATCGTCTACTTTTTCGTGGGGGCTTTATCCTATCCCGGTCTTGCCATTCTCAACAAACTGAAAATTTCGGGGACGGAGCACCTGAAAAAACTTCCTAAGGAAAGAGTGCTTTTCGTCAGTAATCATCAAACCTATTTTGCGGATGTGATCACTTTTCTCCATATTTTTTGTGCCGTGAAATGGGGTAAGATGAACAGGCTGGGTATTCCGTATTATTTGCTGAACCCATTTACCCGTGTAAATTATGTGGCGGCCGAAGAAACCATGAAAGGCAGTTTTATCAGCCGGGTTTTTTTGCTGGCCGGCGGATTAACGGTGAAAAGGACCTGGCGGGCTGAAGGAAAAGAGGTCAGGCGTGGGTTAGACCCCTCTGATACAAGAAAGATCACAAGGGCTTTGGAAAGAAACTGGGTCATTACTTTCCCGCAGGGCACCACCAAACCCTTTGCACCCGGCAGAAAAGGAACAGCACTGATCATCAAACAAATAAAGCCCATCGTGATCCCGGTTGTGATCAGCGGGTTCTGGAGAGCCTTCAATAAAAAAGGATTGAAATTTAAGAAAAAAGGATCCATCCTTTCTGTTACGTTCAAAGCACCCCTCGAAATCGATTATGATGCATCCACGGAAATTATCTTAGGGCAGATCATGGATGCTATTGAGCAAAGTAAGAAACACATGATGATGGGGAGACATCATTGGGAAACGGTGGATAAGTAACAAGGGACAAGGCGCAAGGGACAAGAGACAAGGAACAAGGGACAAGGGACAAGGGACAAGAGACAAGGAACAAGGGACAAGGCGCAAGAGACAAGGAACAAGGGACAAGGCACAAGGCACAAGGGACAAGAGACAAGGGACAAGAGACAAGGGACAAGAGACAAGGGACAAGAGACAATGCTGAAAGCTCATGGCATTCTCAATCTTTCACAAACAATGCTCTCAATTCCGTGGCATCATTTGGTTTTAATTTACCACCCAGGATAAGCCGGAGTTGTCTTCTGCGAAGTGCACCCTCAAAAAGTTTTTTTTCTTCTTCTGTATCAGCTATCAGTTGGGGTACAGGGCGAGGCTTACGGTGAGGGTCAAGCGCCACAAATGTATAATAGGCCTCGTTGCTTTTGTACTTATACTGCTGGGTCAGGTCTTCACCCCATACCCTCATGTGTACTTCCATGGAGGAGGTAAAAGCACGGGTAATCTTGGCTTCTATGTGTACCACATTACCGAGTTTGATCGGGTTTTCAAACGAAATATTGTCTACCGATGCGGTGACCACAGGAGCATTGCAATGTTTTTGTGCAGATAAGGCAGCTGCAATATCCATCCAGTACATCAGGCGCCCACCCATCAGGTTACCAAATACATTGGTGTCGTTGGGTAATACGAGTTCTGTCATAATGGTCAGGCTATCCTTGGCTTTCCTCGGCTCCATATCAAAAAATTGATGTGTATTAAATACCCTGTGCTGGTTGTAAAACAGGATGGTGCAAAGATAGCCGTGAAGGGTGACAATTATGGGATATGCTGACATTTCTCATCCGGAATGTTATGGGCTACGCCCTATCTTTGCCGCATTATCTCCGATTGCTATGAGTTCATACCCCGGTATCTCGTTTGACAATACTGAATTTGCTTTTGAGTATAAAACTGGTAAACAGTTAAAGAAAGCTCACTTTCTTTTCTCACTGATGGGTAAGCCCTGGCTGGTAAAAATTGGTACCCGGCTGGCCCCCTGGTCCATCAAAGCCGGACTTCCCGTAAGAGGTATTATCCGGAATACCATCTTCAGCCAGTTTGTGGGTGGAGAAACCCTGGAAGCAACAGCGGTGGTGGCAAAGAAATTGGGGGAATACAACGTGCAGGCGATATTGGATTACGGCGTGGAAGGCGGGGATGATGGCGAAAAAGGATTTGATCATTCTACAGAAGAATTTATACGTGTCATCAACTATGCAGCCACGCAGCCCAACCTGCCTTTTATGAGTGTGAAGGTAACAGGGCTGGCCCGTTTTTCATTGCTGGAAAAGTTAGATACGATGATGCATGAAGCGGAAGGTACATTGATGAAACGTTTTTTGAAATCGGTGGAATCTTTACCGCCGGAGGAGAGAGAAGAATGGCATCGGGTCCGTCACCGGATGATGCGTATCGGGGAAGCAGCGGTGGCCAGTAATATAGGAGTGCTGATCGATGCAGAGGAAACCTGGATACAGGATCCCGTGGATGCGTTGACTATTTTAATGATGGACACATTTAATAAACAAAAATGTTTCATCTATAATACTATTCAGCATTACCGGCATGACAGGCTGCAATTCCTCAAAGACTCTTATACGGCGGCTGCAGAAAGAAATTTTATCCTCGGGGCCAAACTCGTTCGGGGTGCTTATATGGAAAAGGAAAGAAAAAGGGCTGCGGCCATGAATTACCCTTCACCTATACAGCCGGATAAGGAAAGCAGCGACCGTGACTACAACGAGGGAGTAAAATTTTGTATCAGTCATATTGACCGGGTAGCATTAATCGTTGCATCCCATAATGAGCACAGTAATTTATATGCTGCCCGGTTACTCATGGAAAAAGGGCTTCCGCTGAATCATCAACATGTACACTGGAGCCAGCTATACGGGATGAGCGACAATATTACATTCAACCTGGCCCATGCCGGTTGCTCAGTCAGCAAATACCTTCCTTTTGGTCCCATTGAAGATGTGATCCCTTATCTGATGCGCCGGGCGCAGGAAAACACCTCTGTGAAGGGGCAGACCGGCAGGGAACTGGCCCTGATTAAAAAAGAACTGGCCAGGAGGAAGGGAAAATAAGGAGCCGTCTATTTCGTTTATCCATTATCGTTATTCATCTCATAATAAACGGGTATGAAAAAAACAGGGATCGTTATCGCGTTTTTGCTGATAACAGCAACCGGGTTTTGCCAGAATAATGCAGAAGCGGAAGGTTTGGTAAGGGAAGGCATAGGCCTGCATGATAAAGGTCTTTATGACGATGCTGTGAAAAAATATGATGAGGCCATTAAGCTGGATAAGAATTTCTTTGATGCTTATTATGAAAAGTCGTATTCACTCTATGCCGCCGGTAAACATAAAGAGTGCCTGGACCTTTGCAAGGATGCAGTGAAACAATTTTCTGATCATCCCAGTATCGGCCTTTTATATATTCAATATGGGAATGTGCTGGATGACCTGGGAAAACCCAAAAAGGCACTGGAAATATATGATGAGGGTATCGTCAAACACCCGGATAATTACCTGCTTTATTTCAACAAGGGGCTTACCCTTACCAAAATGGAAGAAACGGCGGATGCGCTGGTACATTATCAAAAATCACTTCGTTTAAAACCGCTGCATTCTTCATCCAATTACTATACTGGTACCTTGCTGGAAAAGGGAAACCGCATACCGGCCCTGTTGTCTTATCTCACCTTTTTATGTATTGAACCGCAAACCAAACGGTCGGCTGATGCATATACAAGGGTAAACCATATCCTGAACGGAAATGTAAAACGGGAGGGCAATAACACCACTATATTCCTCGATCCATCGTCCCTGAATAAAAAGAAAAACGAAGAGAATGATTTCAGTACGGTAGAAATGATCCTTACCTTGTCTTCTGCCCTGGACAATGACAAATCAATCGACAGTATCGCTAAAACTGCGGCTGATAAACTTAGTGTGCGGATACAACTCCTGATCAATTCGCTGGAGGAATCGCAAAAAGACCAAAAAGGTTTTTACTGGAAACATTATGTGCCCTTCTTCGTGGCTATGAAAGAAGCCGGGCAGGTGGGTACATTGGCACATTTAGTATTGCTGCCTGCTAAAGATGAAGAGAATAACGAATGGATCAAATCCAATGAGGCCGAGATCGAAAAATTTTATGATTGGCTGAAGAATTACAAATGGAAGACACCTTAGGTCCCTGGTCATTTGCACATCCCCATGTGGATTAAAAAGATCCCTTGTTATCCACAATCACTTCATTTGGTATCATTATTGAAGTTTTTGATCATCCATTTACTTTTTGAGAGAAGAAATTGTGAAGGATATTGATGTGCCGCCCATGATCCAAATTCTACGCTAAACAATTACGGATGCTTTTAACCGCCGGCTCCTTCCAGGAGTTTGCCAGTGTTTTACAATTGACGTTATACGTGGGTTTGTCGTGGATGGCCCTTCTGGGTATTATCTCTGTATTCATTCACTACAGGAGAAAAAGGAGGTCTGCATCGGCTATCGAAGGGGATGGCATTGCCCGGTTGATAGCAGCCACACCCGAAGAACTTACTTATGACGTAGGGGATGACTATGTTTATTACGATCAGCGGGGCGTAATAAAGGAATATAAAAAGAAACTGCTCTACAGCCACGCCAGGTATACCGCCCTCCGCCACGATTATGATAAAATGCTGGAAAAGGCCCCAACCCCTGCAGATTCACCATCTCCATCTTTACACGCAACTAAAATCATCAATATGGAAGATCAACATGTACAGGTGCCTGAAACCCATGATGTAAATGAAACGCTGCCATTGCATCACCAACTGAATGAACTGAACCAATCCTATCAACGGCTGGAAGAAGAGAATAGCTCTTCATTAAAGCAAATAGGGATGCTATCGGCAACGGAGGGAGAAAAAGCAGGTATCATTCAGCAGTGGAATGAAGAGAACAGCCATCTTCGTGATAAGATCGCTGAGCTGGAATACCTGAAAGATGTGCTGGAAGAGAAAAAAGTACAAGTGGATTTTTTACAAGGCCAACTCGAAAAACATATCCAGCGTTTCCACCAGTCAGAAAGACAGGCCGCTGTATTGAAAACGGAATTAGAAAAGGAGAAAAAAGCAATGGTGGAAACTTCTGATTCGATCAGGACCCTGTCCCAGGAACTGGCAGAAAAATCAGCCATCAACGGACGGTTAGAACAGGCCCTGCATGAAAAACAGGAGCTGGTCACCGAAAAATCAAATACGATTACCTGGCTGGAGAATACATTGCAGGAACTAAGGCAACAAAATGAAATGCTGACAGCCCTTGCCGCCGATCAACGGGAACAGGCAACCGTATTGCAGGCAAGGCTGGAAACGGAAATATTCAAAACCGGAAACCTGGAGGAAAGGCTGGAACGCAACAGGCTGGTACTCCGAAAGGCCTGGAAGGAACTGTCCGCCTGCGTGGATGATGCAGGAGACATGAGCGAAGAGGCGGAAATAAAGCCTGCACTGACCGTGATCAGGTGACCCGGGGGTATTCACTAACAGGTTGCCCACAACTGACCGGCAGCAGGCCAATAATCACAAATTCAGACTAATTTGCAGTCATGCAACAATACCTTGACCTGCTACAGCATATACTCGATAAGGGTACGGAAAAAACAGACCGTACCGGTACGGGTACCAAAAGCTGTTTTGGTTACCAGATGCGGTTTGACCTGCAAAAAGGGTTTCCGCTGGTGACCACCAAAAAAGTTCATCTCAAAAGCATTATTTATGAATTGCTCTGGTTTCTCCGCGGAGAAACCAATATTGCCTGGTTAAAGCAAAACGGGGTAAGTATCTGGGATGAATGGGCTGATGCAGATGGTGAACTGGGGCCCGTATACGGCAAGCAATGGAGAAGCTGGGAAGGAAAGGGTGGTAAAGTGGTGGACCAGGTAACAGACCTCATAGCACAAATCAAAAAAAATCCAGATAGCCGCCGTTTGATCGTGAGTGCCTGGAATGTGGCCGATCTGCCTGATATGGCGCTGATGCCCTGCCATACCTTATTCCAGTTTTATGTGGCCGATGGCAAACTGAGTTGCCAGTTATATCAGCGAAGCGCCGATGTATTCCTCGGCGTACCCTTTAATATCGCCTCCTATGCTTTATTGACCATGATGATGGCACAGGTATGCGACCTGGAGCCGGGTGATTTCGTTCACACATTTGGCGATGTGCATATTTATAATAATCACATGGAACAGGTGAACCTGCAGTTGGGCCGGATGCCGTATCCCATGCCGGTTATGAAGCTCAATCCTGATGTGAAAGATATCTTTGATTTTAAATTCGAAGATTTTACCCTGGAAAATTACCAATCACACCCTGCCATTAAAGCACCTGTGGCAGTTTAATTAACTTTGGAAGATAAGCACAGGTCATGATCATTTCCCTTGTTGTAGCGGCGGCAAAAAATAATGCAATTGGTAAAGACAACCAGTTACTCTGGTGTTTGCCCAATGATATGCGTTATTTCAAAAATGTAACCTGGGGAATGCCGGTGATCATGGGACGAAAAACTTTTGAAGCGCTGGGCAAGCCCCTGAATGGAAGAAAAAATATTGTGATCACCCGGCAGGCGGGCTGGCACCCGGAAGGAACGGTGTTGGTGAAGAATGTGGACGATGCTTTATTTGTGGCCCGTGAAATGGATGCCAATGAAGTGATGGTGATAGGAGGGGGTGAGATCTACAAGATCATGATAGAAAAGGCCCACCGTATCCATATCACCCGCATTGATGCTGTGTTTGAAGAAGCGGATACTTTTTTCCCGGCCATCGATCCGGCGAAATGGCATCTTGTTAGTCAAAAAGACCATGAGGCTGACGAAAAGCATGCCTATAATTATTCTTTCCAGGTTTGGGAGAAAACGGGATAACTGAACTTCGGTATTTTTGTTGCCATGTTTTCACCCCTGCAATCATCCTTACGATTTCTTCGCTATTATTTTACGGCACGCAATAGCAAGGGGCATGGCACACACTCACCCTTTATTTTTGAATTTATCACCCATGTATTAAATGATAAAGAGCAATACCCGGAGTATGAAAAGGTGGAAGCCTTGCGAAAAAAAATGCTCGCAGATACTACCATCTTATCTATTGACGAAATGGGTGCAGGTTCTGCAGTCAGCAAAACCAATAACAGGCCCATAGCATCTATTGCCAGGAATTCAGCCAAATCAAAGAAATTCGGGCAGCTGCTGTTCAGGATGGTGCGGTGTTACAAACCCTGTACGATAATAGAGCTGGGCACTTCATTAGGTATTACCACGGCTTATCTTTCGATGGGCAAACCTGCTGCACAGGTGATCACGATGGAAGGTGCGAATGCGGTGGCCGAAAAAGCTGAGCAGAATTTCAAGGGCCTGGGATTAAATAATATCACCATTGTCCGGGGTAATTTTGATAACACATTGCAAAAAATCATCGACCGGCCGGAAAAGATCGATTTTGTATTTATTGACGGCAATCACCGGCAGGAACCCACCGAAAGGTATTTTCAGCAATTGTTACCCAAAGTGCAGAATGATACCATTCTCATATTCGATGATATTCACTGGAGCGATGAAATGGAGAAGGCGTGGAAAACGATCAAAGAACATCCGGATGTGCGTTGCTCCATCGACCTTTTTTTTATCGGCATTGTATTTTTTCGCAGGGAATTTCATGAAAAACAGCATTTCACTATACGATTTTAAACGAGATTAAAAATCAGTACCTTCGGCCACGAACTTATAAACCGGATTCAATATTTGTATGAAGATCGGACTGCTCAAAGAACCCGCCCATGAAACAAGAGTATCATTGCTGGCTGAAGCCGTGGCTTCCCTCGTTAAAAAAGGTATCACCGTACTGGTGGAACAAGGTGCGGGTATAAGGGCCTTTTGTAACGATGATGATTATGCGAAAAGCGGCGCCCGGGTGGCCACCCGTGCCGAAGTTATCCAGGCCTCTGATATCATTCTCAGTATTCATGCTCCCGCCCCGCAGGAGGTCCAGGCATTACGATCCAGGATCGTAATGGGGGTGTACCAGCCTTTATTTAATACAGACCTGATGAAGCAATGGGCGGCTTCCGGGGTCACCACTTTTTCGCTGGATATGCTTCCGCGTACCACCCGGGCTCAGGCCATGGATGTATTAAGTTCACAGGCGAATATTGCAGGATATAAGGCGGTGCTTACCGCAGCCAATACATATTCCAGGTATTTCCCCATGTTCATGACTGCTGCCGGCAGTATTGCCCCGGCCAAGGTGTTGATCCTGGGGGCCGGTGTGGCAGGCTTACAAGCCATTGCCACTGCCCGAAGATTGGGCGCCGTGGTGGAAGTATTTGATACCAGGCCTGCGGTAAAAGAAGAAGTGATGAGCCTGGGTGCCAAATTCATTGAAGTGGAAGGTGCTGCCGATGCTTCCAAAGCCGGGGGCTATGCCGTGGAGCAGACTGAAGAGTTCATGCAGCGCCAAAAAGCAAAGATTGCAGAAAGCACAGCCAAAGCGGATATCATCATTACTACTGCACAGATACCGGGTAAGAAAGCACCGATACTGATCACCGAAGAAATGCTGAAGGCGATGCGTAATGGATCGGTGGTGATCGACCTGGCCGCAGCAACGGGTGGCAATACACCGGTAACAAAGAACAATGAGACTGTCAATTATCAGGGTGTGCAGATCGTCGGCGATTCATCCCTGTCTTCCACCATGCCCTCGGATGCCAGTAAAGTGTATGGCAAGAATATCCTGAATTTTTTACAATTGATCATTAATAAAGAAGGGGCGCTTCACCTGAATTGGGAGGATGATTTGGTAAAAGGAAGTTGCATTACGCATAACGGTGAAATAACCCATGAACGTATAAAATAAACAGCATGGACTCAGTATTGAACTGGATCACGGTCAACCAGCAGATCATTTACATTGTGGTACTGATGATATTCGTAGGAATCGAAGTGATCGGCCGGGTGCCCAGTGTGTTGCATACGCCGCTGATGAGTGGCGCCAATGCCATACATGGTGTGGTGATCATCGGGGCTATTATTGTAATGGGTAAGGCGGAGAGTGATAATTATTTTGCATTGATACTGGGATTCCTGGCGGTGATACTCGGTACCCTGAATGTGGTGGGAGGATTTGTGGTAACGGACAGGATGCTGGAGATGTTTAAGAAGAAAAAGAAGTAGACAGTAAACAGTAGACAGTAGACAGTAGACAGTAGCGAGTTTATAAGTAACAAGAAGAATAAAATATGCAGTTAGACATACTTACCATTTGTTATCTCGTCGCATCCATTACATTTATAATTGGGTTAAAGATGTTGTCCAATCCCGCTACAGCACGCAGGGGTAACCTCGTGGCGGCAGCAGGGATGGGTATTGCCATATTGGGTACTATCTTTTTATACAGGGATGAGGAAGGCCATAAGCTGCATAACTATGTTTGGATCTTTGGAGGTATCATTATCGGGTCTGTGGTGGGTACATTGGCCGCCAAAAAAGTAAAGATGACGGCCATGCCTGAAATGGTGAGTTTATTCAATGGAATGGGAGGGGCCTGTGCGGCGCTGATCTCTGCGGCCGAATTCTATCATATTTATAAAGCACATGAAGGAAGTGGCACTGCTTTTTCAGTGCTGGCACCGGTGGGATTTTATATCACCATCGTGGCAGGCGCTATCATTGGTACTGTTTCTTATACGGGCAGTATCATAGCCTGGGGCAAACTGAATGGACGGGTCAGAGATTTTTCGTTTAAGGGCCAGCATATCGTGAATATGATCGTACTGGCCCTGGTGCTGGTTTTTTCGGTTATTGCTTATCGTTCATCTATAGACGAAATACTGGTTCCTTTTATCCTCATCGGTTTCTTTGCCTTTATTTATGGCATCCTGTTCGTGTTGCCGATTGGCGGGGCGGATATGCCCGTAGTGATCTCACTGCTGAACTCCTTTACCGGGGTGGCAGCGGCCTGCGGCGGATTTTTATATGATAATAAAGCCATGCTCACAGGCGGTATCCTGGTGGGTGCGGCGGGAACATTGCTGACAATACTGATGTGCAAAGCCATGAATCGTTCATTAAAGAATGTATTGATCGGTTCATTCGGCGCGACAAAAACCGGCGATACCACCAAACAACTGGGCGCCTACAAAGAAATTACCATGAGCGATGCTGCCGTGGTGATGGCTTATGCTAATAAAGTGATGATCGTGCCGGGCTACGGACTGGCCGTGGCACAAGCCCAGCACGTATGTCATGAACTGGAAAAAATACTGGAAGGAAAAGGTGTGATCGTAAAATATGCTATTCACCCGGTGGCGGGACGTATGCCCGGACATATGAATGTATTACTGGCAGAAGCTGATGTGCCGTATGATAAACTGCTGGAAATGGAACAGGCCAATGAAGAATTCCCCACAACCGATGTGGTATTGGTGCTGGGCGCCAATGACGTAGTGAACCCTGCAGCCAAAACTGATCCGGCATCCCCCATTTATGGCATGCCCATACTGGATGTGGAACTGGCCAAACTTTGTATTGT
>CAZSGD010000021.1:24534-64272 GCA_964606155.1 uncultured Chitinophaga sp. | reverse complement strand
CCCCCATTTATGGCATGCCCATACTGGATGTGGAACTGGCCAAACTTTGTATTGTGAACAAACGAAGCATGAAGCCCGGTTATGCCGGTATTGAAAATGACCTGTTCTTCCAGAAAAAGACATCGATGTTGTTTGGTGATGCCAAAAAAGTATTGCAGGACCTGATAAGTGAAATCAAAAACCTTTAGCATGAGGTCTTTAGTTTTACTGAGTATTATTTTAAGCCTTGCAGGATGCTACGATAAAAATTATTCTCTTAAATGTGATAATTTGAGAATAGGGGAGTTTGGTTTTCGGGAAGGTGAAAGAAGATATAAAATTGAGAGAAATGATTCTGTACAGATTGAAATTGATGAAAGTAACGACTCGGTAATAGAGTTTGATATTAAATGGATGTCATCGTGTGAGTATGAACTTACGTTCAAGCGTGTAATAAAAAAAGGGAAGGATACGTCGTACATGCAATTTAAATTCCCAATTGTTCGCACAAGAATTACTAGTATCAAGAGTGGTCAATACTACATTTTTAAATCAAAGGTTGAAGGATCCAGCACAGAATTGATGGATACCATGCAGATTATCAGATTGGTTGGAGGCTTTAAATCTTTGGGTGAATCATTTAAACAAGAGTAAAAAAGCTACTTGTGCAACTTCCTTCCTCACTATTGGATTCATTAATCCATACAAAAGGTTTCGATAAAGAAGCTTTTGAAAAAGTACATACTTCGGGAGAACAGGTGACCTCCATCCGTTTAAACCCATCTAAGGAATCTAAAATCCAAAACCTGCAATCAAAAATCCCCTGGACAGAGTATGGCTTCTATTTAGAATCACGTCCTTCCTTCACTTTCGATCCTCTCTTCCACGCCGGTTGCTATTATGTGCAGGAGGCCAGCAGTATGTTTTTGGAACAGGCTTTAAAACAAACTGCTGATCTCTCTAAGCCTTTAAAAGTGCTCGATCTCTGTGCAGCGCCCGGAGGCAAGTCCACCCATATTCAATCATTGCTTTCAAAAGGCAGCTTGTTGGTGAGTAATGAAGTGATCAGTTCGAGGGCCAATGTTTTAAAAGATAATATTATTAAATGGGGCGCTGAAAATGTGATGGTGACAAATAACGATCCCAGGATATTTGCCGGCCTGCACAATTATTTTGATGTGATCGTGGTGGATGCACCTTGCAGCGGCAGCGGATTGTTTCGCCGTGATCCGGAAGCCATTGCGGAATGGAGTGCGAATAATGTTCAGCTCTGTTCACAACGTCAGCAACGTATACTCGCCGACGTTTGGCCTGCCTTAAAAAGAGAGGGGATACTGATCTATTCCACCTGCTCTTATTCCCGGGAAGAGGATGAGGATATTGTGGAATGGATCGAGAAGAACCTGGGAGCAACAAATTGTTCGCTTGATACAGATCCATCCTGGAATATTACTGAATCTGCAGGTGGTTATCGATTTTGGCCCGATAAACTAAAAGGTGAAGGATTCTTTTTAGCCTGCTTTCAAAAAAAGGAAGGAAATGCAGCACCCCTTATAAAGCCACGCAGGCAAATAGAGGAGATCAATAAAAAAGAAAAAGCTTTGCTCGAAGATTGGATGGATACCGGTTATAAACGATTCGTCAAGTATCAGCAGACCGTGTATGCCTGGCCCGATCATCTTTTCGGGGATTTTTCCTGGCTGCTTGAAAAATTACGGGTCGTTTATTCAGGCGTTCTGTCAGGAGAGATGTTGCGGGATAAACTGGTGCCCGATCATGCATTAGCATTGAGTGGTTTGCTGAAAGAGGATGTAGAAACACTGGACCTGGACAGGGAGCAAGCGGTAGCCTATCTCCAGCGAAAGGAAATGGGGATAGATGGGGGAGGCCGGGGCTGGAAAACACCTGTTTTTGAGAGTCACAGGCTGGGGTGGATCAATGTGCTGCCCAACAGGATCAACAATTATTACCCAAAAATGCTGCGGATCATTAAGGATAATTAGCGGGGCCCAAAAACTAAAAATTCCACATCTTTGCATTTCAAATCTTATCATCATGAAGCAGCTTGTCTTTTCACTTGTAACCCTCCTTGCTTCTATTCAGCTTGTAACAGCGCAGAAAGCAGAGCTATGGGCCA
The DNA here is from genome assembly GCA_964606155.1 of uncultured Chitinophaga sp. GTDB lineage: Bacteria > Bacteroidota > Bacteroidia > Chitinophagales > Chitinophagaceae > JJ008. The sequence continues at coordinate 62,156 of CAZSGD010000021.1, read as the reverse complement.
AAACCGGTGATAAAGGACTGTACCTGGAGCATAAAGTGGTGCCGAGGGAAAGCTTCTTTTCCGTGGGCCGGATGTATAATGTGAGCCCGAAATTCATTGCCACCTATAATAAACTGGACCTGGCCAAGGGGCTTTTGATCGACCAGAAATTACGCATACCCCTTACTGATACCAATTTTTCCCAGCAAGTCAATAGCGGAACACCCGTTTATTATAAAACAGGGGAAAATGAAGGCCTGATGAAAGTGAGTAGTCTCCATAATGATGTGACACTGGAGAAACTGCGTGATTGGAATGATCTGAAAGATAACAATGTAGCGGCCGGGAAAAAACTGATCATTGGGTTCCTCCAAAGCAGGGAAATGCCTTCTATCACTATCAAACCAAAACCAGGAAAGAAAGAACCGGCGGTTAAAGAAGAAATCCTGACGGCTGTTGTAAACACCGCTCCTGAGGAAACCGAAAAGGATATCAAACAGCAGCGGAAAGAAGAGCTGAAAGCAGAAAAAAAAGATGAAAAAAAGGCGGAGGATGTAGCAGAGCAGAAAAAGGAAGATGCTCCGAAAACCTCACCCATTATTCCTGTTTCGGATATCAGGCCTGTGCTCAGCGAACAGGGTTATTTTAAGACCAGTTTTGAACAGCAATCTAAAAAAACCCCGCCATCAAAGGATGAAACGGTTACTTCCGGCATCTTCAAGACCACCAGTGGCTGGCAGGATACAAAGTATTATCTGCTGATGGATGCGGTACAACCGGGTACGATCGTGAAGATCATTAACCCGGAAAATAATATTGCCGTATATGCGAAAGTGCTGGGGCAAATGAGTGGTATCCGCCAGAATGAGGGCCTGAATATCCGTATCAGCAATGCAGCAGCAGCAGCCTTAAAGATCGCTGACCCGGATAAATTCATTGTAAAAGTGAATTATTAAAAAGACAGAGTTATTTGAACCGGTAACCTTTCAGAAATTCTTCCACCGTCATTTTCTTTTTTCCTTCCAGCTGCAGTTCCAGCAGGTGAAGATAACCGTTAGCACAAGCGATCTTCAGAAAGGTCTTGCCATCTGTCTCATATTCTCCTTCGGGTATTTTGGGAAGCCCCGGTTCCTTTTTGGAACGGAATATTTTCAGCATTTTTTCATTCATGATCGTAAAGGCACCGGGAAAGGGGCTCAACCCTCTTACCAGGTTATGCACCTGCTCCACGGGCTGGCTCCAGTTGATGCGGCAGGTATCGGTATGGATCTTGGGGGCATGGTGAAGGCTGGTGGTTGCTTGCTGGTCACTGGCCTGCGGCATTTCTTTCAGTGTACCATCGGCCAGTTCTTTTACAGTCTTAACCAGCAAAGCGGCGCCGGTCTCTTTCATTTTATCATGCACTTCGCCGGCTGTATCGTTATCGCCAATGGCAAAGGATTCCTGCAATAAAATATCGCCGGTATCTATCTCGTGTTTTAGTTTGAACGTCGTAACACCGGTAATTTTTTCACCATTGATTACAGCCCAGTTGATGGGGGCAGCGCCGCGGTACTGAGGCAGGAGAGAGCCATGCAGGTTGACAGAGCCCATTGGGGGCATATTCCATACTTTTTCGGGCAGCATCCGGAAAGCTACTACCAGCTGCAGATCGGCTTTTAATGCCAGCAGCTCATCTATAAATGCAGGGTCTTTCAGTTTGAGTGGTTGTAAAACTTTCAAACCTTTCTCAACTGCATACTTTTTTACAGCGCTTTGTTGAAGGTGCATACCCCGGCCTCCCGGTTTGTCGGGAGCAGTGATCACTCCCACGATATTGCATCCTGCTTTCACCAGCGCATCGAGGGAGGCCACAGCAAACTCAGGCGTACCCATGAATACGATGCGCAACGATTGAAAATTTTTCATTGCTGCGAAGGTAATCAATCGAAGTTTAGGAAGACGACTGCAATAGCACGATAGCTATTTTTTACCGTATACGGTGGGAACGCCGCTTCCCGGAAACTCTGCATCCAGCAAGTGTAACAGCCGGGCGCCTTTAATACAGGAAAAGAAAGCATGATAGGTTTTGGGTTTTCCTTCCATGTCAGAACATTTTACCTGCCAGTTGTTGAGCACAGTGAGTTTACCTGAAGATTTTGCCTGGGCATATTTCATACTTCCCACCATTCCGTTTACAGCAAGGATACTCCATTGATAGTTGCCGCCAGCACCAAATACAAATGTCTGGTTCGACTGGCTGATGTTCATGCCCGCATAATTGCCGGTATATACATGATATAATTGCTGCATACCGGAAAAATCGCTGGTCCAGGTGCCTTTGAAATCGGAGGCAGCTACGGCGAACCTGTTGTAGTATTCCATTTTTAACATCAGGTTGAAAATTTCGCTGTCAGTATCCCAGCGTATCACATCGGCATCGGCGCCAAAGGCCTGTACAAATGTATTTTTATCCGGAGAAATAAATTCCATCCAGCCGGAGCCGCCTTTTCTGAATAGCGCAACATAGACTTGCTTACCTGTTTTTACATCAGTGGCAGAACCGGCCCCCAGGTAGGCCCGCTGATAATCCATCGGGGAAACTACTTTATACCCTTTGAGGTCTTTGTATCTGGGTGCCACCAGTATATTCCATGCGTTATTGGTGAAAGGTTCAGGATCTGCCTGTATCACCGTTCCTTCTTTTGGATAATGCAAGAGCACTTTAATATTTCCTTTTGTTACTTCCACCCAATCTTCCTGCACGGTGCTGGTCCAGCCATCATCAAAATTGGTGGTGGTAAATGCAAAACCATCTTTTATCGCCTCTTTTGCTGGTTCCTGGCCAGGCTTATTATTGACAGCGCCTGGTTTTGCTTCCTGTTTTTTAAAATTTACAGAGCTGAGAAAATCAGTTATTTGCTTTTCATACGTAGTCGTGTTGGTGAGAATGAGAATATTCACCATTTTCCCTGCACTGCTGGATGTAATAAGCAGAACAATGCCTTTGGTGCCTTCATTTTCAAAAGTTGCATACCCGGTATAGGCATCCCAGCCGTTTTCAGTCGCGGGTGGCTGCATTTCAGGTGGAGACGTTACCGTAACTGTTCCTTTAACGAGCGACTCCCAGGCAGCATTAAAATTCTCTTTTGGATCCGGTGTGCCTGGCACTGCTTTAAACAGTGTGATCATACAGTAGCTGCCACCGGTTTCATCTTCATGAGAAAGCTGTACCGCATTTTCTGAAGCAGTTTTTTTCCAGCCATTGGGTGATGTGTAGGTGGTGATGTCAAAATTTTGCTGCTGTGAAAATAAGCTGGCAGTAGTGAAACAGGTCAGCAGCCACAAAAAAAGTTTTTTCATATCATTATTTTACTTTGACTAAAGTGTATTCCATTCCGCCGGATTTCATTTTGAGTATCCGTCCTCCTTTTACAGCCACAAACCAGGCATCGAATTTTTCCGTTTTGCTCTCCCAGCGGTTGGTGGCAGTAATGGTCCAGGTGGTTACGGTGTATTTTCCTTTATAGTTTTGCTGGAAAGTAACTAACGACCCTACCGCACCCGTGGCGCCATTATGAACACTGGTGTAATTTCCATCGGTGCCAAAACTGAAAGTGGCGCTGGTAGCGGCCACCGTCATGCCGGCATAGCCTTCATACCCACTGGGTGTAACATAATACCACTGTGCAGTGGATGTTTTACCATTTTGCCAGGTGCCATGAATGTCATTTGTACTAACCCCGAATTTGTTATAGCCATCCATACCCCCGAGATCGGAAGTGTATTTGCCGTTGGCGGTTGGAAATTGAGAGTGGAGTGATGCTTCATCTTTTGCAGAAGCCAATATGATATAGGCGGTGTTGGGTGCAATACCCAGCCGCATCGCAATAAACCTTTTTTCACCGCTTTGTTTATCGGTGGCCCATCCTTCCACATAGTCGGGTTGAAATGAAACCATGACCTCGCCATTATCTTTATATTGTTTAGTGATCACATTATAATACCGGGTGATGTAATTATCCCAGTAATAATCCCTTTCACGGACTCCTGTTCCCGAGAACATACTACCATTAAAAGGCAATGCATACCAGATATAGACCTTTATATCGCCCTTGGTGCACAACACCCATTCGTCCTGTATCACGTTTGTCCAGCCGTCGTCGAAATGGGTAGTGGAAAAAGCGTACCCGGTATTTGTTACAGGCTGAGTGTTCAATTTTGGCCCCGGTTTGCTGATAGTGCTGCCTGCTGGTTTTGAAATTTTTACCGATTCAAAGAAGCCATTCATTTCAGTTTGATAAACATCGGTATTGGTGAGGACGAGGATATTCACCATTTTATCAAAGCCTGTGGAAGTGGCCAGTATAGCCACACCCGGTGTACCTTCCAGCTGGTAGGGTGCATAACCACTCTGTGCTTCCCATCCATCTTCATGGGAAGGGGCCTGCATTTCCGGTGGAGAAGAAATAGTGACTATCCCTTTTACGACGGTTTCCCAGGCCGCATCAAAATTGGCTTTGGAATCTTTTCCTGCGGGAAGGGGTTTAAAGAGCATGATGATACAGTAGGTTCCGTTTGCGGTGTCTTCCTTCATCAGCTGCAACGATTGTTCTGTTGCCTGTTTTTTCCAGCCTGCGGGAGCTGTATAGGAAATAAGATCGAATGTTTGCTTTTGGGCAAAACAATTCAGTGAGATCAGAAAGACCAGGCCTGTTAAATATTTTTTCATGACAAATGAAATAGGTTTGTCAACCGGGTTATAAAACTCCTATTGCTGACAGTTTTGTTATACGTGCAGCAGAACGAACGATCAGTTCCGGAGTATACCCCCGATTTTATCTTTCAGTTTTTTTGCGCCCTGCTTTTTTTCTGTGCTGGGTGAGGGTTCCGCCGGGGTCGTTGTGGTTGTGCCTTGCTTCGTATTCGTATTGCTATTGGTGGTTGTTGCAGTATTGCTGGTGTTTGCAGTAGAAGTGGTGGTCGGCGCTGCTGTGGTGGTGGTACTGCCGCTGCTGCCGGGATTATTGCCAGTGGCAGCGCTCTTCTCGTTCATTTTTGTTTTTACAGGGGAAATGATCTCTCCTTTGAGCCAGTCTTTTATAAAGGCGGTCACCACATCATTTACTTCCTTGCCGGCACGATAGATAGCTTTCCATTTCAGGCTTTTCTTCTCATACACGGGGTTGACAAATTTTTTCACTTTGTATTTGTCCGGTTCCGTTAGTTTGGCAGTGAAGTCCACAGTGGCAACCAGTTGCAGGTATTCCTGCAATCTTTTTTTCACGATTACAGCAGGATCGGCAGGATATTTTTTCTCCCAGGTTTCTTTTCCCTGGAATGGTTTTTTAGCTGCTTCTTCCAGGATAGCAATCCTTTTCATGGTTTCATCCAGCCTTTGTTGCTGTTCTGCCACATACTTGGTATCTGTTTTGTAATTATTGATATTGATTTGAAACACCTCTGCATCACGCCGCAGGTTGGCAAGGCTGGAGCCTCTGTCAGTCAGTGGCATCGCATCTTCTCTTCTTTTTTTATAACCGGTGGCAAACTCTTCGCTGCTCACAAATTTTTTTATATACTCACAAAGCTCTTTGGCAGCACCTGCTTTATCGCCGGTAATGATTCCGGGAAGCATGGATGCACGGGGAATTCGAAAAAAATCATATTCAGCATAATCCGTCCGGGAATCATAAGGGTCCATCGGCCCGGTATCGAAACTGCCCACCATATTGTTGATCAGAAAATACTGGGCGGTTTCATGCTGCAGGCCGAGGCGGGTAATAATATCGTCGGCTATTTTGTAAGCTGAGGTAGCCAGGCCTATTACGATCGTACTGATGATGACGTATTTCTTTTTCATGATTTATTTTTTTATTGCTGAATGATTTTTGCAAAAAGGTGCTGTGGCTTTATTGTTTAACTTCTTTTATGAAAAGTCCTGAGGTGCTGAAGCGGCTATCTAACGGAAAGCTGCATCCGAAAGCAACATATTTCCCCTTCCGGGATATGGAGGGGGTGGAAACATACCCGCCATTGTTGGAAGTAACGGGTATTATTGTACGGGTGCCCAGGTCATATATCACCACATTGCCGCCGGGTACACCAAAGTTGGATGCTTTGGTGGTGAAGGCCACCCGGGAGCCATTATAAGAAATGGCAATTCGTTCACCCTGGCTGTAGGGGCTGTCACCATTTCCTTCCTGGCCATTATTATCCACACTGGCGCGGATAGTGGTGTTGGCGCTAATATCATATACAAATACATCCTGCATCTTATTATTATCATCGGGCACCACATTGGAGGCTGTGGTGGCATAAGTAATAAAATTTCCATCGCCGGAGATCACCGGAGCCACCACCCGGCTGCTGCTCTCATCACCCTGGTTTCTTTCGCTGCCATCAAATGCTTTTGTAATGCGCCGGAGCGGCAACCCCTGGAGCGAGGAGTTTCGCTGGTACAGGAAAATATCCCAGAGGTTGTTTTTATCATCCGGGTCGAGCGTATAGGAATACGACCAAAAAGCCACTTTGTACCCATTCATATCAATGGATGGTTTTTCACCCCCCACACCTTTCCCGGTTTTAGGGTCTTTGCTGAGCAGGGTTACTTTTTTAGAGTTCCTCTCCCACAGGTAAACATTTACCCCGGAAACCTCTGTTTTATCATCCAGGAGGTTGGTGGCGGAAGATGCAAATACCACATGAGCGCCCATGCCGGAAGCGGTGGCATCAAAACTTTCTGCATTAGCTTCCGCACCACTGCTGCTTTCACTTATTCTGTCGATAATAAACCCGGTTTGCTGTCTTCTCCACATAAAAATATCCCGGACGCCATTGCCATCATTGCCCACCAGGTTAGAGGCATACGATTCGAAAGTTATAACGTGGGGAGACACAGAAATGAACGGTGCAAAGCTGTTTCCGTTACCTTCCTCACCGTTAGGTGCACACGAAATCATGACCGTTTTACCTGTCAGCCGGTCCCTCCGGAATATCTGTCTGTATTTTCCCGATGCCCCGCAAAGGCCTTTAGCCTGGGAGATAAATACCACATACCTCCCTGCGTCTTCTGACGCTGCTTCCAGGTCCACTGCGGGTTCCCAGCTTTCAAAAAAAGTTCCGGTTTCCGAACTTTCTGTGCCACGGCTTACCAGTTCAATGGGAAAATCGCCGGTGATCCTGACATGATTGGGGCCTGATGCAGAAACAGGCCTGGATTGATTGATAAAACTGAATTCCATTCCTGCCGGGGCAGACTTTACAGTTACTTTATAAGGCGATCCGTTTGGCTGATCCGGAAAACGAAAACTGGCAAGGCCATTGCTGTCGGTGGTAACCGTCATATCCTGTGCTCCATTGTTTTGAAAAACGATCCTTGAACCCGCAGGCGCTTTTACTTGACAATGAACGGTGGTCTTGCTAGCCGGACCACCACAACCCCGTACGAGGTTCACATCTGCCGTATCCACTGCACCGCTCAGGGGGCTGCCATTATCACATAACCTCGGGCCCGATACCTGTGTTAAAGAATAAGAAGTGCCGGTAGGAAAGGTACCCGGGAAGTAAAATGTTCTGTTGGGTTCGTTAATGGTGATTTGCTGACCCGTGCCCAGGGAAAAAACAAATTTTTCTCCTGCTCCAAATACGGCGGAAAGGCTAATGCCGATACGGTAACCTTCCTGGCTGTTTTGCTGCGGATAAGCGGTTGTATAAATGATCAAGAACAACACGAGCTGTTGTATACGCTTTACAAAAAATCTATTTCCCGGGCAGGTATACATGGGTTTTAATTTTTAATGAATGAAAGGGATAGTATGGGTTGGCCGGTTGTTATTATTCTTATGAAATACATCCCGGCAGGGAAGCTGCTTACATCAAATTGCATAGCGCTGTTGGGTGCACAGGTGGCCACTATCTTTCCGTCTGCGTGAATGAACTGCACTGATCTTGTTTCTGCCGGTGAAATATTTTTGATGACGATGAAATCAGCAGAAGGATTAGGAAATACTTTTATACTGTTCTTTATGTTGAAGGTTACGGAAAGGGTATTGCTGTAATCAAAGCGGCCATCAAGATCCACCTGTTTCAGCCGGTAAAAGGATTTTCCGCTCAGCGGCGACAGGTCCGTCCAGCTGTATTGCTGCACAGAGGGGGAGGGTGCATGGGCTGCCACGAAACCGATCTTTGTCCACTGAAGTGCATCAGCACTGCGTTCAATATCAAAGCCTGCATTGTTTTGTTCATCAATGGTTTTCCATTGAAGCTTCACTGTTTCTCTTTCTTTTGTTGCAGTAAATTCAAGCCAGTGTACAGGTAATGTGCCATCACTGAAGACACGGGACCCGTAAATGTCATAGTCGGCTGCATTGCGCAGATCACGCCAGGCAATCAGGGCGCCATCATTGCCATCGCTGACAATAGCAGGAACGGCCTGGTCGTTGGTGGCATTGGAAACGGGTAAACCATTGGCCGTCCATTGTGTTGCGCCGGAGCTATTGAGTTTTTGTACATACACATCACCGGGTGAAGAACCCCTGTAATCAGACCAGGTAATGATACTGGCCCCACCTGAAGCAGGCACTATCTGTGGTTCAGTTTGTATGGATAGATCATCACACACCATCATACCGTTGGCCGTCCATTGTGCCACTCCCGAAGTATGGAGGCGTTGTGCATAGATATCTCTTCCCACTCTGCGGTCTTCCCACACCATAATAGCGCCTCCGCTTCCATCACTGATCATTTGTTCGGATAGCTGGAGGCCGGCAGCATTACAAACCATTACCCCATTATTCGCCCATTGCACCGTACCGGAGTTATTTATTTTTTGTGCGTAAATATCATCGGAACTGGAAGTACGTTTATCCTGCCAGCAAATAATAGCGCCCCCGCTGCCGTCGGATATGATTTTAGAATTGTATTGCGCTCCATTCGTTTCGGTACAGATGGGATTACCATTGAAATTCCAGGAATAAAAACCGTTGGAAGCTACGCGTTGTGCATAGATATCCGTTTGGCTGAAATTTCTCCAGTCTTCCCAGCTAACTATAAAACCCCCGTTGCCATCCGTGACCAACTGGGGTATATTTTGCAGGCTGAATGCGTTGGAAACAATAACACCGTCGGCCGTCCATTGCGGCACACCGGAACTGTTGATACGCTGCGCATAAATATCAGCGCTGGGTCCGCTGGTCCGTCCATCACACCAAACAATAAAAGCGCCACCGTTCCCGTCACTCATGATCTGCTGCGCATTCTGATTGCCGGTGGCGGTGCATACAGCCACGCCATCTGTGGTCCATTGCACATTTCCATTCGCATCTATTCGCTGGGCATATATATCATAATTACCTGTTCGGTTATCGAACCATACTATGATAGCGCCGCCACTTCCATCCAGGATGATGCGGGGAGCAAACTGGTCGTTGGTGGCATTGCAAATGGCCACTCCGTCAGGATTCCACAATAAAGCCCCGGTGGAACTGATATGCTGGACATAAATATCCATTTGCGTGGAAATATTTCTGCCATCACGCCAGGTTACAAAAGCGCCGCCTGACCCGTCAGCCACCATTTGCTCATCCATCTGGTGACTGGTATAATTGCAGATGGGATTATTAATAGATGGATCAGGGCTCCATTGTGCATTTACACAAGCATATAACAGCAGTCCGGGGAACAACAATATCTTTCTCATAATCTATTTCTTTAAAATGAAGAAGTAGGCCAAAAAATGGCACTATGAAATTATCCTGCCCGGTAAAGCTGTGAAATAGGTAAATGAGGGAAAGCGGGTGGGTATTTTGAGGGATAACGGTGATCTATACACGATTTCCGTATACTTTATTGATAGCCTCGGTTTTATTCTGCACATGCAGCTTCTCGTATATCTTGCCGATATGCTGGCGTACTGTGTGAAAGCTGATACTCAGCTGTTCAGCCACTTCCTTATAAAGCAGCCCTTTTGCCACCAGCTCCAGTACTTCTTTTTCACGGGGGGAAAGAATGGCTGCTTCGGGAGCAGGTGTGGTTTTATTCTGGTCAACAAATACGGAAACAAGTTTGCGGGCAATGGCAGCACTCATGGGGGAGCCCCCCTCGAATAATTCCTTCACCGACTCGATGATCTGTAATGGGGGTGTTTTTTTCAGCAGGTACCCGCTGGCACCGGCCTTCAATGCTTCAAACACCTGGTCATTGTTTTCATACACGGTAAACATCATGAATTGAATGGAAGGAGCCACTTTTTTTACCTGCCGTATACACTCAATGCCTGTCATGCCCGGCAGGTTAATGTCCATGATCACTATATCCGGTTTCAATAAAGGAAGTTCCAGGGAGGCTGCTTCGGCTGTTCTGAAGGCGGCCAATAACTGCAGGGCTTCATCTTGTTTGATAAAAATACTCAACCCTTCCACCACTTCTTCCAGGTCTTCCACGATAACGACTTTGATTTTTGCCATTAATACAAATTTAAAGGCCCTGTAATTACTGCATATAGGCTTTTTGTTGGATGCCGGTATCCACCCGAATGCTTATTCTTGTGCCATTTTGGTTTTCGAATCGTATTTCCCCCCCGATCTCCTCCACCCGCTTCTTCATATTTTCCAGTCCGTTGGCAAAGGGGCGCACCGAAGAACTGTCAAACCCTTTTCCATTGTCCTGTATGACCACCTGCAGATGATTATGGCAATGGATTGTAATATGTACAGCTGTTGCTTCTGCATGTTTGACGATATTATGCAAGGCTTCCTTCATGACCAGGAAGATATTACGCCGTACTTCGCCTTTGATCTTTATATCTGCATTATCACTGCTTTCAAAGTGCAGCCTGATATGCTTGTCTTCCAGGAATTCGGAGGCATAAGAACGGCAGAAACTTACCAGGTCGCCCGAAGAGTCGTATCGCTGGTTCAGGGCCCATACGATCTCACCCATTTTCTCAGCCATTTCATCACTATAGGCCGATATCTTGCCGAGGTCTTCATTCATCTTTCGGGTATCACCTTTTTCAAATTGTAATTTTTCGCTTAAGAATTTAATTCGTGAAAGCGAAGCGCCAAAATCATCATGCATATCCGTGGCGATACGGGTCCTTTCTTTTTCAACCGCCTGTTGTTTTTCCAGTATCACTCTTTGTTTTTCCAGTCTTCTTTTAAAATAACTCCGCACCACCAGTGCAACGAGCCCGGCAAATACCGCGATCATGCACAGCAGGAACCACCAGGTTTGCCACCAGGGTGTGGCAACTGTAAATGTAAAAGGATGTTGCATCAATGTCCATTCAGGATCCCCCTTTCTTTTTGTTCTGACCAAAAAAGTATATCTGCCGGGATTCAAACTGCTATAGATGGCCGAACGCTTATCGCCAATGTATATCCAGTCTGCGTCTGCTCCTTTCAATTGGTAAGCAAATTCCAGTTCATTGCCGCCTTTAAAATCAATGGCGGTGAACTGGAACTGGAAACTATTTTCGTGATAAGGTAATGTATACGAGACAGAGGGGTCCATTTTCCTTCCTTTCATACTCACTTCATCGAGATAGATATAGATCGTTTTTTTATTTTGGGCCAGTAATTTATCCGGGTCTACACGTAAGAACATATCAATGCCCGGGATCCAAAGCTCATTATCGGAAGCGTCGAAATAAATAGCTCCCGAAGCAAATTGCTCAACAGGCAGGCCGTTCTCTTTTTTGAAAATGATAAACTTTTCTTCGGCCGGTAAATAACAAACAAGCCCTTTCTTTGTTCCCATCCATACCCTGTGTTGCCTGTCTGTCACGATCGAATAAATATTATTGGTGGGAAGCCCGTCTTCCATCGTTAATAAGCGGGCCTTATGCTGCTGCACATCATACGCCAGCAAGCCCAGTGATTCATAACTGATCCAAACAGTATCGGAACGGGAAGAATAGAGGTAGGAAATAACGGCATTGATCTTTTGATGCGTACCGGGTACCGTATCCATGTCCAATTCTGCGAAGGTTTGTGTGAAGGGGGACCATTTTAAGAGGGTGCTGCTTTTATTGACGCCAAACCAGTTATTGCCTTTTTTGTCTTCGGTGGCATATACAGCGTAGCCCAGGCTGAAAGAAGGAACAGCCGACTTTCGGCTATACTGCTCCGTTATATCCGTGCCGCCCGGCCTGCGGATAAGTCCGCCGCCCTGGTTGATGCTGAACCATTCATCACCCCGGCTGTCTTTGAAAAGCAATGTCACAAAATCAGCCGCATCATAATATTTATCCAGGAAGAGCAGGGGGCGGGTTTTTTTTGTTACCACATCATAAGCAGCCAGTTTGTTCCTGCCACCACCAGCAATATATAATTCATTCCGGGTCATCAAATTGCTCCAGGCATAAAGCACCATGGACTGATCTGCAGATGAAATGCTATTTTGAGCTTTATGGATACGCCAGGTGCCCCCGCCATAAAAGCTGGCATATAAAGAACCATTTTCTCCGGGACTGATCTTATAACATTCGGGGAGGGTTGAACTGGCAAAGGGTAATTCAATATTCCGGACAATGCTGTTAACGTTTTTGATCCGGGACAAACCGGCTTCAGTACCGGCCCAAACATTTCCATCCCTGTCCTGTAAAAAGGAAAGAACAGGTGGTGCCATTTCATCTTCGGGTATAGTTTTGTAATAACGTTCATCTACAACCGACCTGTTTGCATGAAGAATGTTAATCCCTTTCCCGGTGCCAATGTAAAACGTACTGTCATCTGCTTTTAAGAGTGTGATGACATGGTTGGTTGAAACTCTTTTGCCGGCAGTGCCGGAAGTTGAATATTGCTGTACCTGCTTTCCCTGCATATCATATTGCAGCAGGCCTCTCCAGAAATTAGTAAAATAAAGCGATCTTGTCTTTGCATCGTAGTAAAGAAAATGAGTGATCTGCTCGCTCTCGGAGAGCTGGGTTGAAAGCACAAGTGGTATGGTCTTTTTGTTGCGTAAAGTATAATAAACTGCTTTCCGGTTGCTGGCGAGTAATATCGTGTCTTCTGCTATTTGGTAAGCCAATACCTGGTTAGATGGCGTGGATGGAAAGGGATTTTCTATAGGTTGAATAATGGACAGGCTGCTGTCACAAATAAAGACCCCTGATGTGCTGGAGAAAAGAAAACGGTTGCCGGGAATTTTTTCAATCCTTAATATAGTTATACCAGCAATAGCAGCAGGTGGCTTATGAAAAGTATTCGTGATCGTATTCATTATCCAGGGGATGCCGCCTGAAATAAAAAGCAACCACCCGGGTTTGTATTCAATGATATTAGTGATATTATTTCCCTGGAAGGAAACAGTGGAATCCCGGCTGGCATAAAAATTCCGGAAATAAGTGCCGTCATAACGGGACAAACCTTCGGATGTGCCGATCCAGATAAATCCGCGGCTGTCTTGTGCAAGACTCGAGATGCTGTTATTGCATAACCCGTTGGCAGTGGTATAGGTTTGAAGAAATATACCCGGACTTTGTGCTTTTAGCTGCATATGAATACAGGCCAGCACAAAAAGACCAGTGTATTGTATCACAATACCAGCTTTCTTCATTCTTCTAAAATAGAAAAAGAAAGCCGTAAAGCGATTATTCAAAATCGTTGTACAGCAAATATTTTTTCCGGATGGCTTTGAACTCGCTCAGTTTAGGCTCCCAGCTTTTGCGGATATCCTGTTCAGACATTCCGTTCCTGATCTGTTGCCACAGATCATTGTTGCCGGACAGTTTAGTGATGAATGACTGCGACATATCTCCTGATTTAGGCAGGAGGAAGAAACTATCTTTTTGGGGAAACAATTTGTAAGCCTCAATCAGCCATTTCAATTGCACTTTTCGATTCACTTTTTCGAGCACTTCTTCCGGTGTGCCGCTCAGGTCCCAACCATAACATTTTTGTCCGTACAATTTGGACTTTTTCGCACCCTCGTTGGGATTAGGCGTAAACGAAAATAAATCAGGCGGCAGTGCCGGATGGCCAAATACCTGGAAGGGTTTGCCGGTACCTCTTCCTTCACTTAATACGGTACCTTCAAAGAAACAGGTGGATGGATAAAGATAGATCGACTGGATATTGGGAAGGTTGGGTGAAGGTTTGACAGGCAGGCTGAATTTTGTATTATGATCATATCCTTTACATTTTATGATCTGGAAATGAAAAGGAGTGTCGGCAGAATTTTGTGCACGGTTGACATAATATTCATATTTCGCATTTGCTTTTTCACTCAGCCAGTTTTCACCCGCTATCATGCGGGCATATTCGGCAATGGTCATACCATACACGATTGGAATGGGCTGCGGGCCTACAAATGAACGGTATTTAATATCCAGTACGGGGCCATCCACATAAAAACCGTTGGGGTTGGGCCTGTCCAAGAGCAGCAATGGTTTTCCCAGTTCAAAAGCAGTTTCCATAAATTCTTCCATCGAGGCGATGAATGTATAAAAACGAACGCCCACATCCTGGATATCGAAGATCATTATGTCCACGTCTTTCAGGTCTTCTGCAGAAGGTCTTCTTTTGGCGCCGTATAAGGAGATAACAGGTATCCCGGTCTTTTCATCCACATAATTACCCACTTTTTCGCCTGCATCTGCGGTACCCCGGAAGCCATGTTCCGGTCCGAAAATGACTTTAATGTCCACTCCCAGTTTGCGCAAAGTATCTACGAGATGCGTGGGGCCCACCATGGAGGTTTGGTTGGCAAAAATGCCCACCTTCCTTCCTTTGATCATGGGGAGGTACACATTGATCCGGTCGGCACCGGACTGAATTTTCGGTTGCTCATTAGTGATAGTAGTTTGTGCTGTGCAATCGAGGAACAGCAGCAAAAAAGGCAATACTAATAAACGGGTCATTTTCATATCACCGGCTTTTTAAACCACAGGGAAAGTACAGAATTTCCCTGCTCAGACACAGTAAATATTTAAACGGTTGCATTGAGGAAATTGGGCTACCTTGCGGCTTCAAATAATTTTTATACATAAACGAAACAAAATGGCGCAGGTAAAAAGCGGCGACAAAGTAAAAGTTCATTATCATGGTAAATTAACATCAGGTGAAACTTTTGATTCTTCGGCAGGCCGTGAGCCGCTGGAATTTGAAGTGGGCAGTGGAATGGTCATCAAAGGTTTTGATGATGGTGTGACGGGAATGGCCGTTGGAGAAAAGAGAACAATCAATATTCCGTATAACGAAGCGTATGGTCCCCGAAACCCCGAAATGGTGATTGATATGCCCAAAGAACGGTTTCCGCAGGACATGGAACTGGAATTGGGGATGCCGCTGATGATGACCGATGGTAGCGGCCAGCAATTCCAGGTAACGATTGTGGAAATTAAAGACAATTCAATACTCCTGGATGCCAATCATCCTCTCGCCGGCCAGGACCTGGTATTTGACCTGGAACTGGTGGAGATCGTGGGTGGCAGTCCGCTGATCATTATGCCCTGATCTAACTGAGATTTTCCGTAAGGCTGTCCTGGTAATTTGCTCCTCACTTCTATCGCTGGCTCCGGTGTCATCATGTATACTGGTTATTACCCCGAAGATGGATGAGCGGTACCCGGACAGTTTTTTTGCCCATAACGATGTTCACAGCTGTGCAAGACTTTTACATACCGGGGATGCTTTAAGTCGTATATTCAACGCCCCAAATTCCAGATATGTTTGAAAATTACAAGTTTACAGCGGCAGGGCGTTTTATGAGGTATGTGCAAACCGACACCCAAAGTGACCCCCAATCAACTTCTTATCCCTCCACTGAAAAACAAAAAGATCTCAGCAGGCTACTCGTAGATGAATTAAAGCAGATGGGTGTGGCAGATGCGCATATGGATGAATGGGGTTATGTATATGCCACTATTCCTGCCACTTCTGCTAAAAAAATACCAGTGATCTGTTTTTGTGCGCATGTTGATACAGCGCCTGATTGCAGCGGAAAAGGTGTAAAACCCATTTTACATAAGAATTACCAGGGCCAGGATATTGTGTTGCCCGATGATAAGACCCAGGTACTCCGGATGAGCGAATATCCCTATTTGCAAACACAGATCGGTAATGATCTTATTACTGCTTCCGGCACCACTTTACTGGGATCTGATGATAAAGCCGGTGTGGCGGAGATCATGGACATGGCAAATTTTCTTATGAAGAATAAGGAAGTGAAACACGGGACCATCAAAATACTTTTTACACCGGATGAAGAAGTGGGAAAAGGAACAGCAAAAGCGGACCTGCAAAAACTGGGAGCTGATTTCGGGTATACATTGGACGGTGGCGATGCCGGATCGCTGGAAGATGAAACTTTTAGTGCAGATGGCGTGCAGGTAATTATTCACGGAGTGATTGCCCACCCGGGCTATGCAAAAGATAAGATGATCAATGCCATGAAGATCGCCGGGGAAATTCTGGCCGCTTTGCCGAAAGACCGCTTGTCGCCCGAGTCAACAGACGGGAAACGTGGTTTTATCCACCCCGTGAGGCTGGAGGGAATTGCAGAGAAATGCACTATCGATTTTATCATTCGCGATTTTGAAACAGAGGGACTGAAGAAAAAAGAAGATTATTTACGCACCCAGATAGAAGAAAGAATGCGTACCTATCCCAAAGCTTCCTTCGAATTCCAGGTGACGGAGCAATACCGTAATATGAAGGAAGTACTGGATGTGAATCCTCACGTGGTGGAATATGCAAAAGAAGCTATTGAAAGGGCAGGGCTAACCTTAAAAATGGAAAGTATCCGTGGCGGCACCGACGGCAGCCGTTTATCTTTCATGGGATTGCCCTGCCCGAACCTGTTTGCAGGGGAGCAGGCCATCCATTCAAAACTGGAGCATATTAGTGTGCAGGACATGAATAAAGCGGTGGAAACCATGGTGTACCTGGCCATGATCTGCGAAGAGAAAAGTTAATCTTACCTTACATCTTAAATTATATTATTATGGAATTCTCGAATTGGATATCTAACAACTGGTGGATATTTGTGGCCGTTATAATTTTCTTTGGTTCCCTATTCACCATTAACCAGGGTTATGTCGGGGTTATCACTATGTTTGGCAAGTACCGTCGTGTGGCAAGGCCCGGTTTGAATATGAAGATCCCCATCCTTGAAGCGGTGTACCGTAAAGTTTCCATTCAGAACCGTTCTGTGGAACTGGAATTCCAGGCGGTAACAGCCGACCAGGCAAATGTTTACTTTAAAAGCATGCTGTTGTATTCTGTACAGAATTCGGATGAAGAAACGATCAAAAAAGTAGCTTTCAAGTTCTTTGCTGATAAGGACCTGATGCAGGCCCTGATCCGGACCATTGAAGGCAATATCCGCTCTTTTGTGGCCACCAAAAAACAGGCAGAGATACTGGGTCTTCGTAAGGAGATCGTGGAATATGTGAAAGCAGAGATAGACCATACATTGGAAACCTGGGGTTATCATTTGCAGGACCTCCAGATCAACGATATCACTTTCGACAAAGTGATCCTGGATTCTATGAGTAAGGTGGTGGCTTCGAATAACCTGAAAGCAGCTGCCGAGAATGAAGGGCAGGCATTGCTGATCACCAAAACAAAAGCTGCGGAAGCCGATGGAAATGCGATCAAGATCTCTGCTGAAGCGGAAAAAGAAGCCGCCCGTTTACGCGGACAGGGTGTGGCTTTATTCCGCAAGGAAGTGGCCGCCGGTATGACGGAAGCAGCCGAGCAAATGAAACAGGCCAACCTCGATACCAATGTGATCTTATTCAGCATGTGGACGGAAGCTATCAAGAACTTCGCCGAATACGGTAAGGGCAACGTAATATTTCTTGATGGAAGCCCCGATGGTATGGAAGGTACCATGAAACAGATCCAGGCGCTGATGGTCAAACAGGCCGGAACGAAAGCATAAATATGGAATGGGTAATTAGGGATTGGTTAATTAGTTAAGCAGGCATCGGGTATTTGGACGGCTATGATGGGTGTTCTTATTCCGTAAGTAAATCCACCATCAGCTAACCAAATAACCAATAACCAATAACCTAATCAAGCAACCTACCTGTTAAAGAACTCCAAAACTTCCCCATCTTATACAACGTGGCATTATTTTTCTCGTTCAATGGAATTGTTATTCAGGGCTGTTGAAAAAGGGCCGGAACCGGATAAGCCTGCAACACCTACTTTTACACCTAAAGAACAATCAATATGATCGACCTCTTACAGATTACAGATTCATTGACCAGGGCCGCACAGGCCATTGCCGGCGACGCCAACCATGACGGACATTTAAGCTTTTTTGAACTATTACAAATGGGAGGATGGATCATGATCCCCCTCGCCCTGATGTTGCTGGGCGCCGTTTATGTTTTTGCCGAAAGAACCATTGCCATCCGTAATGCCGCCAGGATCGACGCCAATTTCATGAATATTGTACGCGATAATATCGTGAGTGGCAATATTGCCGCAGCCCGGAATTTTGCCAAGAATACCAATAACCCGGTGGCCCGCATAATTGATAAAGGAATTCAGCGTATTGGTAAGCCCCTGGACAGTATCGAAAAAAGCATGGATAATGTGGGGCAACTGGAAATGTACAAGCTGGAAAAGAACATGGGAGTATTATCCGTGGTATCCAAAGCAGCGCCCATCTTCGGGTTTGTGGGTACACTGGTGGGTCTGATGCAGCTGTTCTCCCGTATCAATAGTTCCAATGAATTTGAAGTGGGTACTATCGCGGGAGGTATCTATACAAAACTGATCACTTCCATTACCGGTCTCGTGATAGGATTGTGCGCCTACCTGGCCTATAGTTATTTGAAAACACAGATCGATAAAACGGCAAATAAAATGGAAGCCGCATCTTCGGATTTCCTGGATGTATTGCAGGAGCCTACACGGTAATGTGTAAACGAACCAGTCTTTTATCACCTAACAGCAACAAATGAATTTCAGAAAGAAACATAGAGAAGAATCAGAAGTCTTTACCGACTCACTGAATGATATTCTTTTCATCCTCCTGATGTTCTTCCTGATCGTGGCCACACTGGCCAACCCCAACGTGGTGCCGGTGACCGTGCCCAGGGGATCCAAGGAAGCGAAAGCCAAACAGGATATAACGGTATCTATCGACAAAAGCCAGCAATTTTTTATTGGAGGGCAAAAGGTGGACCATCTCATCTTTGATTCGCTGTTATCGGCAGAAATAAAAAAGAAAAAAGCCCTGGTGGATACTCCCACCGTGGTGATCAATGCGGATACTGCTGCCTTTTACGGAGAAGTGTTCCGTGTAATGCGGGTGGCTAAGAAGGATAAGGCTAAAGTGATGGCGATCGTCAAGAATTAAGGCTAAAAAAATTTATACCAGACCGGACCTGATCATCCGGTCTTTTTGTTGCATATCCTTTTTGATGGTACATGGATATTGCATGCCTTCAAACAGGGATCGCACAGCAGGGCCCAGTTCTTCGTGTATTTCTGCATAGATCGTTCCTTCTTTATGCAAATGTTTCTTCCCGAATTCAGCCAGCGCTTTATAAAACACCAGGGCATCATTATCAGGAACAAAAAGGGCCGTGGCAGGCTCGTATTGCAGCACATTAGGGTGCATGGTTTCCTTATCTTTCAAAGGAATATAGGGCGGATTACTGACGATGATATCAAAAGAAGGTAATTGGTCCCATATATTCCTGTCGAGGAAATCCAATTGCTGGAAATTGATTTCTGTTCCCATCATTTCAGCATTTCGCCGGGCGATGGCCAGGGCCTTGTCACTAACATCCACACCCCATACTTCCGCTTTCCGGATCCTTCTTTTTAAAGCAATGGCGATACAACCGCTGCCCGTCCCGATGTCCAGGATCTTTAATTCAGACACGGGGAATTTGCAATCGCTGATGATCCATTCCACCAGTTCTTCTGTCTCCGGTCTTGGGATCAGTACATTATTATCTGCATAAAACCTCAAACCACAGAACCAGGATTCGTTGAGTACATATTGAACAGGTTCCTGTTTCATCAGCCGCTCTGTATAACCCATCAATTGCTTTTCTTCGGCGGCCATGATGTCTGCGTTTTTATACAGCATACGCTCTGTTTTTTTGGAACCCGTCAGGTGCTCCATCACCCAATCGGTTATTTGACTGGCTTCACCTTCCGGGTAGATCGTACGGAGTTTATTCAGTAGAAAATAAGTGGCTTCCTGTATGGTCATCACTGCAAACTTACAGGTGAATGATGAATAGTCAATAGCACCTGGTAAGATTGTATCTTTGTGATTGTTTTATATTCACTATTCACCCTGGCTATTCCCCAATGACTTCTCATGTTCCATATATGATACGCTGTCTCGAACTGGCAGCAAAAGCTGCGGGGAAAGTGGCGCCCAATCCCATGGTGGGGGCGGTACTGGTATATGAGGACCGTATTATCGGGGAGGGATTTCATGAACATTATGGTGAAGCACATGCGGAAGTGAACTGTTTGGCTTCTGTGAAAGATCCAGACAGACCACTGATCAGCCAGTCAACGCTCTATGTTTCGCTGGAACCCTGTGCCCATTATGGTAAAACACCTCCTTGTGCGGACCTTATTATTAAACATCATATTCCCAGGGTGGTGGTGGGCTGCCGCGATCCTTTTAAGGAAGTGGATGGAAAGGGGATAGAGAGATTAATGGCTGCAGGTATTGAAGTAATTCAAGGCGTATGCGAAAAGGAATGTAAGGAGTTGAATAAACGATTCCTCACTTTTCATACAGCTCACCGTCCGTATGTGATTTTGAAATGGGCGCAAACAGCAGACGATAAAATAGCAGCAGTGCCGGGGGAGAGGTTATTTATCAGCAGCGAAATCACCAACCGGTTAGTGCATAAGTGGCGAAGTGAGGAAGCTTCGATCCTCGTGGGTACAAATACCGCTTTGCTGGACGATCCCGAACTGACCACCAGATTATGGCCGGGACCATCACCGGTGCGACTGGTGGTGGACAGGGACTTGAGCCTTCCTTCATCCCTGAAGGTATTTAACCGGCAGGTGCGTACGATCATTTTCAATACCATCAGGCAGGAGGAAGATGATCAGTTATTGTATTATCAAATAACGGAAGATGTGAGCCCGGTGCATCAGATCCTCCATGCCTTATATCAATTGAAGATACAGAGTGTGATGGTGGAAGGAGGGGCCAGGGTGCTGCAATCATTTATTGATGAAGGAATTTGGGATGAGATCAGGATAATAAAGAACGAAGCATTAAAAGTAAATAGCGGGCTTGCCGCCCCGGCTTTTGCTGATGCCATAAAAGTTTCGGAAGAATGGATGATTACTGATAAAATAGAAATATTCAAACCCAAAAGCTGACCGGCAGCTCATGACTCCCGACTTTTTTTTCACGATAGAAAAACCTTCCACCGCCGAATTCAAAGACCGGGGCAGCCGCTTTATCGCTTATGCATTCCCGGTAGCCAGCACCGATGCATTCAAACAGCATTTAGCAGCCATTAAAAAAGAACATCCCAAAGCCTCCCATCATTGTTTCGCTTACCGGTTGGGGTTAGATGGTACGCATTACCGGGTGAGCGATGACGGAGAGCCGTCGGGGTCTGCCGGCCGGCCAATATTGGGCCAGATCGATAGTAAAAAGCTGACGAATGTGCTGGTGATCGTGGTGCGTTATTTTGGGGGTACGTTGCTGGGTGTTCCGGGGCTGATCAATGCCTATAAAAATGCTTCGGCCATGGCGCTGGAAATGACGTCCATTGTTCAAAAACCGGTACTGGTTCAGTATCGTTTGCAATTCGACTATACGATCATGAATGAAGTGATGAAGCTGGTGAAGCAATTTGATTGTGTGGTGCTGAAGCAGGAGATGCAATTATTCTGCATGATGGAAATGGGTATACCTAAGAATATACTGGATGAAGTGTTATTGAAATTGAAAGAGGTGAGAGGAGTGGAATACGGGGTTGTGAGTCTGGAGTCGTGAGTCTTGAGCCTTGAGCCTTGAGTCTTGAGTCGTTAGTCCTGAGTCTGCTTATTTGCAGTTTCCTCAAGATTCAGTAATTCGGCTTTGGTTTTATTCAGCAATCCAATGTAGTGTATGATTTTAAACCTCTAATTTAAACAACTTCCCAAAAGCTTCTAAAAAAGGATCTCTGTTCATGATAGTATAAAAGAATATCCCGCCCAGCCAGCCATGAAAAATCCCGAGTACAAAGATATTTCTTTCTTTCAGGTACACCCATCCATAGAATAAGGCTAGCACAAACGTGCCGGCGATCAGCCAGATAAAGGGGTAGTGGACAATGGCAAATAATACGGCTGCCAGTAAGATGATAAGGGTATTGCTCCATGTATTGCCTTTTCTGTCCTGAAGGTTGCCTGTGGTAAGGGCGATGAGAAGGAATTGCTGAATGATCCCCCAAATGGGATACAGAACCAATATGGGAATGATATGCCAGGTAACATTAATGCTGTGCCGGAAAATACCAATGACAATACAAATGAATACAACAGCTAGTCCAAAAGGAAGAACTTTTTTCAGAACACTCTTAAAATTGTCTGTTCGGAACCCCCAATACAGGAGAATGCCGGGTGTCGTTTTGCTCCGGTAAATAATATAAATGACCCAGCCGAGTATAGCAGTGGTAATGAATGGAAAACGCCAGTTGAGCCAGTCCATAAAAATGAACTTGCCAATAGCAGTCAGCACTACCGCAGTTATTTCTATGTTTCTTGTTTTATTGGAAATAAGTGGTGGGAACATGAAAGTAATACTGTGCCGGCACTAAGTTATTCCAAATTCTTTAAAATCTTTCGCTTCCTGGCCGGAGTAAAGGTCACCATAACAGGTACATGATCGCTGAATTGTGTCCAGTATTCATAATCACCTATTTCCACAGATTTTATTCTTTTTACTAAATCAGCTGAAACAAAGCAATAGTCTAAATGATAGGATTTGTCCTTATGGCGGTACATATACTGGGTGGGATGTTTTTCTTTACCCTGTTTTTGTTTATAGAATAAATGATAGGAGCTAAAGATACCTTTGCTTTCCAGCACTTTTACCACATTGGTGTGATTACCTTCTCTGCGTTTCCTGTCCCAGATGGTATTGCTGTTAAAATCACCGGCAAGAATGGTTTGTT
Organism: uncultured Chitinophaga sp.; assembly: GCA_964606155.1. Taxonomy (GTDB): domain Bacteria; phylum Bacteroidota; class Bacteroidia; order Chitinophagales; family Chitinophagaceae; genus JJ008. The sequence continues at coordinate 39,079 of CAZSGD010000021.1, read as the reverse complement.
TGTCTTTAAGAAGGGCATCATAATATTTAAGCGCCTTCCATACCTGCTCCACATATACTCCGTCCGGATCGTTTGGGTTATTGGCCCAGATAGCGTAGAGAGTAAGATCATCAGCACCGCCTGTTACAACAATAGGAAGGATCAGCTTCAATTCCGGGTTATGATGGTCCAGCAGACTGAGCTTGTATTTTCCGTAGGAAAAGATCCCGATTCCTTTATGTGGATTGGCGCCATGCCAAACAATGTCAGTTGGTTTAGATACTTCTGAAGGGAAAATTAATTTATCGGGGTGTTCACATTCTGGAATAATCAGAATATCTGGCTTATGTTTCAGTATATAACCGGCTTTCTTCCGGAAAGCCATATTGCAGTTCCAGGTAATGATCTTCATTTTTTAAACCTCGCACTCACCACTAAATCCTTGCTTCCTGCTTCATATTTATAAAAACCTTCCCCGCTTTTTACACCCAGTTTACCGGCGGTTACCATGTTTACCAATAAAGGGCAGGGTGCATATTTCGGGTTGCCAAACCCGTTATGTAATACATTCAGTATCGAATGACAAACATCCAGCCCGATAAAATCAGCTAACTGGAGAGGCCCCATGGGATGGGCCATCCCTAATTTCATTACCGTATCTATTTCTTCCACGCCGGCCACACCCTCGTATAAACTATAGATGGCTTCATTGATCATCGGCATCAGGATGCGGTTGGCTATGAAGCCGGGATAATCATTCACCACGCAGGGCACTTTTCCCAGTTGTTTACTCAGTTCAACGATCGTATCCGTTACTTCCTTTTTGGTGGCATACCCATTGATGATCTCCACCAGCTTCATCACAGGTACGGGATTCATGAAGTGCATTCCAATTACTTTATCGGCACGATTGGTGGCGGCCCCGATTTTTGTAACAGAGATGGATGAGGTGTTGGTGGCTAAAATGGCGTTTTTGGGAGCAAACTGGTCCAACTGTTCAAAGATGGTCAGTTTTAATTCAATATTCTCCGTAGCGGCTTCCACCACCAGCTCCGCATTCTTTACGCCTTCTATCATATTGGACTGGGTGCTGATATTGGCCAGCGTATTTTTTTTCTGTTCTTCCGTGATAGTCCCTTTGGTCAGTTGCCTGTCGAGATTTTTGGTGATCGTGGCAACGGCCCTGTCGAGTTGCGAGAGGGAAATATCTACAATGGTTACCTTAAAACCGGCCTGTGCAAACACGTGGGCTATCCCGTTTCCCATGGTGCCGGCGCCGATGACACTAATACCCCCTGTAATACTCATATAGTTCAGATTTTCTTTTATCCCTAAAGAGGTGAATTTGAAAATTCACTCAGGGACATATGAATGGATTGGTTTACCAAAGCAAAAGTAAGAAGTTCAGGCCTTATCTGTCACTTGCCATTACGCATCGCCTGATAGGGTTTTGAAACGTTGAAGTAAACCTCCTTTACATGGTTTTTATTTTCCTTCAATGTCATAACTACACACTCGCCTTTTGTTGTGCTTGAACTCTTCTCTACCTTCATGGTTTTCATTAATTCATAGTTATCGCCCATATTCATGGAAACAAAAGCAGTGGCTTCAGACAGTCCATTTCCGCTACGATGAATAGTTAGCATGATATTGTTGTATCGCGGAAGCAGTTTCAACCGGTTCGAATCATCATTTAGAAAGTAATAACAGAGCAATGCTTTCAGGGTCATTTCCATATCCAACGGGTATTTGTCAATTATTTTCACCGCATACGGAAGGGCCTTGGCGTAGTTTTCAGCGCTAAAGTATTCCTTGAATTTGCCGTAATTCTCCTGATCGATGGCGTTTGGATTATAGTTGGATTGAAAACACTGGCCATAATAGATCAGTTTGTAATCTTCGCTATTGAGGGTTGAATCAGACCGGATAAAACGATCCAGTAATTGCTGATAAAGCCCGGGAGTGCCCTCCAGGGCCTTTTTGATCGCATCAAAATCAACATTAGATACCTTTTGAGCAAAAGGGACGAAACTGCATAACAGCAACCCGGCAGAAAGTAATAACTTTTTCATATGGCTGAGTAGTTCTGGGAACAGAAAATTACAAAAAAAGGCTGAGTATAGATATACAGTACAAGAGTGCGACGCAAGGGACGATGATAGTAGCACTAAGCCGGGTAAATAATCAACTAACTGCTTAAAAAACCGAGAGTAAGATGTAGTTTTACGAACTAAGTTGCAGGAGTATTAATTCTTATTCTTGAAATCGCCCCGCTTCCAGGCCTGTATAAAATCGGCCCAGGCCGCAGGATTGAAGATGTTTTGCGGAGGGGTTTGCCCCTGGTAAGTTGCTTTATTGGCAATATTGTTGAATTGTATTTTAGTGGCTTCACCACCATCACCGGGAACGGTGCGCATCAATACCCTTCGTTTGGCTTCACTTGTATTTTGGCGGGCGATCTCGTATTCATCATCCGGGACTTTGTTGTTCACAAAATCACGGGCAAATTGTTCGGCTGTTGGCCGTGGTTTAAGGATGGTGGCAGGGAGGTATACCGTATCGGCCACCATCAGTTGTATCACGCTATATTGATTGCCTTCCAGGCTGCGGGGAATAGTGACCAGCTTGGATTTGTAAGAAACGTGTGAGAACTCCACCACATCCCCTTTTAACACCACAATAGAGAACACACCCTGGTTATTGGATAAAGTACCCCTGTTTTGCCCCTTGACCATCACACTTACGGCAGGGATGCCCACCAGGCTGTCGGCGGTCATGATGACCCCGTAAAGCTGAACAACTGAATCACGGGAACTTTCAAACTGGGCATTAGCGGAGTTTGAAACAAAGGAGGCGGCAATAAGTAAGTATAGTATAATTCTCTTCACTGCGTCAAAAATAAAGACAAGTTGCTGATTTCGTAAAACAAATTGCAGCCTGTATTGGTTAACTTTGCAGCCAGATCAGACATTTAACAAATACTTGGAAAATGACGAAGGAAAAAGTACTCGAAGCGTTGAGCAATGTGCAGGAACCCGACCTGGGGAAAGACATTGTTACGCTGAATATGGTGAAAGATATTGAGATAGAGGGCAATTATGTGTCTTTTACGGTGGTACTCACCACGCCGGCCTGTCCAATGAAGGATATGATAAAAAACGCATGTGTCAATGCAGTGAAGTTGTTGGTGAGTAAAGAGGCGACCGTAAACGTAAAATTTACGGCAAATACGACGACGAAGCGGACAGATACGGGGGCCATATTACCAAAAGTGAAAAATATCATTGCCGTGGTGAGCGGGAAGGGTGGTGTGGGTAAATCCACAGTATCTGCTAACCTGGCACTGGCTTTATCACAGGGCGGCGCTAAAGTGGGGTTGATGGACGCGGATATTTACGGACCCAGTGTGCCGATTATGTTTGGGGTAAGGGGAGAGCGGCCCCTGATGATCGATGTGGGCGCAGAAAAGCCAATGATCGCACCACTGGAGCGATATGGAATAAAACTGATGAGTATCGGCTTGCTGGTGGATGAAAAAAATGCGGTGGTATGGAGAGGTCCTATGGCCAGCAGCGCTATTCGCCAGTTTGTAACCGATGTATATTGGGATGAGCTCGATTACCTGGTGGTGGATATGCCCCCGGGAACCGGTGATATTCATTTGACCTTAATGCAAACAGTGCCGGTTACAGGTGCCCTGATCGTAACCACCCCGCAGGATGTGGCCCTGGCCGATGCGAAGAAAGGAATAGCCATGTTCGGGCAGGCACAATTGAATGTTCCCATTATCGGATTGGTGGAGAATATGAGTTATTTCACCCCGAAAGAATTACCGGAAAATAAATATTACATATTTGGGAAGGAAGGGGGAAAGAAATTAGCCGATGAATATGATCTTCCTTTCCTCGGACAAATACCACTGGTGCAAAGCATTCGTGAAGGTGGCGACCAGGGAGTGCCGGCAATGATGAGTGACGATGAAGTGACTAAAAAGGCTTTCAGCGATTTTGCCTCCTTTGTGGTAAGGAGCATCGCCATGCGAAATGCCAATATGAGCGCTGAAAGAATAGCAGAAACTGTTTAATGCCCTTTTTACGATCTTTATGGTGTAAGGTCCGTTAGTGAAATAGCTACTGGAAGAATCAAAAATCAACCCCCTAAAACCATAAATACTTCATGTACAATCTTCCCTACTTCAAAGAAAAAGATGCTGAAGAAGTAATGCGGTTCATGCGTGAGCATCCTTTTGTTTACTTAAGCGGTGTGGATGAGAATAATAACCCCATTGCCACACAGGTGCCCGTTTTCATTGATGAAAAAGATGGTAAGCTGTATTTAACGGGCCATATTATGAAAAAGTCAGACCATCACAAAGCAATGGAGGCGAACCGCAACGTACTGGCTGTATTTACCGGACCTCATGTGTATGTGAGCGCCACCTGGTACGAGAACCCCAACGAAGCCAGTACCTGGAACTACATGAGCGTACATGCCAAGGGCATCATCAAATTTGGCGGGGATGAGGAACTGGCCGGCATTTTAAAACGGTTGACGTTGCATTACGAGAATAATGATACGGCTTCTGTTACGATTTTTGATAATCTGCCCGTGGATTATCGGGAAAGATTGATGAAAGCGATTGTTTCTTTTGAAGTGGAGATCACATCTATTGATCATGTGTTCAAGCTAAGCCAGAACAGGACAGAAAAAAGTTATGATAATATCATCCGGATGCTGAAGCAACAGGAAGGGGATGGAAAGGCTATTGCAGAGATCATGGAGAAAAGAAAAGCAAAAGTTTTTACGTCATGAAAATCTATTGCCTGGCCGTCATATTGGTTATTATCTTATCATGTTCTAATACAAAGAAGATGCAGGAGCCGGGTACAGCAGCAAAGACAGAAAGCTATATACAGGGTGAATTTGATAAACAAGGGCATCGGGGTTGCCGCGGTCTGAGACCTGAGAATACGGTGGGTGCCATGGTGTTTGCTGTAGGAATGGGAGTGACGACCTTAGAGATGGATGTGGTCATTTCCAGGGATAAAAAAGTATTGTTGTCGCATGAACCCTGGATGGGACAGGAGATCACCACCAAACCGGATGGTAACTATGTAACGGCAGCAGAGGAAAAGTCGCTGAACATTTACCGAATGACCTATAGCGAAGTAAAAAAATATGATGTGGGCATGAAGCCGCATCCCCGTTTTCCCCAACAAGAGAAAAGAGAAGCGTATAAGCCCTTACTGAGTGAAGTGATAGATAGTGTGAAAGAATATATGACCATGGCGCGGCGCCCCTTTCCTTTTTATAATATCGAAACCAAGTGTACACCGGCGGGTGATGATATTTATCATCCTAAGCCTGCTGAGTTTGTGGAGTTGCTGATGGCTGTGATCAAAGAAAAGAATGTAGAAGACCATGTGATCATCCAGTCATTCGACTTCAGGACATTGCAGTATTTGCATGAAAAATACCCATCAATACCCACAGCGGCGCTGATCGAGGGGAATGACAAAAAAGGGTTGGAAGAACAGATCCGATTATTGGGATTCAAACCCACCATTTATAGTCCTGGGTATCAGTTGGTCACCGAAGAACTCATTAAGAAATGTCACGACATGGGCATTAAGATCATTCCGTGGACGGTGAATACAAAGGAATTAATTGAAAAATACAAAAAAATGGGAGTGGACGGGATCATTTCGGATTATCCTGATCTGTTCAACTAAAATTCAGGCAGGTTCTTATTATTCAGGCCCAGCCAGTTTTCCGCATTACGTTGCATTAATTTCCGGGTTATTTTCTTACCCAGGTCCATTTTTTCGATCAATCGCCCCGGCTTCAGTTCACCTAACGGGAAGGGATAATCGCTGCCCAGGCAGATCGTATTCTCGCCCATCACATCCAGCAGGTAAGAAAGCGCTTTCCGGTCATGCACCAGGCTATCGATCCAGAACTTACCGATATAATCCCTCGGATTAACGGGGTTGTCAATAGCTGTAAGGTCAGGACGCACCTTATGGCCATGTTCGATACGCCCGATCGTGAAGGGAAAAGAGCCACCACCATGTGCAAATGCCACCCTCAACTTCGGGAATTGCTCAAACACACCGCCGAATATCATGGAACAAATAGCCCGGGAGGTTTCTGCAGGCATGCCCACTAGCCAGGGCAACCAGTATTTTTCCATCTGGGTTTCACCCATCATTTCCCAGGGGTGTATAAATAAAGCACAACCCATTTTTTCCGCGGCTTCATAAAAAGGGAAGAACTCTTTATCCGATAAATTTTTTCCATTGATATTGCTTCCGATTTCCAGGCCCGCCATTTTCAATTGTTTGACACAGCGCTCCATTTCCTTGATGGATAAATTTACATCCTGCAAAGGCACGGTACCCAACCCGATAAAATGATTGGGTTCTTTGGCCACTGTTTCGGCAATATGATCATTGAGGAAACGGGAGGTCTGGTATCCATCGAGTGGTTTGGCCCAGTAATTAAATAATACGGGAATAGTCGATAAAACCTGTACATCCACTTCGGTGTCCTCCATTTCCTTCATGCGCAATGCAGGCTTATAACAATTTTCCTCCACCACACGGAATACTTTATCGCCTTTCATCATACAGGCCTGGCAGTTCCGGTGTTCCAGATGAATGAATTCCCCATAACCAAACTTCAGGGTCCAGTTAGGCATATTTTCGGGCATGATGTGTGTATGGATGTCGATTCTCATATAGTTAGCTTGTTGGTCAATTGGTTGATTAGTTTATTGGTGTCGTGATATAAGGAAAACTACAAACCTATGGGATATTACCAATAAACAAATTAACTAATCAGCTGATTGACCTTTACACCAATTAACTTCTTTTAACAGGAGGTTCCATTACAGCCCCACATTTTTCACAGGTACGATGCATCATATCTTCCCAGAAACGGTTCATTACAGGGGGCAACTGCTTAACGATATCGTCTACATGCAATGTTTCTTCATATAGTTTATTGCCGCATTTTTCGCAGAACCACATAAAACCGTCATCTTCTGATTCTCTTTTCTTTTCGATCACCAGTCCCACGGTACCGGGGCCGCGTTGGGGAGAGTGCGGTGTTTTAGGGGGCAGCAGGAACATTTCACCTTCTTTGATGGGAATATCTTTGAATTCGCCATTGTCGATGATCTTTACCACAATATCCCCTTCCACCTGGTAATAAAGTTCTTCGGTTTCGTTGAAATGATAATCCTTGCGGGCATTAGGTCCACCGACTACCATCACAATAAAATTTTCTGCGTCTTTGTATACGCATTGATTACCTACCGGTGGTTTCAGCAGGTCACGGTTCTCGGCGATCCATTTTTTGAGGTTGAAAGGCGCTATGACTGGCATAATAAATTATTAAGTAGTTTATGCATGTTATGTTTTGAAAAACGGGGTAACGGGAAATTACAACTTTTTGCCGTAGGTTTGATTGCATGAATCTCTCTCTTACCGAAAAAAATGCAGTGGTTTGTGGCAGCACCCAGGGCATTGGATTGGCTATTGCAAAGGAGCTTGCCATGTTAGGGGCCGAATGTACCTTAATGGCAAGGAATGAAGATGCTTTAAAAACAGCCGTTAAAGAACTGGTTACTGCTTCGCAGCAAAAACATAGCTACCTCGTGGCTGATTTCAGTAAGCCAGGGGAATTGAAAAAAGTGATCGAAGCTCATGTAACGAACCACCCGGTCCATATACTAATTAATAATACAGGAGGCCCTGCTGCCGGACCGATTACGGAGGCAACAGAAGAGGCATTTATCCATACCTTTAATCAACATCTTATTTGTAATCATATCCTGGCTAAAGCGGTGATCCCTTCCATGAAAAAAGAAGGATATGGTCGTATCATCAACATCATTTCCACCTCGGTTAAGATTCCGCTGAAGAATTTAGGGGTGAGCAATACCATCCGTGGGGCAGTGGCCAGCTGGGCCAAGACCATGGCAAATGAACTGGGGCAGTTTAATATTACTGTAAATAATGTATTGCCGGGATTAACACATACACAACGGCTTACTTCTTTGATTGATAACCTTGCAAAAAAAGGAAACACGACTACAGATAATGTAGAGAAAAGTATGATAGATGAAGTGCCCATGAAAAGACTGGCAGAAGCATCTGAAATTGCGGCAGTGGCTGCATTCCTGGCCTCTCCGGCGGCATCGTATGTAAATGGTACCAGTATTCCTGTGGATGGGGGGAGAACGGGAAGTATTTAGTTAATTAGTTGATTAGTTTATTGGTAGGTCATTTCTAAAGAACTAGTTTGTTTTGTTTAATCCAACCTTTTGAAAACCAAAATTAAACTGTATCGCTATGGATTATACGCTGGAAAAGCTGGAGGTTTATCAGCTGGCGGAAGTGTTTTCTGATGAGATTTGGACGATTGTGAATGGATGGAGTTTTTTTCTGAAAGACACTATTGGGAAACAGATGGCAAGATCAGCTGATTCGGTATCGGCAAATATTGCGGAGGGATATGGCCGGTATTATTTTCGGGAGAGCAGGCAGTTTTTTTATTATCCGAGAGGGTCATTACAGGAAACTAAATCGTGGTTATGTAAATGTAAACGCAGAAAGATTATACCAGCAGATAAATGTGATGAATTACTGAACGTCGCCGAAAAAATCCTGATAAAATTAAATGCGTATATAAAATTTATTTCAGTATCAGCAAAGCACAACCCCCAATGAGCCGTTTTTGTAAAGTATTTTCAGCCAGGGAGTTTGCCCAATTAGCCAATAAACTAATTAACCAGTAAAACACTAACTCATCAACCTCTCTCTACCATATCATCTCGAAAACTACATCGGTGGAAGCCTGATCGGCCCATTAAGTGGAAATTTTATTGAAAATGTGAATCCGTCTACCGGTGAAGTATATGGGCAAATTCCGGACAGCAATCATAAAGATGTGGAAGCGGCTGTAAAGGCAGCACAAAAAGCATTTCCGGCATGGAGCATTACTCCCGTGGAGGAAAGATTTAAAATACTGAACAGGATCGCTGAGCTGATTGATGAAAACCTGGATGTATTAGCACTGGCTGAAACTAACGATAACGGTAAACCGCTTTGGCTCAGTAAAAAAGTGGATATCCCCCGTGCATCAGCTAACTTCCGGTTTTTTGCCACGGGTATCATGCATTTTGCCACGGAGAGCCATAATATGGAAGATAAGGCAGTGAATTATACCCTGCGGCAGCCCATCGGTATTGTCGGTTGTATATCACCGTGGAACCTACCTTTATATTTATTTACCTGGAAGATCGCCCCGGCACTGGCGGCGGGTAATTGCGTATTGGCCAAACCCAGTGAAGTAACGCCTGTAACCGCTTTTCTATTAGCGAGAATATGCATGGAAGCAGGATTACCGGCAGGTGTATTGAATATAGTTCATGGAAGCGGGCCCGGAACGGGCGAAGCCATCGTTGCACATCCTGCCGTGAAAGCGATATCCTTTACCGGCAGTACAAGAGCAGGGGAAAGAATTGCCAGTATTGCTGCTCCTAAATTCAAAAAATTATCCCTTGAATTAGGAGGAAAGAACCCCGCCATCATTTTTGCAGATTGCGACTGGGATAAGATGCTGGCTGAAACGATACGTTCCTCTTTTTCCAACCAGGGAGAAATTTGTTTATGCGGAAGCCGGATACTGATCGAAGAAAGTATATACGATAGGTTTAAAAAGGAGTTTGTAGAGCGAACAAAAGCATTGACAGTGGGGGACCCTTTGGAAGAAAGCAGCAAACAGGGGGCGATCGTCAGCAAAGTTCATTATGAAAAGATCCTCCGTTGCATAGATACGGCTAAGCAGGAGGGTGGAAAAATTCTGTGCGGGGGCAAAGCCGTTAAACCGGAAGGGCGCTGTGCGAATGGTTATTTTATTCAACCTGCAGTAATTGAAGGACTAGGCCCCGATTGCCAGACTAACCAGGAAGAAATATTCGGACCGGTGGTTACCTTACAGTCGTTCAAAACAGAGGAAGAAGCGCTTCAACTGGCTAATGCCACGAGTTATGGATTAGCAGCCACTATCTGGACACAGGATATTTCAAAAGCCAACCGGGTGGCTGCGAAAGTGGAAAGCGGGATCATCTGGATCAATTGCTGGCTGCTGCGTGACCTGCGTACCCCCTTTGGCGGTATGAAGAACAGCGGGGTGGGAAGAGAAGGCGGTTGGGAAGCTTTGCGCTTTTTTACAGAAGCGAAGAATGTGTGTGTGCAGTTATAGGTTGTGAAGGGATGGATAAATTTGCTTATTGGCATAATCATAAAAGAGTTTTTGAAATAAACTTATTAACCAGGGAATAAAAATTCATGTCAGATATTATCAAAACCGGGAATGCTTCTGCTCCTTTAGGTGCTTATCCTCATGCAAGGAAGGTGGGAAACCTGCTTTTCTTATCAGGTATTGGTCCCCGTAACCCTAAGGATAATTCCATTCCCGGTCTTGAACTGGATAAAGAAGGTAATATTGTAAAGTATGATATGGCAGCAGAATGTCATTCGGTATTTGCTAATGTGAAAGCCGTACTGGAAGCCAGCGGCAGCAGCTGGGATAAGATCATTGATGTGACGGTGTTTTTGACCAATATGAAAAAGGATTTCCCGGTATATAATAAAATATATGCCGACTATTTCACCGCTGTACAAGCCTGCCGCACCACAGTGGAAGTAAAAAGCCTGCCCACACCCATTGCCATCGAATTAAAAGTGATTGCCACAATAGACTGATATGGATTTTCAGAACAACATTGCATTTGCCAAAGGCCTGGATGAAAAGGACCCTTTAAAACATTTCAGAAAGAAATTCTTCATACCGCAGCATAACGGTCACGATACCGTGTATTTCACCGGTAATTCATTGGGATTGCAGGCCCGCACCACAGCGCAATATGTGCAGCAGGAATTAAACGATTGGGCCGCCCTGGGAGTGGAAGGGCATTTCCAGGCAAAGAACCCGTGGATGCCATACCATGAAATCTTCCCTAAGCAATTATCAAAGATCGTGGGTTGTAAAGAGCATGAAGTGGTGGTGATGAACCAGCTGACCGTGAACCTGCACCTGCTGATGGTCACCTTTTATCGTCCCACGGCGCAACGTTACAAGATCATTTGTGAAGCCAAGGCATTTCCATCCGACCAGTATGCGTTGGAATCACAGGCAAGATATCACGGGTTTGATCCGGGCACAGCTGTGATAGAAGTATCTCCGCGGGAGGGTGAACATACTATCCGGCAGGAAGATATCCTCAGCACCATCAAACATCATGGAAATACTGTGGCCCTTATTCTTTTCGGCGGCGTGAATTATTATACCGGTCAGTTGTTCGATATGAAAGCTATTACCGAAGCAGCACATAGCGTTGGGGCTTATGCGGGATTTGACCTGGCCCATGCAGCCGGCAATGTGGAATTAAAATTGCATGACTGGGAAGTGGATTTTGCCTGCTGGTGTTCCTATAAATATCTTAACAGTGGCCCGGGTGGGGTGGCAGGTGCTTATATTCATGAACAACACGCTGTTGACACCACATTACCCCGTTTTGCCGGATGGTGGGGTTATACCAAGGAAACACGCTTCAAAATGGAAAAAGGTTTTGAAGCCATACCCACTGCTGAAGGATGGCAACTGAGTAATGCGCCCATTTTATCCATGGCAGCCCATAAGGCATCACTGGATATTTTTGAAGAAGCAGGTATGACAGCCTTGCATGCCAAGCGGAAACAATTGGCCGCTTATCTTCATTTTGTATTGGCCAGTATCAATCAAAAGGAAAAAGTGATCGAAGTGATCACGCCGGCCGACGAAAATGAAAGAGGATGCCAGGTATCCATGCTGATGCTGAAAAAAGGCAGGGAGATATTTGATGCACTGACTGAAAATGGAGTGATCGCCGACTGGCGGGAACCCAATGTAATCAGAGTGGCGCCGGTACCGCTCTATAATTCCTTTGAAGATATTTACCGGTTTGGGGAAATCGTTGAAAGGATCATCAGTTAATTTATGCGAAAAGAAATTACCATAGCAGGTGCAGGGTTAGTTGGGTCCCTGCTATCCATTTATTTATCCAGGCGGGGCTATAAAGTACGCATGTATGAACGACGTGGTGACATGCGTAAAGAGAAAATGGCAGCAGGTCGTTCTATCAATCTTGCATTAAGCGATCGGGGATTAGTAGCATTGGAAAAAGTGGGGTTGGCCGATGAGATCAAAAAGATCGCCATACCTATGCATGGCCGTTATCTGCATCATGCAGACGGTAGCACCGGCTTTCAGCCTTATGGCCGGCAGGGACAGTTCATCAACTCTGTTTCCCGGGCCACGCTGAATATGAAATTGATGGACCTGGCAGAGCAAAACGGGGTAGAGATATTTTTCAATCACAAATGCCATGCTATTGATTGGAAGACCAACACCATTACGTTTGAGCATCCCGGCTCCCGATTCATTACGCATAGCTCCGATCTTATTTTCGGTGCCGACGGCGCTTTTTCTGCAGCCAGATTGCAACACCAGCTGCAGCATGATAAATTCGATTACCAGCAGTATTATATCGACTGTGGTTACAAAGAACTGACTATACCACCCACCACATCCGGTGATCCGATAGCTACCGGATTTGCGATGGAAGTAAATGCCCTGCATATCTGGCCCCGAAAAGATTATATGCTGATCGCATTACCCAATCTGGATAAGACATTTACCTGTACGCTGTTCTTTCCCTTTGAGGGAGAAGCCTCTTTTTCACGGCTCAGCACGAAAGAAAGTGTAAAAGATTTTTTTGAAAAAACTTTTCCCGACGCGGTGCCGCTGATGCCGGATTATATCAACGAATTCTTTAACAATCCCATTTCATCGCTGGTCACCGTTAAATGTTTCCCCTGGGTGCGGGAAGATAAATTCGCCCTGATCGGTGATGCGGCACATGCCATTGTTCCATTCTTTGGCCAGGGAATGAACTGCGGTTTTGAAGATTGCCGCATCCTGGACGAACTGATCGAAAAAAATGGAGAGGATTGGGGCCGTACCTTGCAGGAATATCAAACATTGCGCAAGCCCGATGCGGATGCCATTGCAGACCTGGCTGTCAATAATTTTATTGAAATGCGGGAAAAGACTGCCGACCCCAGATTTTTGCTGCAAAAGAAAATAGAGGCAAGACTGCATGAGCGTTATCCCGATGAGTGGATACCGGCTTATTCGCAGGTCACGTTCAGCCCGCATATACGTTACAGTGAGGCGCTGCGGAGGGGCCAAAAACAGGAAGCGATCATGCAGGAAATAATGCGTATGCCCGGTATTGAAGAAAAATGGGATAACGATGAAATACTGCAGCTGGTAATTAAAAAAGCGAATGGGTGATTGAGCTAATAGTTCATGGGTTTTTCCCGGGAAGCTCATTTTATTCATCCAATAATTAACTGGTAAACTAACTAACTTCGCTTACATGACACGCCAGCAACTTGTCGGGAAAATAAAAAAGAAAAGATCCTACCTCTGCGTTGGTTTGGATACCGACATTCACAAGATCCCCAAAAGTTTATTATCTGAAGCGGACCCCCTCTTTGCTTTCAATAAAGCTATCATCGATGCCACCAGGGACCTCTGTGTAGGCTATAAGATCAATACTGCATTTTATGAGGCGCTGGGCCTGAAGGGCTGGGCTGCCATGGAAAAAACCGTTCATTATATCGGGAAAGACCATTTTACCATTGCCGATGCCAAAAGAGGGGATATTGGCAACACATCGGACCAGTATGCCAAAGCGTTTTTCGAAACCCTGCCCTTTGATTCGGTTACCGTTGCTCCCTATATGGGCGAAGACAGTGTAAAACCTTTTCTGCAGCATCCGGGCAAATGGGCCATTGTACTGGGGCTTACTTCCAATAAAGGCGCTGCTGATTTCGAACTGCAACCGGCAGGAGATAACCTGTTATATGAAAAAGTGCTCAGTACGGTTTCGCGGTGGGGCACACCCGAAAACCTCATGTTCGTGGTAGGTGCCACACAGGCGGATGCCTTCCTGAACATACGTAAACTGACTCCCGATCATTTTTACCTGGTTCCCGGCGTGGGGGCACAGGGCGGCAGCCTGAAGGAGATCTCAGAAAAAGCCATGAACAGTGAAGTGGGTATTTTAGTAAACGTAAGCCGGGCTATCATCTACTCACCCCACGATGATGATTTTGCGGAGCATGCACAAAAAACTGCCAAAGCCTATCAGCAGGAGATGAGTCAGTACCTGCAATAAAATATTAATGATTATCACCCTGCGCTCACCGAAGGGTGGCAATCCATCCTTCATCCGCTTTGGCAACCGGGAAGCTTCTGGATAGGGTGACTTAAAAGTAAAAATGAGGCTGTCTCAAAGAATGTCACGCTGAGCTTGTCGAAGCGTGTTCCCTGATTGATTGTCAATATTTCGACAGGCTCAATATGACAACCAATCAGGCTTTTGAGACAGCCCCATCTTCGTGTTTCATGGCTATACTGCGATTATATAGTTCTTGCTGGCTTTGAT
>CAZSGD010000021.1:0-24434 GCA_964606155.1 uncultured Chitinophaga sp. | reverse complement strand
CCATCTTCGTGTTTCATGGCTATACTGCGATTATATAGTTCTTGCTGGCTTTGATTTCTTTTTTTCGGAAAGGTCCACTTTCAGGTCATGACCAGCCACCACTTCACCAAAACTGGATTTGATCCTTACCTTGCAACTGCCGCTGCCGGAAGCGCCTGAGTAGTTCTCTGTGAAACGGGGTCCATAACCTTTGTCATCATCACCTTCTTTCTTAATGCTGAAAGCAGTCTTATTGTTGAAATTACCATGTGTGGTTTGCACATCCCAGGAAGCAGAAAAATTTTTGTCCACGTCGAGATAAACAGTGGAATAGGAATTATCAATATCAATGCTTTTAGCGTCGTTGTCCACATTCAGTTTTACCTGGGAAAATTCCAGTTTGGAGCGTACATCACCACTCAGTTTGTTTACCGTACCCTCAGAGAATTTGATGGACAGCTTACCGCCATTCACCTGTGCGATCTCACCTTTTCCAAATTCAACGGATACTTCTTTGGCATTGGTGATCTTACCGGCAGTCAATGAGCCGAATTTACATTCGATCACAGCTTCACCCCGATAATCCGGAACGATCATTTTACCGAATTGATTCTCGGCATTCAGGGGATTACCAGAAGGCAGGTACACCACATAGTTGATCTCCATGCCTTCATTGTGATGTTTATCCTTGTCGTTCTTGTTCCACGCTTTTTTGTCGTCGGCGAACTTTGTTTTGAAGGAAACACCACCGTTGCCCTTGCTATCCTCGATAGAAATATGATCGAGTATCTGTTGTGCTCTTTGTTCGTCATCCGATTTGCCAATGATGCTTGCATCTACTTTTACTTCATTTTTTTCCCAGGTCACCAGTTTCATTTCTCCAAACTGGTTGCTCAGGGTAACCCGGTCGCTTCCGCTTACGGAATAGGACTTGGTATAAGACTTTGTCTTTTTAAACTTAGGCTCGGATTTTTCTTTGTCCTGTGCATGCACAGAAGTGAGTGTCAGTAATCCTGCGAGGAGGAAGGCCGCACTAAATAGTATTCTTTTCATGGTTCTTACTTTTTTGTTTGATTTGTTGAATGATCATCAATTGCCTGTTCAGCAATTCGCTCTGCAGTTGCAAATTCTGAATCATGGCCTCCAGCAATAGTTCCCGGTTGGGATTTTTTGCCAGGTTTATCTTTAAAGCCTGGTAAGAGCTGTCTAATTCGTTCATATCTGTTACAAACTGGCGATACAGATCAGGATATTCACTCTTTAATTCTCTCAGTTCTGCCTGTTTGATACCGATCACTTCCCGGAACTGATCGATCTGTCTGGCATATAGCGCATCGCCGTTTATCTCCTCTGTATTATTTAGTACCGGTTCTTTGATCGTCGCCGTTTCAGTGTTTCCTCTTTTTGGTAAAACATACCAGGCAGCGGCAGATACCAGTAAGAGACCTGCTACAACAGCAGCCCATCTTAAAGGACGCCATTTTATCACCTTTTTTTTTATCCCGCCTTCAAGCTGGGATTGAATGGTGTCGAACAACTGGGGGCTGGGTTCGCCCGAGTCAAAGGACTCCCTGTTCCCGTCAATGAAATTTTTTAGTTTGTCACTCATCATGACCTCCTTTTTTCAGTGTGTGCAGTAATTTTTGTCTCGCCCTGTGGTATTGGGTCCGAACAGTCGTCTCTGCAATATGCAAGATCTCAGCGATCTCGGCATAGTCATACCCTTCAAACAATGTCAGGCTGATAACCGTGCGGTAGCCGTCGGGTAATTGTGCCACCGCTTTTTTGATCTCTTCTACTTTTAATTGTATCTGTTCCTCATCCACGGTTTCTTCATCGGTCCAGCCCTGGGTGGCGGTATCATCGATATGAACGATCTGCATCTTTCTCCGGCGCAGCACATCAATGGATTTGTTGATGACGATACGCTTGAGCCAGGCGCCAAACGTGGAGGAGTAGTCGAAATTATCTAACCGGAATGCGGCTAAAAAGGATTCCTGCAGCACATCTTCTGCATCAGAAGTGCTGTTTACGATACGTAGACTGGTATTATACATAGCCCTGGCATATTGCTTATAGAGGGCTCCGTAGCTGCGGGTATCACCCCGCCTGCACCTTTCTACCAGTTCGTCATAATAAAAAGTGGCGCTCAGTTCCAAGTAGCCGGTTTTAAGATATAAGTACGCAGGTAGTATAAGGTTGTTGCATGCAAACTAAATTTTGATACAAATTCCTGCATTTTTCTTGTATGGCCGGGAAAAACAGGGTATAAAAGGCGAAACCGTGTAATGCTAAAGAGAGGGTCAGTCTTGCAGGCAGCGGTTTCTTCAACCCCTAAAACCTTACCTTTGCGGCAGATAAAATTGAGTATCAATCATAAAAATATAAGTAACGATGGCGGCCCGCACTGACCTTTTTACAAGTCCCGATTATTTTAATGTAGATGAGTTGTTGACCGAAGAACACAAGCTGATCCGTGACTCAGTCCGTAATTATGTAAAGAAAGAGATATCACCCATTATTGAAGAGTATGCACAGAAAGCAGAATTCCCGCAACATATTGTAAAACAATTGGGTGACCTGGGATGCTTTGGTCCCACGGTACCGGTGGAATATGGAGGCGGCGGGCTGGATTATGTGGCCTATGGCCTCATGATGCAGGAACTGGAAAGAGGGGATAGTGGCGTTCGCTCCACGGCTTCGGTGCAGGGGTCGCTGGTCATGTTCCCTATTTATCAATATGGCAGTGAGGCCCAACGAAAAAAATATTTACCCAAACTGGCCAGCGGTGAATGGCTGGGATGCTTCGGGCTGACAGAGCCCAATCATGGCAGTGATCCCAGCAGCATGCTTACCAACTTTAAAGATGCGGGTGAACATGTCATATTGAACGGTGCAAAAATGTGGATCAGTAATGCACCTTATTCACAGGTAGCCGTGGTTTGGGCCAAAAATGAAGCAGGGGAGATCCATGGTTTGATCGTGGAAAGAGGCATGGAAGGTTTTTCAACACCCACCACCCATGGCAAATGGAGCTTAAGGGCTTCTGCCACCGGCGAACTGGTATTTGACAATGTGAAAGTGCCCAAAGAAAATATTTTTCCGAATGTAAAAGGGTTGAAAGGTCCATTGGGTTGTTTAACTAAAGCACGATATGGTATATCCTGGGGGGCTATAGGTGCTGCCATGGATTGTTATGATACTGCCTTACGTTATTCAAAAGAGAGAGAACAATTTGGTAAACCCATCGGTGCATTTCAATTGCAGCAAAAGAAACTGGCGGAGATGGTAACAGAGATCACCAAGGCGCAATTATTAAACTGGCGTTTAGGTGTATTGATGAGCGAGGGCAGGGCCACGCCTCAACAGGTAAGTATGGCCAAGCGAAATGCCTGTGAAGTGGCCGCGAATATCTGCCGGGATGCCAGGCAGATGCTGGGGGGCATGGGTATTACCGGCGAGTACCCGGTGATGCGTCACATGATGAACCTGGAAAGTGTGATCACCTATGAAGGTACACACGATATTCACTTACTCATTACCGGTATGGATGTGACAGGATTTAATGCATTTAAATAAGAAACGGTAACCCGGCTTCGGAAGCCATTACAATGACCTTTAAGTATGCGGATCTTCCTGATTGGATTCATGGGCTCCGGTAAAACGCACTGGGGCCGCCTGATAAGTGAAAAGCTGAGCATACCTTTTTTTGATCTCGATGAACAGGTAACGGCCCATGCCGAAAAAACCATTGCAGAGATATTTGCGGTGGATGGCGAAGAACAATTCCGCCTGCTGGAGAAAGATGCGCTGCATATTATTACGGAGAGCCATGAAAGTTTTGTGATGGCTTGTGGTGGCGGCACACCCTGTTATTTCAACAATATTGAGTATATGAACCAGGCCGGAACCACGGTGTGGATCAATACGCCGTCGGATACACTCTTCAAAAGACTGGTGAGGGAGAAAGAAAGAAGGCCGCTCATCCGTAGCCTTACGGATGAACAGCTGAGAAATTTTATTGCCAAGAAATTTTCCGACAGGAGGATCTATTACGAGCAGGCCGATATTGCCATTGATGAAGAACCGGTGCAATTGGATAAACTCATAGAAATGATCTTCCATGCATAAACAAACCCTTTTATTTGCGGCTGCCTTTGGCGGATTGGCCGTTGCCCTCGGGGCCTTCGGCGCTCATGGATTACAAAAGATCACTACCGATGAGAAAATACTCCATGGATTTCATACTGCCGTGGAATACCAGATGTATCACGCTCTGGCCCTGTTGCTGATCGGGATATCTTATGAACGTTTTTCAAAACAGTGGATCAAATGGGCGGCTCATTGTTTTATCATTGGTGTCATCCTGTTTTCGGGATCACTTTACCTGCTCACTTTCCTGAAGATCAATGGCAGCACGATGATACGTTTTGCAGGTCCGGTTACACCGCTGGGGGGCGTATTCTTTATTATCGGGTGGCTATGCCTGTTAACGGCTATATTGCGAAATAAGTAATTTAGTCCGGCAAATTTAGCGTGGTGATGGTACCGTTACTGGCTTCAATGGTAAATGTGCCCCCAATACTCTGCATTCTTCGTAAAATATTCTTCAGCCCGTTCCCGAATTGCCGCAGGTTTTGTGTGTCGATCCCTTTTCCATTATCGGAAATGCGAATGCTGAGGCCGTTATCTGTCCGGATATCCAGGGTAACGGTGGAAGCCTGGGAATGCTTCAATACATTGTTCAGGGTTTCTTTTACCGAAAGAAAAAGATTACGGCGTTTATCACCTGTCAGTTCCTGTTTGGGGATATTGTCGGGTGTAGTCACTTTGCATTGTATCGGGGTACTGTCAAAATATTCCAAAGCGTAAGAACGCATATACACGATGAAATTGTCGAGGGAGTCATTATCACTGTTCATGCTCCAGATGATGGCATTCATTTTATTCAGCACATCATTGGCGGAATAAGATATCTTATCAATTTCCACGGGAGTGTTCTCCTTCATTTTATTCCGGGCGATCTCGCTCATCAGCCGGATGGCGGTCATGCCGGCGCCTAGTTCGTCATGCATATCTGCGGATATGCGTTGCCGTTCTTCCTGCTGGGCTTTGTACACGGCGATCTCTTTTTCATATTCTTTCAGCTGGTTCTGGGCTTTCAGCATCTCTCTTTCCCTGGTCTGGTCAATGATCTTTCTCCGGTTTTTATAGTTCAGGCCGGCCAGGAAGAAGAACAGTTCCATTAACAGGCCCAGTTCGTAATAGAAAAGGGAAGAAGACAGCACACCCGGCAATTTGTCAAAAGCTGCATCAAACATCACATTCACTTGTGAGATCAGTGCAAAGAGAAAGAGGAACAGATTTCCCCAGAATAGATAGCGTATCAGTTTATCCGGCCATTGACGCACGCTGTATACCAGGAATACCAGGGTCATGGCCAGCAGCAATATCTTGGTGATATTCTCCACCATATATTGTGCCGTATAGTTATTGCTGAAATAGTGAAGATAGCTATAGGCTAAAATGGATACAAGGATGAGATAGATGCCAAAATTGTATAGTTTATGCAGGAAAGGATAGCGTTTAGAAGTATCTAAAAAGCGCTGCATAAAGACCATATAGAACAGGTGCCCCAGTCCCTGCAGCACAAAATCAAGATATCCTTCAATAAAATAACTTATAGCATTGGTGTGGTAATCAAATACTGCTTTTATCAGTAACATGCCCCCCAGGAAGAAGGCATAGGCCGCATAGAAAAGGAACTCGTTATTGGCCCCCTGGATGAAATTGGTGATGGAGAGCAATATCATCATCAATAACAATCCGCAAAAGATAAATGTCATCAGGTCGCTCCGCTTCACATTGATGCGCACATCAGTAATAAATGACCTGACATATTCAGGCTGTATCAGGCGGGGATTGATATTATTGAGGTATGTTTTCAGAAAGGTCAGTTCGGCAACCACGGTTATGGAGTCACGGGGAAGCACCTGAATAAGCAGGAAGCCGGAGCTGTCTGCAACGGGTGGACGAAACACAGGTATTGGCACCGGGCCTGTATCCTTTATTTCATACAACTTCATGTCGGTATAATAAAAACCGGAAAATAAATAGACGGGTACAGTGGAATCGGCCGAATTGGTTAAGTGAAACCGTACCACGGCTTTTTTTGTCACATAGGGGGTTGGAATAACGCCCGGGTATTTAAGCCCATTCCTGAACGACAGGGTATCGGCCACTTGCAGAAAGGATTGTTTTTTTTCGATAAAAGCGCTGCTGAGGAATGGCTTCACGCTTTTTATCAGTCGCATGCTGCTTACATCAATGTAGTGATTGGCCAGGCTGTCTTCTGCACGGGCGCTAACAGCTACCAGGAAAATAAGGATATGCGTCAGTAAAATGCGGCGCCAGGTTGTTTTCTTCATGCAAAAGGTTTCGGCCTTTTCAAATGTAATGTATCATTTCTGCTTTTGCCAGCAGCAGGCATACCACTTTCCGGTAAACTTTTCATTCTCCCCCGGAAATGGGTAAACTAATTATCTTTGCAGACATGGCTAATAAGCTGAAAAAGAAATCGAAGAACAGTCCTGAGAAAAAACCAGCCAAATCCGGTTCCAAGGCCCTGAAAGCGGACAAGGAAGAATCAATCGACTGGAAAAAACTGGCCCGTGATGAACGGACCTGGAAGATCGTTGGCGCTTTCTTCCTGCTGATCTCTATCTTCCTGCTGATCTCTTTTGTGTCCTACCTCTTCACCTGGAAAGAGGACCAGGCCGTGGCTCAGCAAGGCCTGGGGGCCATACTGGATAACGATAAACCGGTGGCAAACTTACTGGGACGCTTAGGCGCTATTACCTCCCATTTTTTTATTTTCAAAGCATTCGGCCTCGCTTCATTCCTGATATGCACTTTCTTTTTTGTGGTCGGGGTCAACCTGCTCTTCCGTCAAAGAATATTCTCCATCTGGAGAAACCTGAAATATGTAACAGTAGGATTGGTGGTGCTTTCCGTTTCTCTTTCTTTCCTGTTTGCCAAAGCTGTTTTTCCTTTTGGCGGCGGAGTGGGAGATATGATCAACCGCCAACTGGTGGGGGCATTGGGAACGGTGGGTACGGGCGCCGTCTTATTATTGCTGGCATTGGGATATTTTATCTGGCAGTTCAACCCGGCTTTCAATTTGCCCGTTAAGAAGCAGGAATTGCCAGAAGAAGGTGAAGAGAAACCGGAAGAAGAATTGCAGCCCGTGGTGGTGGCAAAGTCTGTCAACGATATGTACGCAGAAAAAACAATGGCTTCAAAGGGTTCCAATACCATTACAGGCGATAAAGGAATGGTGCCAGTATTTCCTGGTGAAAAGGAAGCCATCCATGATCTTAAAGTAGTGGAGAAAGACGAGCTTGTGGAAGATCCTCTTGAAGAAATGGAACTCAAACAGGCTACTGTAGAAAAAGAAATTGTCAGTGAGATATTGCACCAGCACGAAGAACCCATGGAAGAGCCATTGCCCGTATTGCCGGTAAAGCCTGTATCAAAACCTTCCCGTACAGACCTGGAGCTTGAAATAAAAGAAGTGCCGGAATTGCCCGGTGAAGAAGAACCGGTAATTGAGAATCTGCCGCCTTATGAACCCACACTTGACCTGCGTGATTATAAATATCCCACACTTGAGCTGCTGGAAAATCATGGCAGTGATAAGATCATTCACGATACCAACGAACTGGAAAATAATAAGAACCAGATCATTGCTACTTTAAGGAACTATTCTATCGAGATACAAAAGATCAGTGCTACAGTAGGCCCCACCGTTACCCTGTACGAGATCGTACCGGCGCCCGGTGTCCGTATTTCCAAGATCAAAAACCTGGAAGATGATATAGCCCTGAGCCTGGCGGCGCTGGGTATCCGTATCATTGCACCCATTCCGGGAAAAGGGACCATCGGTATTGAAGTGCCCAATGTGCGGAAGTCGGTGGTGAGTATGAAGACCTTGCTCGCCTCGGAAAAATTTCAGCACAATGTGTATAGTTTACCGATCGCTATTGGTAAAAAGATCGATAACGAAAATTATATCGTTGATCTCACTTCCATGCCGCACCTGCTGATGGCCGGTGCCACGGGGCAGGGTAAATCAGTGGGATTAAATGCGATCCTGGTTTCTTTATTATATAAAAAACATCCTTCACAACTCAAGTTTGTGCTGATCGATCCCAAAAAAGTGGAACTGAGTGTGTACCGGAATATTGAAAAACATTTCCTGGCCAAATTGCCCGGGGAGGAAGATGCGATCATTACTGATACTAAAAAAGTGGTGCATACGTTGAATGCTTTGTGTATAGAAATGGACAACCGGTATGATCTTCTGAAAGAAGCCGGGGCCCGGAATATCAAAGAATACAATGAAAAGTTCATCAAACGGAAACTGAATCCTCAAAAGGGCCACCAGTTCCTTCCTTTTATTGTACTGGTGATCGACGAGTTTGCAGACCTGATCATGACGGCCGGCAAGGAAGTGGAAATGCCGATCGCCCGTTTGGCACAACTGGCCCGTGCAGTGGGTATCCACCTCATCATTGCCACACAGCGCCCCTCTGTCAATATCATCACCGGAACCATCAAAGCCAACTTCCCTTCACGCATTGCCTTTAAAGTATCTTCCAAAATAGATTCCCGCACGATCTTAGATACAGGCGGTGCGGAACAATTGATCGGTAAGGGCGACATGCTGATCTCGCATCATGGAGATATAACCCGTTTGCAATGTGCTTTTGTGGATACACCGGAAGTGGAATCGATAGTGGAATTTATCGGTGACCAGCGGGGTTATCCGCAGGCTTTCCTTTTGCCGGAGTATGTAGATGAAAAAGAACTTGAGGGAAAAGATTTTGACCTTGCAGACAGGGATTCTCTATTTGAAGATGCAGCCCGGCTGATCGTTCAAAACCAGATCGGCTCCACCTCCTTACTGCAACGCCGGATGAAACTGGGTTATAATCGGGCAGGCCGTTTAATGGACCAGCTCGAAGCCGCCGGTATCGTAGGCCCTAACCAGGGCAGCAAGGCAAGAGATGTGCTGATAAAAACCGAAATGGACCTGCAGCAACACCTCGATACGATGGGCAATTGATCATCAGTTACCAACTTGTTAAAGAAAATGGTCCGGTTGCAACCCGGTACGGTCATTGTCCATCTAAATAGTTACCATTTGATTGGTATTCACGGGTATTATTGAATTAATTTATCTTTGCGCAGTCTTGCCAAAAGACGGCCACACAAATCCATCACGATGAAGAAGTTATACTTACTAGCCTCCCTTATAACCCTTTCGATCTCCAGTTTTGCGCAGACCACACAGGCCACTAAAAGCGATCCCGAGGCAAAAGCGATACTGGATGCCGTTAGTACAAAATTCAAGACCTTTAAAACCGTTCAGGCCACTTTTTCCTATAAAGTGGAAAATGCAGCAGGTAAAGCCCTCTCCACCAAAACCGGTTCGATCTGGATGAAGGGTACAAAGTATAAAGTAACTTTTGGCGGACAGGAAATTTTCTGCAATGGTACCACTGTATGGAATTATGATAAAGCGGCCAATGAAGTTACTATCAGCAACCTGGATGCTTCGAGTGGTATGATTACCCCGCAAAAATTATTTACCAATTTCTACGATAAGGATTTTTATTACCTGTTAAATGGGGAAAAGAAAGTGGGATCAAAAACAGTGCAGGAAATAGAAATGACGCCGATAGATAAGAGCAAACCTTTCCATAAAGTGTATGTGCAGGTGGATAAGGCAGCCAAAACCATTTACAGCACCAAAGTGCTGGAGAATGCCGGTAACCGGTATACTTACACGGTGAGCACCATGAAAACCGATGTTACGCTGGCTGATGCAACTTTTGTATTTGACAAGAAAAAATACCCCGGTGTGGAAGAAGTGGACCTCCGGTAAAAGTAACGTTGATCTATAAACGAATTTCCCCTGGCCCGGCCCGGGGATTTTTATTTATACCACGGCCTGCCGTATCCGTATCAACTGTTTCAGTAAGTCTTCCAGCAGATCAAGCTGGAGCATATTGGCGCCATCACTGAGTGCTTTGGCAGGCTCCGGATGTGTTTCAATAAATAAACCATCGGCGCCGGCAGCGATAGCCGCTTTGGCAATAGTGCCGATCAATTGAGGGTTACCGCCTGTTACACCACTGGTTTGATTGGGTTGTTGCAGGGCATGTGTTACATCCATCACAGTGGGTACACCATGGGCCGCCATAGCCGGAAAATTCCGGTAATCCACTACCAGGTCCTGGTAACCGAAGGTGGTACCTCTTTCGGTCAGCATGATCTTATCATTACCTGCTTTTCTTATTTTATCTACTGCAAATTTCATGGCTTCGCCACTTACAAACTGCCCTTTCTTTACGTTCACTACTTTACCTGTATGGGCAGCAGCAATTAAAAGATCGGTTTGACGGCATAAAAAAGCGGGTATCTGTAACACATCCACAAATGCCGCTGCTTTCGCAGCTTCTTCCGGGGAATGAATATCAGTTACAATAGGCACTCCGAATCTTTTCCCGGTGCGCTGCAGCATGGACATAGCCAGGTCATCACCCAAACCAGTAAACGAAGTGCCGCTGGTGCGGTTGGCCTTACGGTAAGAGGACTTGAAAACATAAGGGATGCCCAGGTTTTTGCAGATACCTGAAACCTTTTCCGCCACCTGCATGATCAGTTCTTCACTTTCCACCACGCAGGGCCCGGCCAATAAAAAGAAATTTTTTTCATCGTATTCCTGGCCGGCAAAAAGATCTTTCAGAAATTTTTCCATCCGGCAAAGATACGATGCAGGTTTCAAGGCACAAGGTACAAGGTGTGAGGGTAAATCAAAATCGGCGTATGCTCGTCTTGTGACCTGATTCTTGTATCTTGTACCTTTAATCTGCTATGCAAAAAGAGAAGATACTCGTTATTGGCGCTTCCGGTCAAATTGGAGTGGAACTCACCCTGGCGCTGCGTAAGATATATGGTAACAGTAATGTGATAGCTTCCGACCTGAGGGAGCAAAACCCATTGCTGGAAGGTACAGGACCTTATGTTTCCATGGATGTAATGAACAAGGAAATGCTGCATGTACAGGTGATACGGCAGGGCATCACACAGGTGTATTTGCTTGCTGCTATTTTATCCGCCACCGGCGAAAAGAATCCCGGCCTGGCCTGGAACCTCAATATGCAGGGGCTTTTGAATGTGCTCGATATTGCCCGGGAGGAAAAACTGCATAAAGTGTACTGGCCATCTTCGATAGCGGTGTTTGGGCCAACATCCCCCCGGCAAAATTGTCCGCAGCAAACGATCATTGAACCGACTACGGTATATGGCATCAGTAAGTATGCCGGTGAGTTCTGGTGTAATTATTTCTTTCACCGGTTTGGCGTTGACGTTAGAAGCCTTCGCTACCCGGGATTGATCTCTTATAAATCGGCCCCGGGCGGGGGCACCACCGATTATGCCGTGGAGATATTTCATGAAGCACTGGAAGAAGGGAAGTATGAGTGTTTCCTGAATGAGGATACTTATCTGCCCATGATGTATATGCCGGATGCCATCCGGGCTACGATTGAACTGATGGAGGCGCCGGCTGATAAGATATCGGTACGGACTTCATACAACATTTCCTCTATGAGTTTTTCTCCCAAAGAAATTGCAGCCGAGATCAAAAAACATATCCCGGGTTTTTCCATCTCTTATAAACCCGACTACCGTCAGTCTATTGCCAACAGCTGGCCGCAAAGTATCGATGATTCGGTGGCGCGGAAGGACTGGAACTGGAAAGAGGAATTTGACCTGGCGGCCATGACAAAAGACATGCTGGAGAATCTTGAAAAATAGGATAGCTATAACGGTTACTTATATACGCTGCGGATGGTGCCGCGGATATCTTCCGGCTCCGCATTCTTGAGTAAATAAGCATCAGCGCCCGCTTCTTTCAGATGGTTGACGAATTTTTCATCCTCGTACATACTTACAATGATCACTTTTACCGAGGGGTATTGTGCTTTGAGCAGGCGGGTGGTGTCAAAACCGCTTAGTACAGGCATATTCAGATCGATCAATACCACGTCGGGCCCTGACTGCTGCATCTGGTCCAATAACTCTTTTCCATTGTTGGCCTCAGCCACCACCTCCATATCATCTGCGGCCAGTGTAACTTTTAACCCGTCACGAAAAACAGGATAATCATCGGCGATAGCAATTCTTATCTTATGCATGCGCAGGTTGCATTAGGGGAATACTAATAGAAGTACTGTAGCCATTTTCTTCTTTGGCAAATCGCAGGGTGCCTTTCAGCAGGAGCACCCGGTTACGGATATTTTTTAATCCCAATCCCTCTTTTTGAAAACTGAGTTCCTCAAATCTTTCCTGGGTGAGGCCGCTGCCATTATGGAAGATCACCATTTCCAGTTGCTGATCTTTCAGGGTGGAACTGATCACTAATTCCGTGGCTTTAGAATGTTTGATGATATTGTTGATCAGTTCCTGTATCATCCGGTAAAGGCTGATATCCTGCTCCTGGTTAACGGTAATATAGTTATCATCCAGTTCCGTGCGGGCCTGGATCATATTGCCACCGGTTACCTGTTTCAGAAAATGGCGGATAGCTTCATTCAAACCAAATTCTTTCAGGATATTACTGTGGAGGTTATGCGAAATGCCCCTGACTTTCAGTATCACATCATTCAGCAGGCCGCTGCCTTTTTCATGCAGTTTCTGGTCTTTCTCATCCAGTGTGCCTTGTTTGATACCCAGCAGGTGAAGTTTGGCAGAGGAAAGAATGGCACCCACTTCATCGTGCAGGGTTTCGGCTATGCGATGCCGTTCCGATTCTTCGCTTTTGATGGCAGCTTCGATCAATTGGTTCTGTTGTTGCTCCTTCAGTTTTTGCATATTCTGCTGGTACTTGAGCTTTTTACGCTGATTGAATACGAAAGCGACAAAAATGACAACGATCAAGGTAAGCATTGCTCCAAAACCTATAATGACCAGTGCCTGTATGTCGGTTGAAGAATTCACAAATTAATATCGAATTTAGGCGACTAAACTGAGCCCGCAAAACAGTTGATCTATAAACTCTATTGTAAATAAGTTGAAACAGCTTGTTTTTTCACTGATTTATATAAGGCATACCCCAATACACCACAAAGAATAACAAATGTAAAATTATGTACGGTCCAGGCTACTTTTAAGAAACCGATATCTTCTTTTGACAGCAAGTTGAAAAATAAAAAAGTAAAAAAATTAAGCGCTTCATAAAAGCTAATTCCTGCACATACAATAAAAGAAGGGTCTTTTATCCAATCGACTTCACTTTCATCGCTCATTAGATTAAAGAAGAATTTAATACAAAGTGCAAGTAAGAGACCTGCCTCAGCTATAAAATGCACTATATTAAAAGTGAATGGAGAATTCCAGAAAATAAAATTAGAGATGACAAAGACCAAATAAAGAGGGATAATTATCCTTTTGTCAAAATTGCTTTTCGTGAACCTGAATTGAAATATGAACCATGCAAAAAAAACAACCCGAACAGATGAGTGAAGATTATAAATTAAATTATTATTATTAAGAGCGGGCGGCATATAATCATGAAAAACATACAGTGTAGTTGAGATGAGGCTGATGAAGAAACCAATCCATATATATATAACGACTGGCCGCATGATACCCCCTTTTATCTTATGCCGCAAAATGATAGCCAGCGGTATAAGCAACGCCCACACCTCTGACCAATCACGAATTGATTTTATAATATCTTCAAACAAACCTTATGAATTTATTATATAAAAATCATAGTGGGCACAGGGGCGGACATGGATCCGTTTGCCCCTTTGGTGTTACTGCCGATCTGTAAACGATCTGCACATCAAAACACATAAGGCTGGTATCACCCGGGTAAGGTTTGGGGATCAATCTTATGAAATCAAATGGAATAAGGTTTCCGCTTCCGTCTGCAAATCCTTGTTGAGAAAAATCATAATACTGCGGACGCAATGTTAAACCAGAAGGGAAGTCACATGGCGGGTCCATCACTTTAATGGTAAACGGAATTTTTTTGTCATCCTCTACTGTAGTATCAGCATTCACCGGGTATCCATCTACTTTGATGGTGGCACTGTCCTGGCCGGGTACAAAATAGAGATATGGAATGAAATTGCTGTCGCCGGGGGTATTCCATCCGGGTTCTAACCAGGTTTTTACCTGTAGCCTGGTCATGGTGATGCAATTGTCCGTGGTTCCCCCATCTCCTTCACCGCATGAGACGATGCCTGTTACCGCAACAAAGACCAGGAAACATAGGGATAGAAAACGGATCTTAAGCAGAGTGGAATGGCGCTTTTTCATAATTTGGGTTTTAGTGGTTAAAAATGCAGTGAAATTTTCAGCAGGCAGGATAATTCATATCTAATTTAAGTGCTGGCTGGCGATTTTCAAAGCAATCGATCAAATCTGTGGCGTTGTCATTAATAACGCAAATTTCAATGCCGCAGTATAGTGAAGCTTTCAAATGTACGCAAGTTGAGATCATGGAGCGTTACAGATGTTACCGATGCTTTGGGTGGTCCCTGGTAACACCAGGCTGCAAGTTCATTCAATTGTTCTGCGGATCCGGTTGCAATTATATGAACGGTGCCATCCGGCTCATTACTCACAGTACCTGTAACGCCGATCAATAATGCTTTTTCACGGGTATATTGCCGGAAGAATACACCCTGTACTTTACCGCTGATTGTAATAGAAATGGTCTTCAGCATGCAATTCAGAATTGGAGCATGGCCACTATTTCTTCCAGGTATTGCTGGTCGGTACTGTCAAACTGGTCCGTGTCACTGCTGTCCACATCGAGCACCGCCACCACCTCACCGTTACGTATAACCGGAACCACGATCTCCGACCTCGACAAACTGCTGCAGGCAATATGTCCCGGAAATTTCTCAACATCCGGAACGATCAGTGTTTGGGCCTGCGCCCAGCTGCTTCCGCACACACCGCGTCCCTTTTTGATACGTGTACAGGCTACCGGTCCCTGGAAGGGTGCCAGCACCAGCTCCTCATTTTTGACCACGTAAAAACCCACCCACAGCCAGCCAAACTGCTCTTTGAGGGCTGCTACCACATTTGCCATATTGGCCACTATATCTGTTTCTCCTTCCAGCAACCCTTTTACCTGGGGTAATAATGAATGGTATTGCTCAGCTTTTGTACCGTTGATGATCTGTAAATCTTCTGCCATTGCACAAAGATAGATGATTGAAAAGGGTGGAAACAACTCAAACGTTGGCGGGATCCGGGTATGTAATTTTCAAACCCCGGCATCCGGCAGTATTGATTTTACCCGTAACTTCCACAAAATATATCCATGGCCATATGCTAAAGCTCACCCACTGCTGTCTTTTCCTGCTTTTTCTTATCCTTTCCCGGCCCTCCTTCGCTCAGATATTTGGTGGTAACCCGCCCACCCAAAAATGGCAACAGGTGAATACGGATACGGCAAGGATCATTTTCCCGGCAGGGCTGGACAGCCAGGCTAAGCGGGTGGCTTCCATCGTTCATTATATGGCCCAAAACCGCCCCTTATCACTGGGAGAGCAACAGAAAAAGATCAGCATAGTGCTGCAGAACCAAACGACTATCGCTAACGGGTATGCGCAATTGGGCCCCTTTCGAAGTGAATTTTTTATGACACCGGCCCTCAACAATTTTGACCAGGGTACGGTGCCCTGGTCCGATCAGCTGGCCCTCCATGAATACCGGCATATACAGCAGTTCAACAATTTTAATAACGGCATCAGCAGTGTAATGAAGGTACTTTTTGGAGAAGAGGGATTTTCACTGGCCATCAATGCCTCGATACCCGATTGGTTTTATGAGGGCGATGCTGTGTACAACGAGACCGTACTGACCGGGCAGGGAAGAGGAAGGCTCCCTTTATTCCTGAATGCATATCCTTCCTTGTGGCAGGCAGGGAAAAAATATTCCTGGATGAAGCTGCGTAACGGCTCCTTAAAAGATTATGTGCCCAATCATTATTACCTGGGATATCTTTTCGTGAACTACGGACGGGAGAAATATGGTACCGGTTTCTGGGCCAATGTAACCAAAGACGCCAGTGCCTTTAAAGGACTTTTTTACCCCTTTCAAAATGCCATAAAGAAACATGCCGGCGTGGACTATGAAACATTTAAAAAACAGGCTTTCGATTTTTATAAATCAAAAACCGAAAGAGCATCTGCCACCCGGGATGATTATGTATTGCCGGTAAAAAAAGATTATGTCAAAAGCTATTCTTTCCCATACCAGGCCGGAGCAGATTCATTGATCTACCTCCGCACTAGTATGAGGCATCGCCCTGCTTTTTTTATTAAAGATCAGAAAGGGATACATAAACTGAAAGTGAGAGATATCTCCATCGATGAACAATTTTCTTACCGCAATGGCAAGATCGTGTATGCGGCGCTGGAAACCGATCCCCGCTGGGGCTGGAGGAACTACAGCGTTATTAAAATGCTGGATGTGAAAACAGGACGGCAACAAACCCTCACTAAAAAATCAAAATATTTTACACCGGATATTTCCGCGGATGGCTCCCGTATTGCTGCCGTGCAGGTAACAGCAACAGGTAAAAGCGCATTGCATATCCTGGATGCGCAAACCGGGAAAATGATCACTTCGTTCCAGTCGCCGGAAATAAATCTTTTTACCGATCCCAAGTTCATCGATGAAAGTTCGCTGGTTACCGCTGTGCGTACGAATAATGGCCAGATGACGTTGGCAATAGCTAATATGGGAACAGGGGATATCAGCCATATCATTCCACCTTCCTTTAATGTGGTGGGTTATCCCTGTGTTAATAACGGTAACATTTATTTTACGGCTACTTATGGAGGTAATGATGATGTGTTTGCCCTGCGCATGAGCGATCACAAGCTTTACAGGATCACCAACGGCCCGCTGGGTAATTACTATGTAAATGCAGCTAAAGGCAAAATAACCTGGTCGGCATTTACAGCAGAGGGTTACCAATTAAAACAGGTAAATGAAAACGATATCCAATGGAAGGAGGTTTCGCTGTCGGAAACAAGCGTATTAATAGAGAAATTTATCGTAAGCCGGGCCGACAGCACAGGCGATGTGCTGAACCAGGTAATCCCATTCAGGGATTTTGCCACGGAACCCTACAGCAAAGGAACGAAGCTGTTTAATTTTCACAGCTGGCGCCCTTATTACGAGGACCCGATCTTTACTTTCTCCCTGTATGGTGAGAATGTGCTGAATACCTTGCAAACAGAAATTTATTATCTCTATCACCAGGACGAAAAAACAAGTGCGGTAGGGTTGGTGTCTACCTATGGGGCCTTTTTCCCATACCTGACCGTGGGCACAGAATTTACTTTCGACAGGCAGAGAGTGATCGAAGACCGGGTAAGACACTGGAACCAACTGGATTCCCGGATCGGCTTCATTATTCCTGTCAACTACACCAGTGGCCAAACACACAAGAGCTTTAGCTTCAGTAGTTTTTATGTATTAAGAAATGAATTCAACAAAGGGTTCTTTAAAGATTCGATTGGGAATACCTCTTTTAGTTACCTTTCTCATAATCTTTCCTGGACGCAACAAATCCAAAGGGCATTACAACATATTTATCCTCGCTTTGGATATTCTTTAACTGCTGCTCACCGTTATCCTATTACACGGTATGAGGGCTACCAGTTTTATGGGGCAGCCACATTATACCTGCCCGGGATTCTCAATAACCATAGCCTCGTTTTAAACGGCGCTTTTCAGCAAAGGGATACAAGCCGCCTGATCTTCAGTTCCCGCCTGGCTAATGCAAGGGGTTATGTAGATTATTACGGGACCAATGCGGGCTCCCGGTTATGGAGAATGTCGGCCAATTATCACCTGCCGCTGTTTTACCCCGACTGGGGCTTCGGCAACATCTTATACATACAGCAATTGCGGGCGAATATTTTTTATGATAAACAGCGGATATTCTCCAACGACAAATCGCAGAACCTGGACCTGCGAAGCGCAGGCTTTGAAGTGTATGCGGATACTAAATGGTGGAACCAATACCCGCTCACTTTTGGTTTCCGGATCAGCCGCTTACTGGATGATGATCCATTGGCAGGCGTATCAAAGAATACCAACTTCTTTGAATTTATTTTGCCGGTGAGCATTATTCCAAGGTAGATCAGAGAGAAGCGAGACTATCCTCTATCACTTTGATCTTTGCTTCGGCATCCGCTTTTTTGCGGCGCTCAATTTCTATTACCTCCGGTTTGGCGTTTTGAACGAAGCGCTCATTACCCAGTTTTTTCTCTACCGATACCAGGAACCCTTTCAGGTAATCCAGGTCTTTTAATAATTGCTCTTTTTGAGAAGAAGTGTCAAGCAGGGTAGTGGTTTCAATAAAGAATTTATCTTTCTGCACCACCACTGTAATGCTGTTGCCGATTGTTTCAGTAGTGTAAGAAACAGACTCCGCATTCACCTGTTTGGCCAATAGATGCTCTATTGCCTTGTAGGTGGAATGATTGGCTGTTTGTATGTGCAGCTTAACAGTGTCTTTGGGCTTCAATTGGTTCTTGTTCCTGGCATCACGGATGGCAGAGATCACTTCTTTTAAAAGAGCAGCGTTGTTCAATACCTGCTGATCAGTTTTCCCTGTCGCGGGATATTGTTTTACCGCCAGATCACCTTTCTGTTCTTTTAATTGATGATAGATATCTTCTGTCACGAAAGGCATGAAAGGATGCAGCAACTGAACTAATTGTTCAAAGAAGTCAACGGTCTTTTCATATACTTTTTTGTCGATGGGCTGTTCAAAACCGGGTTTCACCCATTCCAGGTACCAGCTGCAGAAATCATCCCAGATCAATGAGTAAATTGTTTTCAGTGATTCACTCAACCGGAAATCTTTGAATTGATTATCCAGTTCTGCTCTTACTTCATGGAGCCTGTTCTCAAACCAATCCACTGCAAAATGACTTCCGGCTCCCGGCTCCCGGCTCCCGGCTCCCGGCTGTCTCCCTTCCCACATTTTCACCAGCTTTAGTGCATTCCACATTTTATTGATGAAGAAACGGCCTTGTTCGTTACCCGCCTGGTCCCACATGAGATCGTTGCCGGCAGGAGAGGAGATCATGATACCAAAGCGAACCGCATCGGCGCCATCCTTATCGATCATTTCCAGCAGATCAGGAGAATTGCCGAGGCTCTTGCTCATTTTTCTGCCGATCTTATCCCTCACGATTCCTGTAAAGTAAACTTCACTGAAAGGTTTTTCTTTCTGATATTCAAACCCCGCCATAATCATCCTCGCCACCCAGAAGAAAATAATTTCAGGTGCTGTTACCAATGTATTGGTCGGGTAGTAATATTCAACATCTTTATTACCCGGGTGACTATATCCTTTGAACACTTCAAATGGCCATAACCAACTGGAGAACCAGGTGTCCATGCAATCCTCGTCCTGAACAAGTTGATGGTTGTTGGTTGCTGGTTGACCGTATTTAAGTTGGTATAACTTTACAGCTTCGTCATGCGTAGCAGCCACCACATAATTTCCCTTATCATCATACCAGGCCGGTATCCGGTGCCCCCACCATAGTTGACGGGAGATACACCAGTCCTTGATATTCTCCATCCAATGGCGATAGAGGTTCTTGAATTTTGCGGGATAGAATTTGATCTCATCATCCACTACTGCGTTCAATGCAGGACCGGATATTTTTTTCATATCCACCCACCATTGCAGCGACAATCTCGGCTCCACCACCACATCTGTTCTTTCGCTGTAACCTACTTCACTGGTATAATCTTCTGTCTTTACGATATAACCCTTCTCTTCCAGTTCTTTCACGATCTTATTCCTGGCTTCAAACCGGTCCTCACCCACGTAGATCTGTGCTTCAGCATTCAGCGTTCCATCTTCATTGAGTATATCCACCACTTCCAGTCCGTGTTTTTGTCCCAGCATGTTATCGTTCATATCATGTGCCGGGGTTACTTTCAGGGCGCCGGTACCAAACTCCATCGTTACATACTCATCTGTTATGATGGGAATGCGACGGTTGATCAGGGGTATGTAAGCAAATTTTCCGTGCAGGTGCTTGTATCGTTCATCATTCGGATGCACACAAATGGCCGTATCACCCATGATGGTTTCAGGGCGCACTGTTGCAATTGTTACATAGTCTGTGGACTGCGGGCTGTCGACTGCAGACTTCTCCGCCAGGAAATATTTCAGGAAATATAGCTTTTGCTGCGTCTCTTTACGGATAACTTCTTCATCACTCAGGGCAGTTTTTGCTTTCGGGTCCCAGTTGATCATTCGCTTGCCACGATAGATATAGCCTTTATTATAGAGGTCGATGAATACATTGATCACGGAGGCGTAATAGTCCGGGTCCATGGTAAAAGTGGTACGGTCCCAGTCCAAACTGCATCCCAGTTTCTTTAATTGCTGTAAAATGATACCACCGTATTTTTCTTTCCATTCCCAGGCATATTGCAGAAATTCATCGCGGCCCAGTGATGCTTTTTGAATACCCCTTTCCCGGAGCATCTGCACCACTTTGGCTTCGGTGGCGATAGAAGCATGGTCGGTACCAGGCACCCAGCAGGCATTTTTCCCCTGCATACGGGCACGTCGTACCAATATATCCTGTATGGTATTGTTGAGGCAGTGGCCCATGTGCAGCACACCGGTTACATTGGGGGGAGGAATTACCACGGTATAGGGTTCGCGGTTATCGGGTTCGCTATGAAAATAATTTTTGTCCAGCCAATGCTGATACCATTTTTGTTCTGCTGCCTGATGATCGAAATTCTTTCCCAGTTCCATACTACAGTGCCTCTTGATTTGTGAGCAGCCAAAACTGCCCGGATTATAAGGCCGCAAATTTACCTCCTTTTGCCTAGATGGGAAAGCGCAGGAAAGATGCTGTAGTGGTCAGGTTCGACTTATTATTTCACGCCAAGCCGCTAAGGGCCGCAAAGACGCAAAAGGAAATAAGTTGGTAAAAAGAGCCTTGCGGCTTTTGAACAGACCTTTGCGCCTTTGCGAGAAACCAAATTGACGATTACTGAAAGACGCTGCTAATGGGTCATTTTCAGTTTTACTTCCTCGCAGATATAGGTTTTACCTCTGTACACTTCCAGGATACCCTGGGTGATCTCTTCGAGCGGCGAGGTCTTGGTCAGGTAGCCACGGGCACCCAGTTCCAGCATTCTGGTGGCATATTTGGGCTGGTTATTGACCGAAAGCCCGATGACCTTGATGGCCTTGGATGCTTTGGCGATCTCCTCCGTTACACCAAACCCGTTTAAGGGGGTCATATTCACATCTACCAGCAATATATCGGGGCCCAGTTCCAGGGCACGGGCAATAGCTTTCTGGCCATTCTCACATTCTTCTATAACCGTAAAACGGGGATTGTTTTCCAGCAAAAGCTTCCATGATTCGCGGACGATCTTGTGATCGTCAACCAGCATGATACGGATCCTTTCTTTCAGCATGTTGCACAAGTTGAGGTTTATTAATGCCGGTTTTTCAGAGGGAGAGAGTGGCTTAACGGTTACCTCCCTGGCGGTTACCAGGGCCAATAGACCGGGCCATTTGAAGCACAGGCACTTGTTTATCAGGAATTTGCCTTAACCATTATTCGTAAAAAGCTGATACTGAATGAACAAATAACTGTAATTAGTAAAAATACTGTAAAACTAAAGTAATATTACTTTGTGAAAATACCAAGAGTTTTTACTAGTTTTTCCGATTACTTGAGCAGGGTCATTTGGATCTTGGTTGCAGGACTGGTGGTCACGGCCGGCTTTTCCTGCATTATTCGGTGATCAAAATCGACGAATTTCGTTTTAGGGCTGTAAATTGTCTTTCTATCTTTTAAATCAAAACAATTGCATGAAAAGAGAATTAGCTTCCTGGTTCAGCCCATCCCTGAATAAGGAAATGCCTATTGCCACCTACGGTGATTATGGGTTTGCCCTTTTACTGGTGCCCACTGCTGCCGCCGATTACCTGGAATATGAGCGTTTTCAGCTGATGGACCATATCGCCCCGTTCATTGATGCTGGTAAAGTGAAGGTTTTTTCGATCGACAGTATCAATAATGAAAGCTGGTTGAACCATAGCATCAACCCCTGGGATAAGTCCATCCGCCACCAGCAATGGAACAACTATGTTTTTAATGAAGTAGTGCCTTTTATCAGGAACAGCACCAGTGCCGATACACCCATTATCACCTGTGGGGCTTCTTTTGGAGCTTTACACAGTATGAATTTATTCCT
This sequence comes from uncultured Chitinophaga sp., assembly GCA_964606155.1. Taxonomy (GTDB): domain Bacteria; phylum Bacteroidota; class Bacteroidia; order Chitinophagales; family Chitinophagaceae; genus JJ008. The sequence continues at coordinate 2,090 of CAZSGD010000021.1, read as the reverse complement.
GAAGCGCCCGGATATTATCAATGGGGTGATTGCCATGAGTGGGGTATATGACCTGACAGAATATACCAAAGGCCATTATGATGATCACGTATATTTCAACAGCCCCGCTCACTACATCCCCAACCTTGCAGATCATAGTATCCTGGAACAGGTGAGGTCGAGCCGTCATATTCATATTCTCACGGGCAGCGGTAATTATGAAGATCCCGGCGCCAGCGGCCGGTTTGCCAAACAATTATACGATAAAGGCATTTGGTATGAATTGGATGTATGGGGACAGGAGTGGCCGCACGACTGGAATACATGGAGGGCGATGCTACCGCATTATTTAGGAGCAAAATTCTGAGCGTATCATATTATTATGGAAGCATCCCGCAAAGCGGGATGCTTTTTTATGGGAGAACATTCATGCGGGGATCAGTTCCTGTAATCTTTTTACAAATTCATCGCGGGGAATCATCCGGGCGCCAAAACTTTCGAGATAAGGAGTATATACCTGGCAATCGATCAGTTCTATACCTTCTACCATCAATTGCTGTACAAATTGGGTAAAGGCTATTCGGGAAGCATTACTTTGTTTGCTGAACATACTCTCCCCAAAAAATACCTTTCCCAGTTTAATACCATAGAGCCCGCCTGCCAGTTCGCCATCCTTCCATACTTCGGCGCTATGTGCATAGCCCTGTTGATGTAATATCGTATATGCCTGTTCCACTTCATCGGTGATCCAGGTGCCTTCCTGTCCCGGTCTTTTGATCTCCTTGCAATGATGTATCACCCGGGCAAAAGCCTGGTTGGTGGTGAATTGGAATACATTTTTCTTTTGCAGGGACTGAATGGTCTTGCTGATCTTTAATTCAGGTGGATACAAAACAAACCGCGGATGGGGGCACCACCAGAGGATCGTATCTCCTTCATACCAGGGAAAGATCCCATGACGGTAAGCCAGTACTAATCGTTCCGGAGACAGATCACCACCCATGGCTAAAAGCCCGTCGGGTTCTGCCAGTTGAACGGGAGGGAAAATCAATTCTTTATCCAATGCAAATAAAGCCATGAAAGGGGATTAGGAAGCTGTCACTTCTACGGTGGCGCCGATACCTCTTTCTGTGATGGCATCACAAAGGGGCTTCAGATCATCATAGCTGCCATTCTTCACGGCATACTTTCCGTGAAAATGGATAATATAGGAACACTGCTCTGCCTGTTCGTAGGAGTGGCCGCAGATCTCCATTAAGGTCTCGATCACCCACTCAAACGTGTTTACCTCATCATTCCATACGATCAGATGACAGGGTTCTTCGTGTCCGGTCAGCACATCGGTTTCTTCGAAAGTATCTGTTTGTGTATGTGTTTTGATATCCCGCATGGCGGTACAAAATTAAAATTTATCAGTGGAAATCAGGCGACGCTGCCGAAATTTAAGTTTTAGTATATTTAATGTAAATCAATTGTATGGAAAGAGTAACCGGCCTGGGCGGGCCATTTATGAAAGCCAAAGACCCCAAGGCCATGGCTGCCTGGTATGCAAAGCACCTCGGTATTTCTTTTCATGGCACTTATACCGTCTGGCAATTTGCGAATGAGGATGGATCGAAAAAACCAGGGTATAATGTTTTTTCTTTTTTTAAGTCAGACTCCGACTATTTTGCTCCGAGTAGCTCGCCGGTAATGGTGAATTTTATTGTAAAAGATCTTTTTGCCTTGCTCAAAGTGCTGAAAGAAGAAGGAGTGGAGGTGGTAGGTGAACCGATGGACGAAGAGTATGGAAAATTTGGATGGATACTGGACCTGGAAGGAAATAAGATTGAGTTGTGGGAGCCGCCGGTGGAAAGTAAATAAGGTTATACGTACATAAGTAGTTAAGGGAAATAAAAAAGCCTCAACAAAGTATGTTGAAGCTTCTATTCTGTGGGAGTTGACGGGATCGTCCCGAAACTTCGGGACGCCGACCCTTCCGAATTTTAGTCTGGAGAGTATGAACCTGGTGTCATGAATAAAAAAAGACCTCAAGTAATTGAAGTCTTTTCATTTCGTGGGAGTTGACGGGATCGTCCCGAAACTTCGGGACGCCGACCCTTCCGAATTTT
>CAZSGD010000020.1:0-80731 GCA_964606155.1 uncultured Chitinophaga sp. | reverse complement strand
ATAGATATAAAATTCAGGCTTATGCCGGAGGTTGCGGGATTTTGCGGATTTTCTAGGTGGTTCTATTTATTTTTTATTAGGTGGCATTATACAAAGTAGTGCATAAAAAAACCCTGACTTATAATAGTCAGGGTCTTTGTGCCCGGAACTGGATTCGAACCAGCACACCTCGCGGCGCCGCCACCTGAAGACGGTGCGTCTACCAATTTCGCCATCCGGGCAAACTTATAAGAACTTTTATCGACCAACCGGTGCGTCTACCTCCCGAACATTCGGGATTCGCCATCCGGGCTTTGGGGCTGCAAATATAAAGGAAATTGCAATGGAATATTGAAAGAAATTGAACTTACCAACCTGTATATAAAAAAATGAGCCTCGTCGATCTCATAATATGCAAATTGTAGTTATCTATCATTATTGGACCATACAGGGCATTACATCTATGAAATGATCCCTTAATTAAAAAAAGCAGGCCGGTTAGAAAACCGCCTGCTGCAATTTTAATTAACGCTAACATGAGAAATAGTTGGGCGTGTGCATTGTAAAATTACTCTACCTTTTTGGTCAACTAAAACCTACTTTACCAGAACATGAAAAAGAAAGACCGGCCTGCACCGGCATCACTTCATCCTTCCCTATGACCAGTCATACACATAAAAAAGCCGCCCCGAAAAGATCGGGACGGCTTCACCACTAGCAAATATGAGACTAACTATGCACCAAAGTTTTGTAGTGTATCAGTTTTAATGTATCTGTGCTTTGGTGGCTTTATTTTTTACTTTCCAAAGCCTCGGGGAGACACTATAACAGAACACTATTCTCTCTAAGCTTTGTATTATTTTCAAACTGATGCACTACCAAATTTTTAATACCCATCATTCTGCTCGGCAGCTTCATTAGCCAGTATCTCACTCTGCGGAATGGGCATGGCCCATTCCCTGGCACCAGGTGACAGCGTGCAGAAATTGGTACAGTTCGTTGTACGGCTGATCGTCCTCGTGGTCCTTTTAAGATCAAAGAACCGATGTCCCTCCCCGGCCAGTTCTTTTCTGCGTTCCGTGGCAATAGCCTGGATCAATGCCGGGCCCGTCAGCACTTCATCCGCATAACCGGCAATCCTCGCTGCCCTTAACGTATTCAGGTCCGCCAGGCCCAAAGCCTCATTTGCACCACCTAAGCGTGCATAAGCTTCTGCACGTATCAGGTACATTTCACCCGTACGCAGCGCTTTAAAATTTACAATACCATCCGGCTTGGATAAATTGGCCTGCTTTGCATCATATTTGATCAATACGATCCTGGCCGGAGCAGTGGTACGGTTGGCACCCCTCAGCAAATTCCGGTAATAACTATTATAACGAACATCATTCACCGCGTCATAAAGGCCCAGCAAATTGGTGGTGGGACGATAAGAAGCCCTGTTGCTTACCGGGTAGAACATCAGGTCACCAATACCGGCATTCAATGATTCAAATTTCACCGACCAGATCACTTCAGTGGTTGAAGCATCCAGCCAGATATTGGGGAAAACGGTACGGCTGGCCAGCGGGCGGGCATTGATACAAAGGGTGGAATACTTCACCGCACTGTCCAGCTCATTGGCATATAAATACATTCTTGCCAGCACTCCATTCACCACCATATCATCCACATAAGCACGGTCTGTTCCGGCTGTACCCGTGCCCTGTATGGCTTTATCCATCGACAGCATTAAGTTTTTGGCAGTTTTAAGATCCGCTTCTATCTTATCATAAGTTTGCTTCACGGTCAATCGGGCTGGCTTTTGCTCCACATCAAATTTTTCCACGTAAGCTATACCCCTGGCTGTGGAGTTCCGGTCAAACTGTTCGCCAAAACAACGAAGCAGGTCAAAATGCGCCATCGCCCTTAGAGCCAATGATTGCGCCTTAATACGATTAACGGCACCTGCGTTCGTCGAAGCAAAATTGTCCAGCCCGCGCAGGGTAATGTTCGCCTGCTGCACCACCCGGTAACCATCTTCCCAGATATCCTGTACAAAGGGGTCATCCGCCACATAATTCCACCGGGAAAAATTCTGGTAATTCGCCAGCGATTCTGCGCTTTCAAATAAATTGTCGCTCATCATATCGGGTAATCCCACAAAAGGCCCCGACCCGTTATTGCCGTTTCCATAATAGCTGTCCTGCTGTAATCGTGTATACACACCCGTTAGTGACAATTCATAATCTTCGATCTTCGTGAAGAAATTGCTGCCATCTACATTATGTGTAGGTTCCAGGTCGATCGCTTTTTTACACGATACCAGTACCGGTAGTAAAGCAAGGACCCATCCAAATTGTAATATGATCTTTTTCATTGTGCTAAGTTTTAAGTGATGCATAATTCAACTCCTTTCGTTTATAATCCCACGCTCACCCCAAATGTGATGGTCTTGAGCAGGGGATATTGTGCCCCGCCCAGTGTGCCGGTGGCCACTTCGGGATCATATCCTTTGAACTCATGCCAGGTATGTAAATTTTGTCCCTGTACAAACACCCGCACGCCGCTGATCTTTGCTTTGCTTAACATAGCCGCGGGCAATTCATAGCTTAGCATCAGGTTTCTTAACCGCAGGAACTTACCTTCTTCCAGGAAACGGGTGGTGGCTGCCTGGAAATCGTTGAACGGGCTGGGAATATTGGTAATATCACCGGGCTGTTGCCATTCCGTCAGCAGGTCACGGTTCACGTTGGAGATCACATAAGCCGGGTTCTCCACGTTCATCCGGTCGTTATTATAAATTTTATGACCAAACATATAGGTGAACTGTACGGCCAGCTCCAAACCTTTAAAACTTACACTCGTGTTAAAAGCGCCGAAGTTTGGCGGATCGAAAGTGCCCACGATCACTTTATCATTCGGGTCATACACATTGGTGGTGGTCTTGCCATCTGCTTTAAAATATAAAGCATCACCGGTGGCAGCATCCACCCCTGCATAACGAACCAGGAAAATAGAATTCAATCGCTCGCCCAGGCGATTGATCACAAAACCATTGATATTTTCGTTCGTGCCATCGAGCTCCACTACCTCAGATTTATTATAGGTATGGTTGAATCCCACGGCCCAGGTGAAATTCTTTGTCTTCACCACCTCTGCGTTGATGGAAAATTCAATACCATTATTCCGCAGTTTACCCAGGTTGGTCAGGATAGCATTCACTCCGTTGGTGCCTGATAACTGGCGGTTGAGATACAATCCCTTGGTAGAAGCGCTGTACACGTCAATGGAACCAGTGATACGGCTATTGAAAAGACCATAATCGATACCTACATTCGCCGTTTTCCTCACTTCCCAGCTCAGGTCGGGTTTTTCCAGGTTGGTCAGCACCAATCCCCCCTTCCCATTATAAGTAACCCCGCCGAATAATTCCCTGGCTTCATAAGAGTTACCAACGTTCTCATTACCGGCAGAACCATAACTCGCTTTCAGCTTCAGTTCATTGATCCATTTGGAATTTTGTAAAAAATCTTCTGCACTGATCAGCCAGGCAGCACCGATACCGCCATAGGTCACCCATTTATTACCTTCAGCCAGCCGGGATGAACCATCCCTTCTGCCACTCACATTCAGGAAATATTTATTCTTAAAAGAATAGTCGCCTATTGCAAACCAGGATAATAAAGATTGCTCTGTATATCCATCTGCTACCGTGGGTATATACCCGTTAGAAGGTGTACCCGGTGTAATATCACCACCATTACCAAACAAACCGATCAGTCCAAAACCAGTATAACCAAAAGTGGTCGTTCTTCTGTCCACATACTCGTTGAATACAGATAAACGGTAGTTATGATCTCCGCTTTGACGTGCATAGGACAGCGAGGTGGTTCCTGTGTAACGCACCCGTTTAGTACTGGCATGGGTAAATGAACCCTGTGTGCCGGTTTGCTGGCTGCCGAGATAAGTGGTGCGGTCGATATATCTTGTATTATCATCATTGGTATAATCCACACCCCAGTTGGTGCGGGCTGATAATCCTTTCAGGAAGGGGAATTTGTACTCGAGGCTGATAGCAGCAATACCCTTTATTTGATTATTCCTGGAAGGGCTCAGCAATAATTCTTTCAGAGCATTAGGCTGACCCTGCAGCACCATATCTAATCCGTTGAAAGTTCCGTCGGGTAAATAAGGCGTTACATAAGGATTGGCCCAGCGAATGGCATTCAGGGGAGAGCCGATGAACTGGTCGTTTTCATTTGTGTTGAGCAGTTTGGAAGATCCCACAAATGTGCTGAGCCCGATCTTCAGGTTGTTGACCGTATGATCGATATTCAAACGACCGGTATATCTTTTCAGGGAAGTGGCGATAACTGTTCCTTCCTGGTCAAACACGGAACCGGAGATAAAAAATTTTGTTCTGTCATTCCCCCCCGTAACAGATAATACATGCTGCTGTGTATTAGCCTTGCGGAACATTACTTTTTCCCAATTGGCGTTCACGAGTGAAAGGCTGTCGGCTTCTTGTTGTGTCCAGCCAAAAAAGTTCATGCCATACGGATGATCGTAGTTCATTTCGAAATGTATTTTCTCAGCAGAATTCATCAACTGCAGTTTATTCTCAGGTAAACGGCCGATGCCATACTGAAAATCATAATTGATCCTTGTTTTACCATTGGCCCCGCGGCGGGTGGTGACCACGATGACACCATTGGCGCCCCTTGAACCGTACTGTGAAGTGGCGATGGCGTCCTTTAATATATTATAGGTCTCGATATCCGCCGGGTTGATACTTTGGAAGTCGGCGCCCGTGACCTGGATGCCATCTACAATAAATAAGGGTTGAGTGGATGCCAGCACGGACCCTTTACCGCGAATGGTGATATTGGATGCCGGCGCCCCGGGCTGACCGCTTTGTGCCTGGATCAGCACACCCGGTGTTTTACCCTGTAATAACTGATCAAAAGAGGCAACAGGCTGAAACCTGACTTCAGCCCCTGTTACTTTGCCAATAGAGGCTGTTGCTTCGCGGCGTGACTGTACCGTGTAACCTGTCACTACCACTTCTCTTAAATTGGGCTGGTCTGCAAACTGAAGTATCACATTAATGACCGGTTCAGCAGCCCTGATCTCTGTTTCCGTAAAACCAACGTTGGAAAATTGCAACACATCGGCAGATGTGGCCTGGATACTGAAACGTCCATCCGCATCAGTGGATGTTCCTGTACTTTTTCCTTTGATGCGCACACTGGCCCCCGGAAGCGGAGAGCCATCCCTGGAATCGGTGACCCTTCCTGTTACGGAGCGTTGTGCCATGGCACTGAGATATCCTGTTAATACCAATGCCAGCAGTAGTAAAAGCCTTTTCATACGCTATTCATTTTAGTGATTGATATTACCAGTGACAAAAATTATTGACGATATGTTTTCAAATTGTCACCGATTTATACCAGACCATGAATGAATAATACCGAAACATGAAAAGGTAATACTGAAAATAAAATACTAACAACTGTTATAGTTATTTGCCGGCAAAAAACCATCAAAAACTTGCTGAGCCATGAATTTTGATAAATGAAGCAGCATTTTCCAAACAAGTAAACTCTTTAGTGATAGCTGTAACACTCTCACAAACCGGTTGACGCTGGTATGACAATTCATACCACTGGTCATCATACTCTGCCTCATAGTTGATTTTGTGCTTTGTTTAACGCATTGCACATATAGATTTGGTCATACACTTCTGTTGTAGTGTACTCACGAGCATGAAAGAAAAAATGACGCCTTTTTGTTGTGCAAACCTTAACCGGTCCTGCTATGATAAGGGATTTATACCTGCGTATATTATTTATACCATTGCTTGGAGTATTGCTGCCATGGACTTCCGGTATTGTCCACTATGAACGTTACCATCTTCCGTTCATCCTGCTGATCATTTTCTATTTTACCGTCTCTTCTTTTATCATCTGGACAGGCTGTTATTGGATACATACAAAGATCAGGACCTCCCCCACGTATAACCCGGGCCCCGCACGCAGGGTCATCATCGCCACTTTTATGTGTACGCTGTATGGTATTTGCATTGGCAGCATCGCGGGCTTTGGATGGATCCAGTTTGCCCGGGAGCCGGTAACGCAATTCCAGTTGCTGCGGTTTATTTTGTATTGTGCCATTGCTGTGGTACTCTTCAACCTGGTGTATGAAATACTTTTCCTGGTAAAAGAAAAAGAACAGGATACCAAAAAAGTAAATCAGCTGGGCAAAGAAAGATCGGCTGCTAAACTGCATGCCCTGCAAAATGAGCTCGATCCGCATTTCCTCTTCAATTCACTCAATACACTCAACCACCTGATCCTGAAAAATCCGGAGCAGGCACATTTGTTCAACAATAAACTGGCACAGGTATATAAATATTTCCTGATCAATAAAGACAAGGAACTGATACCCCTTGAAAAAGAGCTGGGATTTATCGACGATTACTTCTACCTGCTGCAATTACGTTACGATCAGAAATTAAAACTGGAAGTGCATTTGCAGCAAACGTCGCCTTCGGAGGTTAAAATACCCCCCTGCTCGCTCCAGATATTGCTGGAAAATGCGATCAAACATAACTCCTTCAGTGATGAAGAACCGTTACAGATCATTATTTCGCTGAACGGACAATACATCAAGGTGATGAACCGGATGCGGCCGAAACCCTATATGATCGATTCCACCAGGATCGGATTGAACAACCTGAACGCAAGATATAAACTGCTTTTTGACAAGGAGATCATCATTCATCCCGGGAAAGAGAATTTTACTGTCAAACTTCCCGTGATACGATAAATTATTAAACCCTAAAAGATCAGTTATGCTAAACACTATCATCATCGAAGACGAAAGACCGGCAATGGAAAACCTTGTTCAGGCCCTCACGGAAACAGATCCGTCCATACAGGTGGACGCCATTCTTTCCACAGTAAAAGAAAGCGTGGACTACCTGGCCACCGCACCGGCCGCTGATATTATTTTCAGCGATGTGCAATTGAGCGATGGCTTTTCCTTTGAGATCTTTAAAAAAGTGCAGGTATCCATTCCTGTTATATTCATCACCGGCTACAACGAATTTATGATGAATGCCTTTGCCTGTAACGGTATCGACTACCTGCTAAAACCGGTGAACCGGGACGAACTCCAGCAGGCCATCCATAAATACCGGATGCTCGAACAGCATTTTGCCGGGCATAATAACATGCTGGATAGTTTGGTCAGGCATATCGACACCCGTAGAAAAAGCCGGCTGGTTGTTCGCCGCGGTATGGAATACCTCACCCTCAGGCTGGAGGATGTGGTGCTGTTGTACACGGAGAATAAGCTGGTATATGTACTCGACCGCTGGGGTAAAAAATATATGGGTGACAAAAACCTGGGTGAAATGGAGCAGGAGTTGGATGACAGCCTCTTTTTCAGGGCCAACCGGCAATATATCATCAATGTCAATTTCATTAAAGGTTTCCGGCCTTATGAGAAAGTGAAATTGCAGGTGGAAATGACATCGCCGGGGCTGGACCATAATATTATTGTGAGCCAGGAAAATGCCCCGCAATTCAGGCAATGGATCTACGAGGCTTAAACCGTGAGCAGGCTGCAACCGCGGAGATCGCTGCCATCCAGACGTCCCAGTATTTCAAAACTGCCGTCCTCATTTAACCTGCCCGCATCGTCGGTGGCAATAAAGCTGCAGGAATGGATATTGGCCAGGTCGATCACATTGATGGCACCGGGTCCTTTGTCCTGAACGGAAAAAGGATCTTCCTCATCCCGCACCAGTATTTTCATCCATGGCGGGCAATGAAACAGTCCGCTTTGTTTGGAATAAGCCTGCGATAATAGCTCCGTCATGCCATATTCTGAATGAATGTTTGATGTACCAAAAGATCCCTGCAGGATTTCGTGTAAGGATGCCCGTATGATCTCTTCCCTTCTCCCCTTCATGCCACCCGTTTCCATTATAATAGTATAATTCAGGTCCTGGGGAAATTGTTCAGCAAGGTCTAATAAGGCAAACGTAACCCCTATCAGCAGGGTTTTTTGCTGACGGTCCTCCAGCTTTTTCAACAACCCCGACAATTTCGCATACTCATCCAGGTAAAAACCGCTCTCCGGATGCCCGCTGGCATGAATAAGCTTATCCACCATATACACCAGGGAAGAATTCCCCCTTTCCAGGTAAGAGGGTAGCAAACCAATGATACACCAATCCTTCACTGAACCGTAAAACTTATTAAACCCACCGGTAAAACTTCCTTCATAGAGGGAAAGGTCTTTGACCAGGTGGCGGCTCGTTGTCATACCTGTGGTACCACTGCTTTCAAACACAATAGCAGGTTCAAAAGCACCGGTTTTCACAGCATGCGACTTAAAAAACCGGATAGGGAGAAAAGGAATCTGCTTTAGGGTTGTTACTGAGGCAGGGTTAAGGTTCAGCGCATCGGTATATGCCCGGTAAACCGGGTTATTTTCATGCTGGAAACGGAATATTTCGAGCGCCAGCCCGTTAATATCCTGTTCTTTTACGCCAAAAACTTTATGATTCCATTGATCCGGTTGTCCCATCGGGTGTAACTAAAAAAGAGTAAATTTGTTCATATCAACATCATCGCATGAAGTTTATTCAACCCCTGCTGATCACGCTTGTTATGGTAGCTGTAAGCTGCAACAAAGATAAGTTTACTACAATACCCCAGGTGGATATCAAATCTATTTCTCCTGAAACGGTATTCAGTGGCAATGTCATCAGTATGAGGGGCAAATTCACAGACCAGGAAGGTGACCTGGATTCTATCATACTGGTGTATAAATGGTATAACGGTACCACCGCCGTAAAGAACGATACGCTGCGCTATACCACCACCTCATTGAATGTTCCCAATAAAACAAGAGAGGCCGAATTTTCCGTGGACTTTGAATATAATACAGCCAATACCGGGTTGCTCACTCTCCCGGGAGTTTCCGTCAGGGATACCACCGCGGCATTAGGTATGATCATGGTGGATAAGGAAAAGAACAGAAGTGAGTATAAAGAATCAGACCCCATCAGGCTTAAAAAACCCTGATCATTTGAAGTATTTGCACCGATCCTTATCTTTCTTTGTTTACAGTAACCTTTTTATTGCAGGTTGTGCTATTTTGATGACTTACCAGTCATTCCATTTCCTGCTGCACGAAAACATGAACTGGCCATTTGCTGGTTTTGTATTTTTTTCCACCCTTTGCAGTTATAGTTTTCACTGGTATCTCACGGCAGGCTCTGTTATCCCCTCTCCTCGCATTGAATGGATGAAATATAACAGGCAGGTACACACGATACTTTTCTTCACCGGCCTCATCGGCGCGGCCTGCTTCTTTTATTACCTCCTGCCCGTCTGGCCCTGGCTCCTGGTGGCCGCGGTGGCCACGTTTTTGTATTCCGCACCCAAGATCCCGCATCCACTCTTCAGGGCATTAAGAAAAGTGGCCCTGGGCAAAACGATCTTCCTGGCATTTGTATGGATGTATGTTACAACCATATTACCTATCCTGGTATCCGGTAAAGCATGGAATATTTCTTTCACTTACTTTGCCATCAGCCGGTTCTTCCTGGTTTATGCAATTTGTATTCTTTTTGATTTTCGTGACCGGCAGGACGACAAAGCTGCCGGCATCCGCAGCCTTATTACCTACCTGAGCGAAAAAAATATCACCTCCTTGTTTTACTTTTCAATAATAGTTTTTCTCGTCTCTACACTTTTACTATTGTCTTCTGGCTACAGCACCCTTTCCGTCCTGTTGCTGCTCGTTCCGGGCATCATTACGGCTGCTTTATATAATTACGCCAGGACACATTTTGACGATATGTTTTATTACCTCCTGCTGGATGGCCTTATGGCGCTTTCTGCAGGGCTGATGCTGATAGCAGGCATTTGACTACTTTTGATAAAATTTAATACCTGTATGGCTAAATCCACAAAGGCTAAAAGATCGGTCGTTACTCCCAAATCATTCGAATTTTTTAAAAGCTACATCAATAACGCATCCCCGGTTGGTTTTGAAACATGGGGACAAAAACTCTGGATCGAATACATCAAACCTTTTGTGGATACACATTATTTAGACCCTTATGGAACAGCGGTGGGTGTCATCAACCCCGACCATAAGTTTAAAGTGGTGATTGAAGCCCATGCCGACGAGATCAGCTGGTTTGTCAATTATGTAAACCCCGAAGGTCTTATTTACCTGAAAAGAAATGGTGGTGTGGACCACCAAACCGCTCCTGCTTCCAGGGTGATCATCCATGGTAAAAAAGGTCCTGTAAAAGCCGTTTTTGGCTGGCCTGCCATACATACACGTATCGGCAATCCCGATCAGAAAGAACCCACACCCCGCACCGATAATTTATGGCTGGATTGTGGTGCCCGCAACCGTAAAGAAGTACAGGCAATGGGTATTCACATAGGTGCCGTAGTAACCTACCAGGATGGTTTCGACGAACTGGCCAATGGTAATTATATCGGCCGGGCATTTGATAACCGTGTGGGTGGATTCATGATCGCAGAAGTGGCCCGGTTATTAAAAGAGAATAAAAAGAAATTGCCGTATGGCCTTTACGTGGTGAATGCCGTACAGGAAGAGATAGGCCTGCGCGGTGCAGAAATGATCTCCCGCCGTATCAGGCCCAATATAGCCATCGTAACGGATGTAACGCATGATACCACCACGCCCCTGATCAATAAGAATATTGAAGGCGATGTAAGCACCGGAAAAGGGCCTTCATTATCTTATGCCCCCGCTGTTCATAATAAATTACTCGCCCTGGTGGAAAAAGTGGCTGCCGATAAAAAAATAGCTGTACAATGGCGTGCTCTCAGCCGCAGTACAGGCACCGATACCGATTCATTTGCTTATTCCAATGATGGGTGCCCCTCAGTGCTCATCTCTATTCCGCTCCGCTATATGCATACCACGGTGGAAATGCTGCACAAAGATGATATCGATAATACGATCCGCCTTATGTACGAAACTTTGTTAACTTTGACCCCGAAGACAAATCTTAGTTACCTGTGATAAATGATCTGTTATATATCGATCCCGGAAGCGGCAGTTATCTTGTACAGGTGATCGTGGCGGCTGCACTGGGCGTGGCGTTTTTCTTCAGAAATATTAAAAATTATATCAGGGCATTCTTTATACGACCGAAGAAAAAAACTAATGACAACCCGCCGGCCTGATGTCAAATCCATTTATTCAACAACCATCCTCCTACAGGGATCCTTCCGGTTTTGTATTTGAAAAAGAAGGAATACTGTACAGGCAGATCAATACTATATACAAAGAGGATTACGAACAACTCATCAGCAGCCGGCTGTATGATAAACTAACTGCACAAGGCCTCCTGGTCCCTCACAAAACGATCCGGGAGAACCTGACAGGCTCAGCTGACCATTATATCACCCTTCAACCGGAAAAAGTTCCGCTTATTTCTTACGCCTACGAGTGGAGCTTTGATATGCTCAAAGATGCAGCCCTGCTTACCCTGCAGATCCAGAAAGAAGCCATGGCGCATAACATGAGTTTAAAAGATGCCACACCTTATAATATTCAATGGTATAAAGGGAAATTAATATTCATTGATACACTTTCTTTTGAAAATTACCGGGAAGAAATGCCCTGGATCGCTTACCGCCAGTTTTGTGAGAGCTTTCTCTCCCCTCTCCTGCTCATGCATTACAACAAACGTTCCCTGCATGAATTATCACTGGCATGGCCCGAAGGTATTCCGCTTGGCGTCACCCATTCTTTATTACCTCTTAAAAGCCGTTTTGATTTCCATACCTACCTGCACATCCATTTGCATGCATCGGTGAGCGCAAAAAAGAAACAGGAACAAAAAAATATCCGCTTCAGCCGGAAAAAAATGCTGGACCTGGTGAGCAGCCTGGAAACCCTGGTGCAAAAACTGAAGGCGCCGCCCGCCAATACTGCCTGGAGCCATTACTATGAGGAAGCAGCCCAACGCAACGACTACCTGGAAACCAAAAAACAGATCATACGGCAATGGATAACCGAAACAAAACCACCACAAACAGCGGCCGACCTGGGTGGCAATGACGGAGAATTTGCAAAACTGCTGGCAGAACAAGGAATACCGGTCATTGCCACCGACTTCGACCCCTCCTGTATCAATCATCTCTATCAATATATAAAGACATCGGGTACTGCCTTACTGCAACCACTCATTATCGACCTTTCCCATCCCAGTCCTTCTATTGGTGTAAATAATACAGAAAGGAGTTCATTTATATCCCGCCTCAGCACAGATCTCTGCCTGGCATTGGCCCTCATCCATCATCTTGCTATCGGTAAGAATATTCCGTTTTCCCATATTGCCTTTTTCTTGCAGTCGGTCACAACAAAACTGATCATCGAATTTGTTCCCAAAAACGATCCTAAAGTCCGGCAAATGTTGTCAGTCAAAAGGGACATCTATAACCATTACACTCAATCCGCATTTGAAACATCTTTCCGGCAATATTTCAATATCCAGCAGCAAAAGGAAATTGCAGGATCGGGCAGGACCCTCTATTGCATGATAAAAAAATGAAAAACCGTATCCTCCATATACTGAAGAACAGGCCCCTTTTCGTCATCTTACTGCCTTTCTTCTTTATGTTCCATGCCTTTACAGAAAATTATCCCATCGTCAAAGCCACCGATGCGGTCTCCCTGGTACTAATTTATACGGGAGTGATCATCGGCCTTTCCTTGCTGGCATGGATATTTTACAGGAATATCATAAAAGCAGCACTCCTGGCATTTGCCCTGGTGGCCATTCAATTTTTTTTCGGTACCATCTATGATGCTTTAAAGAAGAACTTTGAAGGGGCCACGAAATACAGTTTTATTCTTCCTGCTATCCTGGTGATATTGGTGATTATTTGTATCCTGCTGAAAAAATCCAAAAAAACATATAAAACAATTGGTTATTTCTTTAATATACTCCTGCTGGTGCTTATCCTGTCAGACCTGGTTAGCCTGTTTGTAAAAACCAGCAAATCCAAAAATATTATACCGGGATCAAGTATCGCTTCCAGCCTCACTACCTGCGACACCTGCTCTAAACCGGATATTTACCTGTTGCTGGTGGATGAGTATGCCGGTTACCGCCAACTAAACGAGATCTTCTCTTTCAAGAATGACTCATTTGAAACGGAATTGAAGAAAAGAGGGTTTTATGTGGTGCCTGAGGCCCGCTCCAATTACAATAAGACCTTCTACTCCATGGCCTCCTGTCTCAATATGAAATACCTGGAGGGCCTCCGGAGTACAAGGGACAATAAATACGATAATTTTTATTGCTTTGATCAGATCAACCAGGCTGATCTCCTGGTTTTTTTGCAAAAACAGGGTTATGCCATTTACAATTATTCTCTCTTTGACCTGGTTAATATTCCCAAACTGAACGATTCCTACGTCATACCCACCAGCAAGCGGCTCATTACCTCCCAGATGATGACCAACCGGATCATGAAAAATCTCGGGTTTCATTTCGTCAGCCGCTCCTATCTTAAAAAAATACTGGACCACAACCTGGTGGGCAACAACAAAGCAGATAGTCTTACTGTAAAAACTGCTGGCATACAAAACAACCAGCCGAAATTTGTTTACACCCACCTGATGATACCCCATCATCCTTATTATTTCGACAGGAATGGCAAGGAAACAGATTTTAACAGCCTGCTCAACGATGATTTCACCAAATCAGAAAAAAATGCTTACCTGGAATACCTGGTCTATGCCAATAATTACCTGCTGGGGCTAACGGACCGTATTAAAAAAGCCTCCGGCAAACCACCGGTTATTATTCTTATGGGTGATCACGGGTTCCGACAGTTTGAAGCGAATGAAAAAGTGGACCCCCGGTACTATTTCATGACCCTTAATGCCGTTCATTTGCCCGATAGCAATTACCATGGTTTTTATCCCGGCATGACCCATGTAAACCAGTTCCGGGTGATACTAAATAATGTATTCGGGCAAAAATTGCCACTATTGAAAGATTCCTTAAGTTTCATCTCAGATCATTAAACCCGGTTGGCAAACATGAACCGTTGGACACAAAAACTCCTGCAGATCCTGTCCTGGCGCAGCACTGGTTTCACCATCATTGCGCTGGTGACCCTGTGCAGGGCATTGCAACTGGTCTATTTTTTCAATACCCGTAACGATATGACCTTCCAGGTACTGGGTGCTGAAAATTTATTGAACGGGCATGGCATCAATTCGGCTACCGTTCTTTCTTCCGATCTTTCTCAAACTATTTATCAGCCTCTCACACAGTGGCCCCCGGGATACTCCATACTTTTTATACCCTTCTACCTTTTATTAGGTAAAAGCTATATAGCTGCAGCTTTAACATTAAGTATCCTTTGTGCCATCATTTTAATTTTTGTAAGCCGTTCTGTTTTAAAATTACTGGAGGTCCCCTACCCTTTCATCAACCTGTTCACCCTGCTTTCCGGTTTTTTTGGTTATTCTTTTTACACAAAACCCTGCACAGATGCTATTGGTATTACCTTTTTATTAGTGGCCATTTATTTTTTATTAAAACTCATCAGCAGCAAGGGATCGTCCTTTAAAAATGCGACAGGCCTGGCAGGATCATTGTTATTGGCCGGGTTTATCAAGTACCTCTTTGTCCCGGTCATATTTCTCATTCCCGCATTCGTTATTATAAAAGGTGTTGCCGTAAACAGTCAACGATTGAAAAAAACAGGATCAGTCGTCTTTACCTTTCTTTTCCTCGTTTTCACCTGCTTCTTTCTGTACCAGCGTTCGGTTAGCGGCTCGGTGGCCTATATAAAAGAACCGGAAAGAGGCTTTTTTCCGGAAAATTTAAACGCCACTTTTCCTGTTATCACCAATTCTTTCATTAAAACTGATTCCATTGAACAATTGATGCCGGGACAGATGAATACCGGCGCTCCCCTGCTCATCGCTTTTCAATGGATCAGCCTGCTGATTTTCGGAATACTATTGGTCCATGCCATTCGAATATTAATAAGATCACGCTTAAAACATCTTCCACTGCAGGACGACCTGTTTCTTGCAGGCGTGTTTGTATCCTTTGTCATCATTGCGATATTAGTGACCCTGTCACTCACGGTGGCAAAAGAACTTTATGATTTCGGCGTAACATGGACCTATGTGGAAGAGGCAAGATATTATGGAATCATCACCGTTCTGTTACATATAGGCGTATTTACAATGTACCCAGCATACATATCCAGGAGAAAAAAGTGGTTGAAATTCCTGTTCCCGGTTTTACTGCTATTAATGACCCCCGAAGCAACCAGGGGAATACTATTTTCCGCCAACCGTATTCTTCATGTTAACAAAGAAACCTATGGCTGGCAATATGAACTGGGTATTCAGAAAAAAGCTGACACTTTATTGAAACAAATCAGGGAAAAAGAAACGGACCGCCAGGTCGTCGTCACCGGATCATCCGACTGGATGCGGCTAAGGATCAGTTTATACAGTCACCTGCCGGCATGGAATGATGTTACCAAACTTCTTGTCCCGCATGAATTAAAGACTTCGAAGCCCGTTACCCTCTTTGTGCAACTCCGCGATGATCATGTCAATAATTTTAAATCATTTATATCTTTACCTGCTGTGCAGAATGAAGGTGCAGAAAACGGCTATTCTTATTTCAGCTATCGTATTGATCCATAAATTTCTTTTTGTTGAAATCATTGTCACCAGACATAGAGAAAATTTTTTCCGGTAAAAACACATCTGTTATCATTATTCTCCTGGTGGTTGCGGTGCGTATCCTGCAATTGATTTTTTTTTATAATATCCGGGTGGATGGCATGTACCAGGTGATGGCCATGCAAAATTTTGTACACGGACATGGTATTAGCACCAGCTCCGTGCTGCCTGCTGATCTCTCCACCACCATCTATCAGCCCTTGATCAACTGGCCTCCGGGTTATTCTGTATTGCTGGCCCCCTTTTACCTTTTGTTTGGCCATAATTATATAGCTGCCGGGCTCACCGTTGACATTCTTGCAGCCATTGCTCTCATCCTATTATCCAGGCGCATCCTGTTTATGCTGGATGTTCCATTGTATCTCATCAATATTTTCACGCTGCTCACCGGCTTCTTCATATATTATTTCTATTTCATCGCTTCCTCCGATGCAGTAGCCATTACTTTTTTTTGCTGGGGTGTAGACGGGGCCCTTCGCCTCCTTAAAAAAGGCCATAGCACCATTGCGCTCAGCTTCTCTTTGATCATCTCACTCTTCCTGGCCGGTTTCATTAAATACCTGTTCATTCCCGTCGTATTCACTATTCCGGTCTTTATTTTCTTTAAGGGATACAGTGAAAAGAACGGCCATACCAAAAAAACGGCTATTCTCACATTCTTTTACCTGCTATTCAGTTTTGGCGCCTTATTGCTATACCAAAAATTCACAGCAGGCACAGCTGTCTATATCAGTGAGCCTTCCCGTGGCTTTTACCCCGAAAACCTCTTGTCGGCCTGGCCGGCTTACCCTGCTTCCTTTATTCAGCCAGGTACAATCGGTTTACTTTCTGCAAAAGCAGAAGCAGCCTTATTACCAGTTTTCCAGGTCACACATATCATCCTTTTTATATTCTCCTGTATTATTTTCACCCGCTCAGTTATCAAAGGGGGATTGAAGAATGTATCCATTATCAACAATTATTTCTATCTCGGTTTTCTCTTATCGGCCTCCATCACCCTTGTTTTAGCAGCACTATCGCTGCAGGTGGGCAAGGAAGAGAATATCCCGGGGCATTGGTGGACCTATATTGAAGAACCACGTTATTATGGGCTGGTAAATGTCATGCTGCATATCGGTGTATTTGCCGGTTACCAGTTTTTCAGGCAAAAAAGGCAAACGCTTTTTAAGAACATAGCACTGATGATGATCCTTCTTTTACTGTTCGAAGCAGTAAGGGGAATAGTATTTACTACTAACCGGGTGAGGAATATCAACAAAGAAGAATATAGCTGGCAGTATGAACGATCCATTCAGCGATATGCGGATTCATTGATCAAAAAAGAACAATGGCAATATCCCGGCTCCGGGATAGCAGTGACAGGATCATTCTATTACTATTACAATCGTGTGGGCATTTACAGTCATGCGCCGGCATTATCAGAACCATTAAGCATCAACACCCCCCGGCTGCTGAACACCCAAAAACCAGTCTCATTATTGGTGATACTGCATGAAAATGACCAGCAATATTTCCAGCCCTTTTTAGAGAATAAAGAAAAAGAACTTGCCGGTTATTACAGGGGGTTCTATTTTTATACCCTGCATGTCAATCCGCATTGATCCGAAAAATATAGCAGTAGTGATGCCTGCCTACAATGAACATACGATCATTGTACAGGTGATCCGTGAATTATTGACTTTTAAATACTCTATCGTTGTAGTGGATGATGGTTCTGACACACCCCTGGCTTTTCTGGCAAAGGAGTTTCCCGTTACCGTGCTTACACACCCCGTAAATTTAGGACAGGGAGCTTCCCTGCAAACAGGGATTGAATATGCGCTATCTCAAAACGCAACCTATATCATCACCTTTGATGCGGACGGTCAACACCAGGCCGCCGATATTGAAAAACTGGTACAGCCTTTATTAACGGATGAAGCCGATATTGTGCTGGGCTCGAGATTCATGGAGGGTTCGCAGCACAATATGACAGCAGGCAGAAAAATATTGATACGGATCGCCAGGGTCCTGAATTATTTTCTCACCGGCCTGTTACTAACAGATGCACATAATGGCATCCGTGCACTGAACCGGAAAGCTGCTGCCGCCATCCATATCACTGAAAACAGGATGGCACATGCCACGCAATTACTTTCTTCCATCCGAAAGAACAATCTGCGCTATAAAGAACTACCCGTAACCATCCGGTATACAGCATATTCGCTGAAAAAAGGGCAAACTCTCTGGAGTAGCTTCCGAATCTTTTTTGATATACTTTTAAGCAAAATTTTCAAATGAATGGCATACAGATCATATTGATCGGCGGGGTGATCGGGATCTTCATTTATTACATGTCACGCTTTCGCAGCGCCCTGCTTGACCTGGTCATGCTTTTTGTATTTGCCGGGCTAGCCGTCTTCTTTATCATTTCACCCGATACCACGAATGTGATTGCCCACAAACTGGGTGTGGGACGGGGCGCTGACCTTTTATTCTATATCTGTATCCTGTTCTTCTTATTTATTGTCATCAAATTATTCGCCCGCATCCGGCGCCTGGAAAAAACGTTGACAGAACTGGTGCGCAAACAGGCAAAAGACGAAGCTGCCCGGCCCTCCCAAAAAGAGTAAGCATACGTACTATCTGAACTTACCTGCTTATCCACTATTTTTGCTGACTTATCATGTTTGATCCCAAAAAGATACTCGTACTGGCCCCACATACAGATGATGGGGAGCTCGGTTGCGGCGCCAGCATGGCAAAGTTCTGTGCCGAAGGACGTGAAGTATACTATGCTGCTTTCTGTCTTTGCTCCAAAGCATTGCCGGCCAGTTTTCCGGCCAACACCTTAGAAACGGAATGCCGGAAAGCAACCTCCGTATTAGGCATACCCTCTTCCCATCTCTTTCTTTTCAATTATGAAGTAAGGGAGCTGCCTGCCTCCCGGCAAAAGATACTCGAGGAATTATTGCAATTAAATACCCAGGTCAACCCGGATATGGTATTATTACCTGCTGCATCCGATGTGCACCAGGACCACCAGGTGATCCACCAGGAAGGATTGAGGGCATTTAAGAATACAACTTTTGCAGGTTATGAGTTACCCTGGAATAACTATAGTTTCAAGACCAATTTCTTTATCCGCATCAGCGAAAATGAATTGAATAAAAAGGTCGCTTCTCTCAAAGCTTACCAGTCGCAAGCCCAGCGCAATTATATGCAGGAAGATTTTACCCGTGCCCTGGCAAAAGTAAGAGGAGTGCAATGCAATAGTCCTTACGCCGAAGCCTTTGAAGTGTATAAATGGGTTTCCTGATCTTCACCATCCTATTTTCTGTCCCCACTTTCCCAAACCAAAATACTGGTTCAGCGTCATGTTCAGGCCAAATTGGTTGAAAGCAGAATTGCTTTGATAATAAGCCCGGGCATACCGGACCTGTAATTTGCCAAAGAGGGCGGCAGCGCCCACTGAAAAACCATTCAATCCATTACCCGCATTCCCGATATTCAGTTCCCTTCTGCGTAAAAAATTATAACCCGCCATCACTTCCACATGATCCCCCACATAAATGGTGGTGCCCAGGATAAAATGATCAAATAATTTACCGAAGGAGAATTTATTACCGGATGCATTCTCATATCCATTCTCATTATTGAATAAGGTATCGTTATACCTAGTATCAAACTGGTGCAACCGCTGAAGGGTAACCGAAAAACTAAAGGGAGCATTCTCCAATCTTTGAGTGACCCCTATTTGCAGGTCAAAAGGCAAATCATCTGCACTGCTGCCATCATATTTTTTCAGCTGAAAACCCATATTCTTTGCCACCAGCGAGGCGGAAAAAAGTTGGGCCGTATCCCTGAACAGCAAACCCACATCCATGGCCAGCCCGGTTGACCGGAACTGTCCGTAATTGGAACTGATCAACTTTAGGGTGGCACCATACCTCCATTTCGACAGGTAGGTCCTTGAAGCCGACAACTGCATCACCCAGTCGGTGGGCCTGAACTGCCCCAGCACATTGCCGGAAGCATCTGTTTCCGTGGTCTTGCCATAATTAAAATAGTTGAGCCCCCAGGAAAAATCAGTGTTCAGCTTTGCATGGTGATAGCCAAGCGACAGGTGATACACTTTTATCCCCCCGTAAAAATCATTGAACACGGCATTCATCTGCGTGTGCAGGGCAGGCCGCAGCAAGGCAGGATTGTTGAACGCCAGACCCACATCATTGGATATTTGTGAAACATTTACACCTCCCAGCGCAGAGAGCTGGGGTGTATTGGAAAGTTTTAGAAAATTAAATACAGAATTTCCGCCAAGTGTTTGTGCAGATAAATCAATGAAAAACAAAAAAGATATTATGGTTAACCGGAAGCGCACAGGCGAAAATAGGTCAAAAAAAATCCTCCTCTGTGCCTGGAAAAGCCGCGAGGAGGATTTTTGCTCCGTATGAAACGGATCTAACCTTAAAACAACCAACAACCTTATAACAACAGAAAAAGAAGTTGGTTGACAAATTCTCAAAAAAATTAATTGACCAGCGCCAGTTCCAGCACCTGGTTCATGGTTTTCACGTAGTGAAACCGGATGCCTTTGATAAACTCTGACTCTATTTCCTGCACATCCTTTTCATTCTGCCAGCAAAGGATGATCTCCTTCAAACCGGCCCGTTTGGCGGCCAGTACTTTTTCCTTGATACCCCCAACCGGTAACACCTGCCCGCGAAGCGTAATCTCACCCGTCATCGCCAGGAAGGGTTTTACCTTTTTACCCGTAATGGCAGAAGCAATGGCCGTCATCATGGTAATACCCGCACTGGGCCCGTCTTTTGGTACAGCACCTTCCGGTACGTGGATATGAATATTCTTCTTATCAAATACGGAAGGGTTTAATTTGTACCTGGCTGCATTTGACTGCAGGTAGGTTAATGCAGTGCTGGCACTTTCTTTCATCACATTCCCCAAATTACCAGTCAGTTTTAATTCCCCTTTTCCATCACTCAGTGTGGTTTCAATAAAAAGTATATCGCCGCCCACATAAGTCCATGCTAACCCAACAGCCACACCGGGCATGTTGGCAGTTTTGTAGATTTCGTTGCTGTAACGGGGTTTACCAATGATCTTCTCAATGTCTTCATTTGTCAGCGATGGCTTCAGCTTTCCATGCAGTGCCAGCTGACGGGCCTGGTAACGCATAATGGCTGCCAGGTGCCGGTCCAATTCACGCACCCCGCTTTCCCGGGTATAATCCTGTATCACCTTCTCCAGTACTTTATCACTTATTTTGAAATGCGTGGTGTTCAATCCATGCATTTCTTTTTGCTTGGGCAGCAAATGGCGCCTGGCAATCTCGATCTTTTCTTCCACCGCATATCCGCTCAGATCAATGATCTCCAAACGGTCTCTTAATGCCGGTTGGATATTCTGAATATTATTCGCCGTGGCAATGAACAATACTTTACTCAGATCATATTCCAGCTCCAGGTAATTATCATAAAAAGAATTGTTCTGTTCGGGGTCCAGCACTTCCAGCAAAGCTGAGGAGGGATCTCCGCGAAAATCATTACCCACTTTATCTATTTCATCCAGTATCATCACCGGGTTGGAAGATTTTATTTTCCGGATGGATTGTAAGATCCTTCCCGGCATGGCGCCGATATAGGTTTTACGATGGCCTCTTATTTCACTTTCATCATGCAGGCCACCCAGGCTCAGCCGCACATATTTTCTGCCGATGGCATTTGCAATACTGCGCCCCAGCGAGGTTTTACCAATACCCGGAGGGCCCACAAAACAAAGGATCGGGCTCTTCATATCCCCTTTTAATTTCAATACAGCCAGGTATTCTAATATCCTTTCCTTGATCTTATGCATGCCATAATGATCGTGGTCCAGAGTCTTCTGCGCTTTTTTCAGATCGTAATGATCTTCCGTATATTCTTCCCAGGGAAGGTCCAGCATCAGGTCAAGGTGATTATACACCACCGAAAAATCGGGTGTGCTGGGATGCATTCTTTCTAATTTTTCAATACCCTTCTTGAACATTTCCTTTGCATTCACCGGCCATTTTTTGGCTTCGGCTTTTTTCTGCATTTCTTTTATCTCCTGCGAATTACTGTCACCACCCAATTCTTCCCTGATACTTTTCAATTGCTGTTGCAGGAAATATTCTCTTTGCTGTTTATCCAGCTCTGTCCGGGTCTTGGTCGTCACTTTGTTCTTCAGCTCCACAAACTGCAATTCCTTTTGCAGTAATTGCATCAGCAGGTCAGCCCGCTGCCGGATCTGGTTCAGCTCCAGCAATCGTTGTTTATCCTTGATATCGGTATTAAGGTTGCTGGAAACAAAGTGGATCAGGAATGAAGGGTTTTCAATATTGCGAAGGATGATCGATGCCTCAGCCGGGATATTGGGCGACAACTGAACGATATCAGCCGCCAGGTCTTTGATATTGGCTACATAGGCATCAAAGTCGGCATCCTTGGGCGAATCTTCCTCTTCCAGTTTATTTATTTTGGCTTTGAAATAAGGATCTTCCGAAATAATGGCATTGATCAGGAACCTGCTTTTACCCTGGATGATAATAGTAGTACCCCCATCGGGCATTTTGATCAGCTTCACGATCTTGGCCACCGTACCGATACTCTCCAGGTCTTTCACGGCGGGGTCTTCGATATTGCTGTCCTTTTGTGCCACCACACCAATCAACTTGTCGGAGCGATAGGCATCGTTCACCGCTTTAATACTCTTATCACGGCCCACAGTAATGGGTAATACCACACCAGGGAACAACACGGTGTTCCGGAGTGGCAACAGCGCTATTTCACCGGGTATCTCAATACCATTGGGGTCTTCCTGTTCACTCTCGTTGAGCGGGATGATAGGCAAAAAATCCATTTCATCTTCTGATCTCAGCATATATTGATCAAAGTCCATAACCAAATTTCCTTTAGACAATCTGTCATCCACAGCCCAAAAAGGGGGGAAACAGGTAAAAATAAACCGGGAAAACAGTAATGCCAAGATTCGTGCCTGTCAATTAAAACATGACAAAGTATCTCCTTGAATCGTAAGTATTTATAAAAAGAATCCCCTCCGCCAAAAACGGAAGGGACCTTATTCATCCGGGATAGGCTTTTTTAAAGGGCAAGGCCCACAGAAAGCTGGAAGCCGCGGCTCTTCCATTTGTTGTCATTGGTAATATCACTGATATCGTTAAGACCGATGGCATACCGGCCATTGATACGCATCATACCCACTTTAAACTGCACACCAGCTAACATGGACAGATCTCCCTTTTTAAATGCGTTGCCGCCATTTTGTAATAATGTCTCGTTCTGGTCGATCAGGATACCAAACTGGGGACCCGCCTGCAAGGAAAGGAAACTGCCGATCAGCTTGTAATTGATCACAATGGGGATGGACAGATAATTCAGCTTGATATTACTGTTACCATCAAAAACGTCTTCATACACGTTTTTGAAATTACTGTCCAGCTTCGTAGCATACTGGTTCCATAAAACTTCCGGCTGCAAAACAAATTTGTTGCCCATCCTGATCTCCATAAATCCACCCAAATGATAACCGTACCTGAACTGGTCCGAAAAAGATTTCCCATCCACTTTAGTAATATTCGCACCGCCCTTTATACCCACGTGGAATTGTGCCATCATAGCCTGGGTTATCAGCAAAGCAGCGAACAGTGAGAGGAGTTTTGTTTTCATGTAGCTAATTTTAATTGTTTAAGGTAACTTGAAAATGACAGGAAAAAATTTCAAGTATAATGCCAGTAACCCTGCGGCCCTGTTAAATTCCATTAACGCTGATTGGTAAATTTCTAAACAGAAATTGTAATCTTTCTATTGCTGTCCGAATGTGAAGATTTTCTTAATGCCGCCGGTGATCAAAAGATGAAACCCATGTTAAACGTGAAAAGGGTATTGAAATTATTGGAAGAGGCCGGGAAGTAATAGTCCAGCATCAGTTGTGGCTGTATAAAGAACTTTCCGATGGTATATTCCCCCCGCAGGTAAAATGTAAGAGAAAGTGGCTGAAACTTCAGCTGATCATCCAGGTAAACATTCTCTGTATTGAACAGTACGTTATTCCCTGTTCTCAAAACAGTAGCATAGGTGTTGGAGGACTGGTTGAAACCAAATTTTTGTGTACCGCTGGTGAAAGCCAGTTGAGGTGTCAGCCGTATATGGTCGTTATTGGCCATCACATCGAGCCAGTAAAAATCATGACGGATGGAAGCCATCACAGAAAAATCGGCAATCGATTCTTCCGTATTGATATAAGTAAATCCATTTCTTCTTAAACGCAGGTCCTGTATCAGGGACTCCCTCTTTTGATAATCCGTTCGGCTGCCCCATCCGTAGCTCATCGATACGGTTGGCCTGATCCATGTTTTGCGGTAAGTGAAATAAGCAAATAACTCGTTTTGCAAAGGCGTGGTATAAAAAGGCAATGAATCCTTGGTAAAATATTTCGTAAAAGATATACCTGTTACCAGGTCTTTGTTCTGTATATAGTCGAAAGAAGGGGTGATAGAGAACTGGTAAAGATTCATATTCACGTCGTCATTCACAATATAACCCGTGGCAGAAAACCCCAATCCGCTTTTATGATAATAACCCAGGGCTGGTGAATAGGTGAGTTTTTTGTAGGTCTCAATAAAACCGGAACCCTTGTTCTCAAAACTGTAATAACCCTTCGACATGGAAAGGCTGCCCAAAAAGTAGTTATGCGGTGACAGGATGGAATCCATGAAAGCATCAAAATCCCGGAATAGCTCATCGTAATCAATCAGAGAAGTATCGGCAAGGGGGTCGTTTGTAGTGGAGGTAACGGTCGTATCCCTGGGCGTAACTTGCTCATAAGCAGTCACTCCCAGCATACAAAAAGCCAGCAATATCGGCCATTTCTTCAGCATCGGGCAGTTATACTCGATTTTGGATACCTGGTGTTTTTAAACAGGCTTTTATGACCCAAAATTGATCAAAAAGTTTAATATACTGATACTGAATAAAAACGGGAACTGGCCGTAATTATTGAGAGGATGAATTGAAATTATCAGGCCAGCTCCAAAACCGTGATTTCGGGTAAAATACCCACCCGGCCCGGGTAACCGATAAAGCCAAAACCACGGTTGATATAAAGCTTCTGGGAGGACTTTTCATACAAACCGGCCCATTCATTGTAAACATACTGTACGGGGCTCCAGCGAAGCCCGGGCACCTCCACACCGAACTGCATGCCATGGGTATGACCGGCCAGCATGAGGTCAATATCCGGGTAAGCGTTAATAACCTCTTCTTTCCAATGCGAGGGGTCATGACTCATCAGGATCTTAAAAGGATAATCCCCGGCACCTGCATAGGCTTTTCCCAGGTCGCCATATTTGGGAAAACGGGCTTTAGCGCTCCAGTTTTCAATACCGAGCAAAGCGATTTTTTCCCCCTCTTTTTCCAGCACCACATGTTCATTCATCAGTAATCGCCATCCCAGGTCGCTATGCACCTGCTTTAACCTTTCCAGGTTGGCTTTCTTTTCTTCGGCGCTGTCCCAATTCACATAATCCGCATAATCATGATTACCCAGGGTGGAATAAACTCCTAAAGGTGCATCCAGTTTATCAAACACATCCATGTAATCATTCATCTCGTCTGCCACATTATTCACCAGGTCCCCGGTAAAAAGAATGAGGTCTGGTTTTTCTTTCATGATCTTGTGTACACCTTTCATCACCGCTTCTTTATCATTGAAGCTTCCGGCATGTATATCCGAAATATGAACAATTTTTAACCCTTTGAAGGAGGCAGGAAGGTTGGCATACTTCAATTTATGCTTTCTTACCTGGTAGCGGTATTTATTACCGAATCCATATACCAGGCTGCCAAATAATCCACCCCCGGCGATCATGCCCATCCAGCTCATAAAAGCAGAACGGCTGATACCCTCCACTGCCGCCATAGTTTGGTCTTTAGATGAACTGTTCACCAATTTCGAAGCTGTCCATTGCACACCTCTCCGGATATCATCCACCAGGAAAAACAAGGAAGCCACCAGTTTGGCAAAAAAGAGCCCGGCAATCGTGGCAAAAATGGTGGTCTTTACCAGCCTTGCCTGTTTTTCGAAATGGAGATAAGGTAATAAAAGCAGCACCAGGATCGCAGCAACGGAAATAATCCAATATCCTGAATAAATGAAAGTTTTAGCCCTGGCCGACGTACTGCTGGTGATAACCCGGAGCGCCTGGAAAAAATAAATATCCAGCAGCACCATAAAGCCGATCAATATCCACCAAAACGGAGAATTACGCATAAATCAGTGTAAAATTAAGAGAGTACTTAGAATAGGCATTGTTTTGCCGAACACTTAATTTTGCTAACCCTGACCCCGGTTATCATCCAGACCATCGGGGCCCCTGAAAATGGGCAAAACTTAATTTTGTGTTCTTGGTTTCTGAGGGCAATTTTACCACTTTCAACCAATCACTTTCAAGCAGTTTTCGGCAAAATGGCAAGAATAATCGGTGTAGCAAATCAAAAAGGCGGGGTAGGCAAGACCACTTCTGCCATCAACCTGGCGGCAAGCTTTGCCGTTTTGGAATATAAAACCCTCCTGGTTGATGGCGATCCGCAGGCCAACAGCACTACCGGTGTGGGGTTTGATCTTCACAATATCACACAGAGCCTTTATGACTGTATGGTGAATGAAGCCAGGGTAAAAGATGTGATCCTCAAAACTGAAATACCCAACCTGGACCTGGTCCCCTCGCATATCGACCTCGTGGGCGCCGAAATTGAAATGATCAATTACCCCAACCGGGAAATGGTATTGAAGAACCTGCTGGAGCCTGTAAGAGATGATTATGATTTCATCATTATCGACTGCTCCCCATCCCTGGGCCTGATCACCGTCAATGCGCTCACAGCCGCTGATTCAGTAGTGGTGCCGGTACAATGTGAGTTCTTTGCCCTGGAAGGGCTGGGAAAACTATTGAACACCATCAAGATAGTACAAAGCCGCTTGAATACTTCCCTTGTCATTGAAGGCATCCTGATGACCATGTATGATGCCCGGCTTCGCTTATGTAATCAGGTAGTTAGCGAAGTAAGGAGGCATTTTGAAGATATGGTATTCAGCACCATCGTTCACCGTAATGCCAAATTGGCCGAAGCTCCCAGCGCCGGAAAACCTGTGATTTTATACGATGCAAACAGCAAAGGTTCGGTGAATTACCTTAATCTTGCCAAAGAGATTTTGCAGAAGAATGATATGACGAAGATCAAAAACGAAGAAAGAATACTCGAATTATAAAGCGAAAGGTAAAAGGCACCGGCAGTATGGAATACTGCCCCGCATCCTCAACCTTATACCTTAAACCTTTTACAGCATGACAACGCCCAAACAAAATAAGGAAACGCTGGGTAAAGGGATCCGTTCCCTCCTTCAGAGCATAGATGCAGATCTTAAAACAAGCAGCGGTTCTTTAAAAACCAATGTGGTGGAAACAGCCACCGGGATCAGCCGTATTGCCATCGACGACATTGAGGCGAATCCCAAACAACCCCGTCGTGATTTTGATGAAAAATCATTGGCAGAACTGGCCGACTCTATCCGGCTGCACGACATTATACAACCTGTCACTGTTTCTAAATTACCGAATGGTAAATACCGTCTCATCTCGGGCGAAAGAAGATGGAGAGCTGCGAAATTGGCCGGTATAAAAGATATTCCGGCGTATATGCGCCAGGCCAACGACACACAATTGCTGGAACTGGCCCTGCTCGAAAACCTGCAGCGTGAAGACCTGAATGCCATGGAAGTTTCGCTGAGCTACAAAAGAATGATGGAAGAACTCGACTACACACAGGAACAGGTAGCCGAAAGAATGGGTAAAGACAGGAGTACAGTGGCTAATTTCATACGCTTGCTTAAACTGCCGCCGGATATACAGCTTGCCGTTCGCAACGGTGAATTAAGTATGGGACATGCCCGCGCATTGATCAATGTCGACACGATCGATCAGCAATTATATATTTTTAAAGAGATCAAAGAAAAATCATTGTCCGTCAGGCAGACAGAAGCACTTGTCAGGAACCTCTATAAACAGAACGGTGGTGTTAAAAAAACTTCAAAAAGCCAGCTCCCCTCCCCATTACAGCGAATAGAGGATAAATTAGCATCGCATTTCAGCACCCGGGTAAAACTAAGGCATAGTCGCAACGGCAGTGGTCATATACAGATCGAATATTATTCGCAGGAAGAACTGAATAAGATACTCCGCCAGTTGAATGCCCCGCTTGATTAAAGACACATGAGATCCATTTTATTCTTACCGGTCCTCTGTTCTGTATTACTTTCTGTGAACACCTGTGCGCAGAGCAAGATTCCTGTTCAGGATGCCGACTCGGTGAAGCCCGTTACCCAACCGGTTTACCTGAACCGGTATGACTCCGTACTTAAAACACATAGCCCCCGCAAAGCAGCCATCCGGTCAGCCATCCTTCCCGGACTGGGACAGATATACAATAAGAAATACTGGAAACTCCCTATCATTTATGGCGGCCTGGGAATTTGCGGCGGTATTTTTTTCTATAACCTCGGTAATTACAAAGACACCCGGTTTGCCTATCGTGTTAAATACAACATGCGGGTCAATGGAACCGACTCGGCTTTATTTCCCAAAATAAGAGACAACCTAAAACCCCTTAGTGAAGAATCATTGCGCTTTTACCGGAACCAGTTTCGTCGTGACATCGACTATTCCGTACTCGTCTTCATCCTGCTCTGGGGCCTTAACGTGGTGGATGCTACCGTAGATGCACACTTGAAAAGTTTTGATGTAAGCCCTGATCTTAGCCTGCAATTCAGACCCGGTTATAGCGAAGTGGCAAAAACCAATGGCCTCAGCCTGATCTTGAAAATAGGGAAATAATACGGTACGTCCTGCACGGAAATGCCTTCTTTCCGGCTGCTTTGTGTATGCTAATGCTTACAAACAGCCAAAAAACATTTCACGCAGCGGGCGCAGAGGAGCCACGATCGCAGCGCCGTCGCTTTGCAGCGGGCTTTGCGAAAAACCCTTACTGTACTTGTGTTCCTGTATTCAAAATGGACGATACATAAATCCGTACCAGTACGGGTACCTCCCAGCCCTATTAATATTTACATTTGCAGCCATAAAGAAGCTTTATGAGAATTGCATTAATTGGCTATGGAAAAATGGGTAAGGCCATTGAAGAAATTGCGGTACAACGGGGCCATACCATTGAATTGACAATTGATCAGCCCAACCTGCACGAGTTTACCAAAGCAAACCTGTTAAAAGCAGATGCAGCCATTGAATTTACCAGCCCGCACAGCGCTTATGACAATATCCGGAAATGCATTGATTTTGGTGTACCGGTGGTAAGCGGTTCCACCGGCTGGACAGAGCGGCTCGATGAAATGATCGCTTTCTGTAACCAAAAAGCAGGAGCATTTATTTATGCCAGTAACTACAGTGTGGGAGTGAATATATTTTTCGAGATCAATAAACGGCTGGCCGCATTGATGGCACCCCATAAAGAATACGAAGTGATACTGGAAGAAACGCATCACACACAGAAAAAAGATGCTCCTAGCGGAACAGCGATCACCCTGGCTGAACAGGTGATGGAAAAACTGGCCCGGAAAAAAAGATGGGTGAATGAGCTAAGCGATAACCCGCAGGACCTCGAGATCATCAGCCAGCGCATCGACCCTGCCCCCGGCACGCACAGTGTAAAATACTCTTCTGTGGTTGACGATATCGAGATCATTCATACCGCACACAACCGAAAAGGATTTGCCACCGGCGCTGTGCTGGCGGCAGAATATATAAAAGATAAAAAAGGTTTCTACACCATGAAGGATGTACTGGGCCTGTAAGCATGCCGTATGAATAAATATATCATCAGCATATTTCTTTTGTTTGCCGGGTATTTGACCGCAGCCCAAAATTTTACCGACAGCCTCATTAAATTGGTAATGACGGAAAAAGACCCTGTAAAAAAAGCCGACCTGCTGGTGCAACTAAGTACAGCTTACCGCTACAGATCGCCTGACTCTTCTTTTCTTTATTCCCGTCAGGCCGTTTCGCTGATCCATACACTTAAAGATTCATCCCGCCTGGCCAATGCAGAAATTTTCCAGGGATATTATTATTACAATATCGGCAAACCCGATTCCGGGCTGCTGGTGGCACAAAAGAATATTGCCTGGCTCCAAAAAAAACAGGCCCTGATGCCTCAACTGGCGAATTATTACTCCTTTTCCGGTCTTTGCTATATGAAACTGGACCAGAAGAGAGAGGCGCTGGACCGCTTCTACAAAGCCCTCGATTATGCAGAACGTTCCAATGATTACATGACCATGCTCAAAGCTTATGTGAATATCGGCTGGGCCATGATGGAATTAAATCAATTTGAACAGGCCATCACCAATTTCAGGACTGCTGTGGACCTGATGAAAACAAAACAACTCCCGGAAACATTTACGGGTATTATTTACAGCAATATGGCTTCCAGCTTTGGCTCACTGAATAAAGTAGATTCTGCCTATAAATATTCGCTACTGGCAGTTGAACGGTCCCGCGCCAGTGGTGACATTATCACCGAAGCCAACAGCCTCTTTATACTGGGAACAGCCCAGGTAAAAAAAGGTCAGTTACAGGAAGCACTGCAATCTTACCTGAAAGCACAACCCCTTCGTGAAAAAAACGGCGACCCCTTCTTTATTGTTTCCGACCAGGCCGAAATTTCCAACCTCTATGCAAAACTGGGGCGAACCCGGGATGGGATTGAAACCGGTGAAAAAGCATTGAAGTTGGCGGAAGAAAATAAGCTCTCCGCCAAGCTCCCGATGATCTACGCAGCCCTTGCCAGCAACTATGAAGCCGCGAATGATTTCGAAAAAGCTACGGCTTATTATAAGAAGATCAGTGACCTGAAAGACAGCATATATGCCGATGCTAACCCACAGGCACTCGCTGAAATGAGAACTAAATATGAAACAGAAAAACAGGAAAGACTGATCGAACAGCAACGCAACCGCCTCCGCATGCAGAATTACCTGTTCATTGGTATTGCGGGATTAGCCATTCTATCCTCCCTCCTTTTATATTCATACTATCGCCGTAATAAATTAAGACAGGAAGCCGCGATGAAGACGGAGCTGATGAAACAACAGGAAATTGCGGTAAAGGCCGTGATCGAAGCCGAAGAAAATGAAAGGCAGCGTATCGCCAAAGACCTGCACGATGGTGTGGGACAGATGATGAGCGCCGCAAAAATGAACCTGTCGGCTTTTGAATCGGGTATCACTTTCAACAACCAGGACCAGCAAGCCTCATTTGAAAAGATCATGCAATTGGTGGATGAAAGCTGTAAGGAAGTTCGCACCGTATCACATATCATGATGCCCAACGCATTACTGAAGAATAATCTCGCCTCTGCCATCCGGGATTTTGTTGATAAACTGCATAAGAAAGATATGGAAGTGCATGTGTATACAGAAGGACTGGATGACCGGCTGGACTCCAATATAGAAACCGTATTGTACCGGGTGGTGCAGGAATGTGTGAACAATGCCCTGAAACATGCAGGCGCCACTACCCTGGATATTTCGCTGATAAAAGATAAAGATGGTATCAGCGGCACCATCGAAGACAATGGGAAAGGTTTTGAACAGTCGGTAAAAGACAATGCCGATGGTATTGGCTTAAAAAATATCGTCACCCGTATCGAATACCTGAAAGGTACGGTCGATTTCGACTCCTCTCCCGGTAAAGGCACACTGGTGGCTTTTCATGTGCCTGTCTGACAATCATTGATTTCTCTTTCCTGTTACCCGGTTTAACAAATCTTCAACTGAAAAAGACCCGGCTCCTGCATCTGGTAAACGACAGGCAAGGGTTTGATGAGGCAATCGAATTTTATAGTATTTTACCATGCCAACCCCTTATACGAAGTTGGCCTAACCGGGATTGTTATGAAACAAGACAAGATCATGCTGGCCCTCGTGGATGACCACCAGATTGTAATTGACGGCCTGATGTCGCTGCTGAAAGGACATGATAAATTCGGTTTTGCCTTCGCCACCACCCATTCATCGGAAGTAGTGGAAAAACTGGGCCGGCATTCCGTAGATATATTGCTGACCGACGTCATGATGCCCCAATTACAGGGCAATGAACTGGCCAGGCAGGTAAAACAAAAGTTTCCCCGAATCAAAATACTGGCCCTTTCTATGAGCGGACAGGGTGACCTGGTGAATGAAATGATCGAACAGGCCGATATTTCCGGGTATGTATTGAAAAATATCGGCAAACAGGAACTATTGAAAGCCCTGGAAAAAATTGCCGGCGGTGGTATTTATTTCAGTGAAGAAGTTATACACGAGCTGCAACTTACCAGCGAAAGAAGAAAACAGAAAGAAGAAGCTCATCTTACCGACAGGGAAACGGAGATCATAAGGCTGATAGAAAAGGAATACAATAACAAACAGATCGCCGAAGAATTATTTATCAGCGAACGTACCGTAGAAACACACCGAAAGAACATTTTTCGCAAAACGAATACGGGCTCTGTCATAGGGCTGGTAAAATATGCTTACGAGCATAAATTGATTTAAAGGTCAGGTAATCCACACCTGTTCATAACAAAACCCGTTGATTCTCATTAAGTTTATCGTATCTTTAAGCGACGGTTTTTATTGGCTGATTCAATTAATACTTCAGGCCCTGCCTGCAATCATGCCCGGCTCTAAAAAAACGAACAGACTTCTTATCGCCTCTATTTCATTAAACGTATTGTTTGGTGCCGTGTTTTTAATCGGGTTTATAAAATACAACCATGAAATTCTGAATAAACTTTTTCCCAAATCACAATCGAATTACAATATCGTTATGCTGGGAAATTCGCTTACTGCCGGTGGCAATTGGAATGCATTGCTGGGCCGTGACGATGTATTAAATGGTGGTACAGGACATGGCGGCTTTACCACGTCGCATTTTGTGGGCATGCTCCAGGACGAAGTAATTGTTCACAAACCCAAAATCTGTTTTGTGGAAGGAGGGATTAATGATCTTTATATTGGCGTTCCCATTATCCGGATCAGGGAAAATGTTGAATATATCATTGACACCTTAAAAGCTCATGATATCATTCCTGTATTAACGCTGACTATTTATACCAACAGGGATACCCTGGAAAATCTCCGTGTAGACTCGATTAATAATATCGTCAAAGAAATGGTCAGGCAAAAAAATGTGGAATATATCGACCTCAATGAAAGCCTGTCGGAAAATGGTTTCCTGCTGACAAAGTATACCACGGATGGCCTTCACCTGAAACCGGAAGCCTACCCGCTCTGGGCCGATAAAGTGAAAGAAGTACTGGCCCGTTTGAAGATCTGACAGCACAGCCCCCTTATATACATAAAAAAACCACCGGGATTGGCGGTGGTTCAAATATCATTTCAAAATGCGGTTATACCCTAAAGTGAGCAAAAGCCTTATTGGCTTCAGCCATACGGTGTGTATCTTCTTTCTTTTTGAATGCAGCGCCTTCGCCTTTGCTGGCTGCCACGATCTCACCGGCTAATTTATCAGCCATGCTGCGCCCGTTTCTTTCACGGCTGTAGCGGATAAGCCATTTGATGCTCAGGGATATCTTTCTGTCAGGGCGAACCTCCGCAGGGATCTGGAAAGTGGCACCACCGATACGACGGCTGCGCACTTCTACAGCAGGAGTTACATTGGTCAGGGCCCTTCTCCAAACCTCATACCCATCTTCACTGGTTTGTTTGGCCACTTTATCCAGTGCATCATAAAAGATATTAAAAGCTCCGCTTTTCTTTCCTTGCCACATCAGGTTGTTGACAAAACGGGTTACCAGTTTGTCGTTGAATTTTGGATCTGGCGCTAAGGGGAGTTTCTTTGCTTGTGCTTTCCGCATGACTTATAATTTCTTATTACTTATAACTTAATACTTAGAACTTATTACTTCTTCGCTTTTTCTTTCTTAGTACCGTACTTAGAACGGCTTTGTTTACGGTCTTTTACACCGGCAGTATCCAAAGAACCACGAACGATGTGATAACGAACACCCGGAAGATCTTTTACCCTTCCACCACGGATCAGTACGATAGAGTGCTCCTGCAGGTTATGGCCTTCACCCGGGATATAAGCGATCACCTCAACTTTATTCGTCAATCGAACTTTAGCCACTTTACGAAGTGCTGAATTCGGCTTTTTAGGAGTGGTGGTGTACACCCTTGTACAAACGCCACGGCGCTGGGGGCACTGGTCCAGGGCTCTTGACTTGCTCTTAGCCCTGATGATTTCTCTTCCTTTACGTACTAACTGTTGAATTGTAGGCATTCTTGACCCTTATTTTTGGGAGGGCAAAGGTAGGGGCGATAAAGCGAAATTCCAAAAATACAAATCCCAAATTCCAACCTTTTTCCCCCATTTCTGGGTTTGAGGAATCTGGGATTTAAAAAATTGGGGGCTAAGCAGTTAAACCTTCGACATCCAGTTATATTTATCCTCCCTTCTGCCTTCCCTGATGTCGGTTAGCCATTTTTTGACCGTTGGGGCTGTTTTCCACTTATCCACATCAAATTGCATCACAAAATCCTTGTAACGCAGCTCTTTAATGAGAGATATCGTTGCCGCAGTACCAGTACCAAACACTTCATACAGCAAACCAGCCTTATATGCTTCCATGATGTCGTCGATACTGAGCGGTCTTTCTTCCACCGTAAAACCCATTTCCTTAAGCAGGGTAATCGCACTCTGGCGGGTCACCCCGTCCAGGATAGTACCCTGGTCCAGGTCGGGCGTAATGGCCGTATTTCCAATTATGAAGAAAACATTCATGGTCCCGATCTCCTGTACATACTTGTGCTCAAAAGCATCGGTCCACAATACCTGGTCATACCCTTTTTTCTTTGCTTCTGCAGTGGCAAACATGGCAGCGCCATAATTACCGGCCGCTTTTGCATAACCAACTCCCCCGGGTACGGCCCTTACATAATGCTCTTCCACGTAAATGCGCATCGGCGCACTGTAATAGGGGCCCGTAGGACTTAAAATGATCATGAACTTATAAGAATCCGAGGGACGAACACCAATCAGTTCGTCTGAAGAAAACATGAATGGACGGATATACAATGAGTGATCTGGTTTGGAAGGTATCCAGTTTTTATCCAGCTCCACCAGTTGGCGCATACCCTCTATGAATAATTCCTCCGGCACCGCCGGCATCTGCATCCTTTCAGCCGAAACATTGAAACGTCTGAAATTATCCTGGGGCCTGAAAATAAACGCATTCCCGGAAGCATCTTTATAGGCTTTAATACCTTCAAAAATAGCCTGGCCATAATGCAGGGCAGCTAAAGACGGACTTAACAACAAAGGCTGGTATGGCTTGATTTCAATATTCTTCCACTCCCCATTCTCATAATCTGCCTCCAGCATGTGATCAGTAAAATACTTGCCAAATGGAAGGTTATCCAGGCTGATATCCTGCAATTTGCTACTTTCCGCCTTTCGTACTAAAATGTCCATAGCTGCGATCATAATTAATTTATTTTTGAAAGCTCAAAGAAACGCAAAAAAACTAACAATCATTAGCGTAAATTACCCACTCTCATGGATCTCAACCATTTTGAACTACCCGCCGGCCTGGTTGCCAGTTTGTATCGCCGTTCCCTCGTGGATACCGGTGAAAATACAACGGCTACGGATATACGAATACCCGCAACAGGGACAGCTGAAACAGTACTGCCGCTAACCGGGCAAAAATGGGTATCGCTGGGCAATAATCAAAAAAATATACTGATCATCGTTCAGCACGATCCTCTCATTCCCCTGCCGGACGAAGACCTGCAATTCCTTACCGATATATTGAGTGCCTGCAAACTCGGTATGGATGATGTGGCGTTGATCAACCTGTCCGGCTATTCGGCCATTTCTTACAAAGAGATAATAAAACATTTCAAAAGCAGGACCGTATTCCTCTTTGGCACCGAGCCCTCTGCTTTTGGTTTACCCATGAGCTTCCCGCATTTCCAGGTACAGTCCTTTACGGGCATTTCATTTTTATATTCACCACCCCTGGGAGATTTCAGTAATGATAAAGTTTTAAAAAGCAAACTATGGGTTTGCCTTAAACGCATTTTTGGAATCTGATAGTGATTTACTTTATCTTGATGATCTTAAATAAATGAGATGCAGGCTATGAAACTGATCTTTGCCACGAAT
Source organism: uncultured Chitinophaga sp. (assembly GCA_964606155.1). Classification (GTDB taxonomy): domain Bacteria; phylum Bacteroidota; class Bacteroidia; order Chitinophagales; family Chitinophagaceae; genus JJ008. The sequence goes on along the minus strand of CAZSGD010000020.1, from coordinate 44,694 downwards.
AATAAGCATAAGGTGGAAGAACTCTTATTACTTACTCAGGGAAAATTCGATATCATTACCCTGAAAGAGGCCGGTATTGATGTGGAGATAGCCGAACCCTATGATACCATTGAAGAAAATGCATCTGCCAAGTCAAAGACGATCTATGAAATGACCGGTGAAAACTGCTTTAGCGAGGATACCGGCCTGGAGGTTACAGCCCTGCATGGTGAACCGGGTGTAAAGAGTGCCCGCTATGCCGGTGAGCACAAATCCTTCGACGATAATATTGACAAGCTTTTAAGTAATTTGGCGGATAAAACCGACCGAAGCGCCCGTTTTAAGACCGTTATTTCGCTGATCATGGATGGTGAGGAAACATTGCTGGAAGGGACCTGCGAAGGTATGATCATCCGGGAACGAAGAGGGACGGGAGGATTTGGATACGATCCTGTATTTGTGCCCCTGGGAAGCAACAAAACATTTGCAGAGATGAGGCTGGAAGAGAAAGCATTATACAGCCACCGTGCCAGGGCCACCGAAAAACTGGTAGCATTTTTGAATATCTTATCAACAAACCACTGATTTTGACACCTGAACGCAACCAAAATATCTCCGAAAGCGACTTAATTACTGGGTGCCTTGAAGGCAACCGGCGAATGCAGGAAGAATTATACCGTCGCTTCTCACCCCGTATGTATGCCGTTTGCCTTCGTTATGCAGCCAATGCCGAGGAAGCCCAGGATATATTACAGGAAGGTTTTATCAAGATCTTTAAAAAGCTGGATAGTTTCCGCAGCGAAGGTTCCTTCGAAGGCTGGGTACGCCGGATATTTGTGAATACCGCTATTGAACACTTTCGCCGCAAACGATACCTGATGCCGGTTACCGAAAAGGAAGAGAATACGATCGAAGGAAAATATACATCAGCATTGGATGACCTGGCAGAAAAAGATATCATGGCCCTGATCCAGGAACTTTCACCGGGCTACCGGACAGTTTTTAATATGTATGTGGTGGAGGGATACACCCATAAAGAAATAGCCGACGCACTGGGCATCAGCGAAGGCACCAGCAAATCGCAGCTATCCAGGGCCAAAGTGATACTGCAGGATATGGTGAAAACTTACCTGGACCAGCAACGAGGAACAAAAACAAGACAATGAACGGCCCCAAACATAAATTATATCACTACGAAATAACACCCCCGCCGGGCGTATGGGAGAAACTGTCGGCCGAACTCGACGATGCAGCCAGCGGTCATTCCTTCCCTTCGACTTTATATAACCATGAAGTGGCACCGCCTTCACAAGTTTGGAATAATATCACCCATAGCCTGGATGCAGAAATAGCACCACCCGCCACCGGGAAGGGAAGAGTCATCCCCTTTCTCCGGTATGCTGCCGCTGCCGCCCTCATCGCCTTCCTGGCCTGGGGAGGACTGAAACTTTTTAATAACAAAGGCAGCAACACAAATATTGAAATGGTGCAGCAGCACAACAGCACAAAGCCCAAAACAATTCCTGGTACCAACATTGAAAATAATTCCACCGCTACTACGCCACAGGCCACTGAAAACACAAGCACGGCCGAACAGGATGCAAGAGATAATGCCGCCCTGGAAGCCAGCAAGAGGACCTATGCTAAACTGGATATGCCTGCCAGCACCAAACTAAAGGGCGTTTCTGATTTTTATTTCGCCGTTTCAAGACCCAGAGGCCTGGGCGATTTTACCGAGCCCGAACCTGAACCAGTACAGAATAATATCGCTGACCGTTATATCATGCTCATGACACCTGATGGTAATATCATCCGGATGTCTAAAAAACTGGGCAGCCTGGTTTGCTGTGTCTCCGGTGAAGACCAGGACCTCAACTGCGTGGACCAAATGAAAAGGTGGAGAGAGAAACTCGCCAACTCATCCGTAGGCCATTCTTCCGGCAACTTCATGGATATCCTCAGTCTGCTGAGCACCCTGCAGGGTAATGATAACCAATAAGACATTGGTTTCAGGCCCTATTCCCTAATTTTATCGGCAAAGCAATTACATGGCCCGAATAAAGATAGAGCTGCCCGTTCATTTTTCATTCCAATGCAGGATACCTGTTCGCATCACCGATATCAATTATGGCGATCATGTGGGCAATGACACTATTCTTTCCATCATACATGAAGCAAGAATGCAGTTCCTCCGCAGCCTGGGTTATACGGAATTGAATTTTGGCGGCACCGGTATGATCATGGCCGATGTGGGGATTGAATTCAAATCCGAATTGTTTTATGGCGATATTGTCATTGCTTCAGTAACGGCAGGTGATCTTTCCAAAATAGGATTCGACCTCTATTATAAACTGGTTAAAGAAGATAAGGATGGGCTGAAGCTGGTAGCTGCTGCTAAAACAGGAATGATCTGTTACGACTATGAGAAGAAAAAGATCGCGGCCCTACCGGAAGAAGGAAGGATAAAACTCAGCACCCATGAGTAGTTCAGCTGTTCCAAATTTTCCAGTTCTCTTCTGCCTGGAACACCAGCATATCAGCCCCGTTCTTTACCCGGGCACCCATTTCTTCTCCTTTTTGCAGGAATAATGTTTTTTCAGGATTGTATATGAGATCGTATAGAAAATGTTGCTCCGTAATAAAAGTATAAGGTATCGGCGGCCGATCCTGCACAGCAGGATACATTCCTAACGGCGTGGTATTGATGATCACGGTATGTTCTTTCATCACGGGTTCATGCAGGTCGGCATACGTGAGCGACGAACCGTTGTGAAGAACACGGCTTACTATTTGAAAAGAAATACCGAGCTTCTTCAGCACAAATGCCACTGCAGCTGTGGCACCCCCATTACCCAATATCAATGCCCGTGTATGATGCGGTTGTAACAATGGCGCAAAGCTTTTTTCAAACCCGGTATGATCTGTATTGTAACCTGTCAGTTTGCCGTGATCCACACAAATACAATTACAGGCCTCCAGTTCCGGGGGGATATTATCCCTTGCATCCAAAAAGGCCAGTACCTGTTGCTTATAGGGAATAGTAACAGCGAGTCCGCGAAGGGCCGGATTTTCTTTTAATAAAACAGGGAGTTCCCGGATGTTAGCGATGGGGAAGTTTTTGAAATGGCAATCCGTTAATCCCTCCTTCTCAAATTTCTCATCAAAGTACTTCTTCGAAAATGAATGAGACAAAGGATAACCAATTAATCCATAGAGCCGCATCAGGCTTCTTTTTTATCAAGATATAAACTAAATGTATCGCCGCGCAAACCAATTCGCATGGCTTCCAGCGGAATTACTTCGGTAGGTGCGATATTACCGAGGTTGACATTGCACCCCAGGAGTTCAATAAAATAAAGTTGTTGTGCTTTTTGAGGAGCTTCCCAAATGATCTTCTCACCCGGTATCTGTGTCAGGATCTCCTGCACCAGGCCCTCTCTTACTTCTCCGCTGCCGCGATAGATACCCACATTTCCTGCTTCTCTTGCTTCGGCAATGACATACGCAGAGCCGGCTTCCAGTTCAGCCCTCATCAGTTCGATCCATTTATAAGGGGGAATGATATGAGCGGCATCCTTGCTGCCCACTTCGCTTAACACCGTTCCGTGTTTGGTAAGTTTTTCAATATACCCGCATTTCTCAGCATGGGGAATGGTGATAGAGCCATCACTTACTTCCATGTAAGATATCCCGTAATTCCTGCATACTTCAATATAATCATCAAACTGGTTGCGGATCAGGAAAGCTTCAAATAATGTACCCCCGAAATAAATGGGAATATCATAAGAACGGTATACTTCCAGTTTTTCGCCAAGATTGGGGGTAACGAAGGATGTGCCAAACCCCAGTTTTACAATATCCACATGCGGATGAGATACACTCATAAAATTCTTCGCTTCATCTATGCTCAATCCTTTATCCATCACCATGGTGAGGCCGGATTTACGTGGTTGTTTTATTCTTTCAGGAATTTGTGACAAATTAAAATTCATGCTAACCAGTTTGATTCAAGAATCATAGAACTCCTCGGCTGTTGGCCCTAAGCATTAACGGCGGCAAAAATAGGGAAGAATCGGCAGAGAGGGGCTGATATATATAATTAAAACACCCTACCCCTCAGATCGACTTATTTCTTTTAAAGCGGGCCAGCACATCCACCACCTGCTGGTTTTGCAAAATAGCCGGATTGAGTTCGATGAATTTTTTCAGCTGCCGGGGCGATTTTTCCATGGCTTTTACCAGTACGAGTACTGCTTCTTTTGATTTACCCAAACCAAAAAGAACAGCCGCATGATAAAAAAGAAAAATAGGTTTGTGATTCGTTACCTCCAGGGCTGTTTCCGTTTGTTCCAACGCTTCCTCATAGAAAGCTGCTTTATACAAACAGCGGATCAGGGCTTCCCAGCCCGCCAGGTTCTTTGGTTTCAGCCTTACCACATCCATAAAACACTGCACGGCTTCTTTCACCTGTCCCTGTTGCAACTTACATTCTCCCATCAGCAAAAGATACTCAGTGGCGTTGCGCTGGATCTTAAGGGCTGTTTCCAGTTGTTTGATACAACTCTCCCACTGCCCTTCATTAAAATAGGTGCAGGCTATCTTGTAAAATAATTTGCTGTCATCCTGCCGGAGATGTGTAGCTTTTCGATAATAAAATCTGGCCTGCGCAAAATTCTTCAGGCGGTCATAACAATAGCCGATCGCTTCAAGGATCACATCTTCCGGCTTGGCCAGCTCGTTCACTTTTTCCAGCACTTCAATGGCTTCCTTGTATTTTCTCAGCCGGATATAGGCGTCGCCCATATTGCGATATGCGTAATCAAATTTCTCATCAATGGTAATGGCATACTGGTAAGCATCAATAGATTTTTCATACAGTTTCAATCCCTGGTAGGCTGCTGCGAGGTTGAACCAGGCGAGTTCGCTGTAAGGATATTCATCAATGATCTTTTGGTGCAACCGGATACTCTCTTCATTCCGGCCCGTAAAATCGGTCCAGAAACAGATCTTATACAAAGCTTCCTCATTGGTAGGTTCATCTTCCAGGATCATCTTCAGGCAGTCAAACACTTTATCGAATTCCTCATAATCATCGTACACATCAGCCAGCTCAAACAACAATTCAAGACGTTCCTCTCCTTCAAACAGGAGCAAAGCTTCTTCCAGCAATACCACTGCTTTTTCCTGCTGGTCTAATGCGAGGTAGGCGTCTGTTTTAAGGATATACAAGTTAATATCTCCGCTGTCGAGCAATGATGCCTGCTCCAGTATGTCCAATGCATCTTTATAACGACGACTGGCGAGTAAGATATCAGCCTTCTTTATCAGTAAAAGTGAGGAATAGGGGTATTGACTGCTGCCGGTTTCAGCGGCCTCCAGTGCTTTCACCAGGTCTTCCTTTTCGTGGAAATAGTCGATTATTTTTTCAAAAGCCTCTTCTTCAATAAAAGACTGGCTGCGACCATTTTTCAGATTATCATATTTCTTAAGCAGTTCCTGGATCTGGTCCCGATCCTCGCGGTAAGGATTGTCTTTCATGTATTCCGAACGTTTGGTAATCTAATCCGATTGTTTAACCGGTATTGAAAGAGCCCGGGGAGCTGTCCCGAAAGTTTCGGGGCCTTGCTCCCAGAAATATTTTGGTATGAACAAGTTAACTCAAAAAAAGCTCAAAATGAAGGGTTTAGTTATCCCCAGATGTGCAAAATAGTTGAGAAATTCTTGCAAATAATGTAACAATTTTGGTTTCCCGTCGTTAATGAAGTACTAAAGTTCTGGATAAACGGTTTTTTTTATATTCTCTTTTGTCTTTATTTTTGTATGCAATGAACCACCCAAGGTCAACTATATTGAGAACAATTGGCAAAAAAGCCTCTGTATTAATGCTTATTGGCATTATAGCTGTTGCTTCTTTCGCTACTTTGGGTGACGGGAAGATCAAATCCGTGAAAGAGGGGCCTAAAAAATCACTGCTTTCCAATAAGTCTACCATTACTCCCGGCACTTTCAGCCTTAAATCAGGGTATACGTACCGTGGTAACCAGGTGATCAATCCAAACTCGGAGCCAAAATCTATCCGCCTGAATACCGTTGTTACACTTCAAAAAGGTAATATCACTTACACGGTTCCTCTCAAAAAGAATGTAATTCTGGATAAGGTAAAGATCGATATCAGCAACCGCCAGTTGAGAAGAAATTAATTTCCTCCCCCCTTACTTTCCTCGTATGTCATCACTCTGTAACCAGATTTAGGTATATCCATTTTTGCCTGTGGCACAGGATTGAAGTTGATACTGGATACCGTGTAAGTCACCATCATCTTATTCAAATTGGCTTCATACTGCATAGCCAAACCCGGTAGATTCTTGTTCAGGTACTGAAAATCCTTATTCAGCGGCAGCAGGTCCTTTGTAAAGTATACTGTGAAAGTGCTGCCATCCTGCAATGTACCCGTCGCTTTCTGACAATTATAGCCTGCAATAGTTTTATATTCTTCCTGGTAAGTAAAAGTCACCCCTTCATATTTTTTATTAGATTCCTTCCAGTTATCCGGTGTCATTTTGATCATGTATTTCTGCTCGCCATACTCCTTCAGGATCGTCACATCACCAGATTTCCCTTCTACGATAGTGGCCTGCGTACCCAGGGAGCTGATCATTTCCGAACGGCTGGAACTCCCTTTCAGGTATATAACACTGGTTGCGCCATCCAGCATATCGGCTGCCTGGGGCGTTTTGTTATTGGTATTAATAACAATGTCATACGAAATGGTGGCCTCTGTCAGTCTCTTTTGTGCTGTTGCAGCAAATGAAACAACCAGGGCAATCACGTTAGTCAGTATGTAAGCTGCTTTTTTCATGTTTATCTGTCTTACTTATATAATAAAAGACGTGCCAATTTAATCAATAAGTTGCACCCCGCGTGTCCTTTCCTTATTTCTCAGCCAGATATGAAAAAAACCGGGTGGCTGATGGCCCCACCCGGTTGATATTAAGAGTATTTTAACGGCGGGAGAATTAACGTTTTCGCTGCTGCATATCCTTCACCTTTTTTTGCTGCTCCTGCATCTGTTCAAATCTTTCCTGCCATTTCGATTTGGTTTTTGGCTTTTTCCGGTTCAGCTCTATTTGTGCCAATATCTTGTCGTGATCAATGATATATTTCTGAATGATGATCTGGATAATCAGCGTAATTACGTTGGATACGGTATAATACCAGGTTAATGCTGATGGCAGCTTATTAAAGAAGAACAGAAGAAATACCGGGAAAATATAAGGCAGGTATTTCATCATCGGGTTGCTCTGGTCCGGTGTCATGCTCATGCTGTACCAGGAGATCAGGAAGCTGGTTAGTGTGGCAGTAATATTAAACAAACTCAGGTGGCTGCCCAGTAAGGGTATATTGAAGCCAAACTGTATAGGTGCATCAAAGGCAGAAAGATCATGCGACCAGAGGAAACTGGCGCTTCTCAATCCAACTTCAGCATTAAAGAAACTGAAAAGGGCAAAGAAGATCGGTATTTGAAGCAAAGCGGGGATACAACCACCCAGCGGGTTAACGCCGGCTTCACGGAACAACTTCATTTGCTCCATGCTCATCGCCTGCCTGTCTTCACCAAATTTATCTTTCAGTTTGGCGATCTCCGGTCTCAACGCTTTCATTTTAGCACCGCTCAGGTAGCTTTTATAAATGAGCGGTGAGGTCAGCAGCCGTATCACAAGTGTCAGTAATGCAATAGCAATACCCATATTGCTGGTAAATCCCTGCAGGAAATCAAAAATCGGCATGATGATGAACCTGTTCAACGGGCGAACAAAGGCATACATTCCCTGCCCCAGGTTCACCAGTTTTTCAAATTTCATCCCGTAAGGCTTCAGTTCATGATAGTCTGATGGACCGTAATAGATATTGAAAGCAACATTGGCCTTGTTACCTGCCGGCACCTGCAATCTCATGTTGGCGGTGGAACGTACAATGGTTTGGGCGCTATCCGCCGGAACGGTCCATTCCATATTACCACCCGAGAAATTATTCTTTGCCACCAGGATGGAAAAGAAGAAACGTTGCCTCACCCCCACCCAGTTCACCGGCTGATCAAAACTTTTACTGCTCCGCCGGTGTATGGTATGATAATCAAATTCCCCATCTTTTACATAACCTACCTGTGTATTCTGTTTTTCGTACGAAATATCTGATTCCTGCTGCAGGGCTGCATACTGCCACACCAGGTTCATGTTACCCTGCGTCAATAATTTATCCGCTCCATTCAGCTGCACATTAAAGTCCAGCATGTAATTGCCCGGTTTAATCGTATAACTATGAACAATAGACGAAGTGCTGACACTATCGGAAGAAGCAATGGTGAAAGAGATGGTCTTACTGCCATCCGCATTCCCCGACGAATCGATCTTATTAAAATTAAGGTTAGCGGTCAGCTCACTGGAATTAGCAGAAGTGTTGACGGGATAACTGATCTTATCAAAATCTGTGGAAGCCAGTCGTACCCAATTGCTGTCGCGGCCCTTGAATTGCTTTAACTCCACTTTCTTTGGCTGGCCACCTTTGGTGGTGAATGTCACTTTCATAACTTCATTCTCCAGGGTCACTGTTTGTTCAGGCCCACCCGTTCCCCCTTTGAAGTGCCCTGCTTTGGTAACTGCATTAATAGAATCGTTATTCACTGTATCACGGGCATAGGAGGTGGTATCTTTCGCCCGGTTAGCAGTTTCAATCGAGTCTTTTATTGCCAGCTCCCTTGCTTTTTTCTTGCGGAGCTCGGCTTCGCCCTGGTTGGTGTAGTAGAAATAGCCAAAAAACAATGCCGCCAGGATCACAAATCCCAGCACGGTGTTACGGTCAAACTTCATTCTGAATTCCTTTTTGGAGTGGGCAAAGATAGGGTAAAGTCACTAGTAAGGGGGCTGAATGGCCCGGGCATAATCCTGCTGATCAGTAGTTATTTGAGGCCATTTCATCCTTTATGACGGTAATCATCAACCCGGGCCTGGTCAAAGTCAGATCATTTCACTTTGCAAGAGCGGGTTCCTGGACTCGATCTTGCTTTCGGCGTATTGCCTGGCCGCCTGTACAAAGTGAACGAAGATCGGCTGCGGATTCTCCACAGTGCTTTTCAGCTCAGGGTGAAACTGCACGCCAATAAAGAAAGGATGCGCCGGCAATTCAATAATTTCCACCAGGCCTGTACCGTGGTTTTTACCGCTGGCTTTCATGCCGGCATTTTCAAATTGCTGCAGGTATTTATTATTGAACTCCCAGCGATGGCGGTGCCTTTCAGTGATCGATGGCTTACCATATATCTTTGCGGCCAGTGAACCTTCGGTGAGATCACAGGGATAAGAACCTAATCGCATGGTACCTCCTTTGGCAGTGATCTTTTTTTGTTCTTCCATCAGGTCGATCACCGGTTCTTTTGTTTGTGGATCCATTTCAGTGGAATGAGCATCTTTTAATCCCAGTACATTCCTGGCAAATTCAATGGCCGCCATTTGCATACCCAAACAGATACCAAAGAATGGCAGGCCTTTTTCCCTTGCAAACCGAACGGCCACGATCTTTCCTTCCACACCCCGGTGTCCAAAACCAGGCGCCACCAGCAAGCCGTCCAGTCCACCCAATTTTTCACTCACATTATCATCGGTAATGAATTCACTATGCACATTCACCACCTGCACCAGGCACTCATTCATTGCACCTGCATGTATAAATGATTCCAGGATGGATTTATAAGCATCCTGCAGTTCCAGGTATTTACCAATCAGCCCGATCGTGACCTTACCCCTGGGGTATTTCAGTTTATCGAGAAACTCTTTCCATTTACTCAGGTCGGGTTCCTTATAACCTGTGATATTCATTTTTTTCAGCACGGTCTTGTCCAGTCCTTCCCGCATCATCAGGATAGGCACTTCATAAATGGTGGGTGCGTCGGCCGCTTCTATCACCGCTTCCTGCTTCACATTACAGAATAAGGCGATCTTTCTTCTCAGCTCCTGTGATAATGGTTTTTCTGTTCTGCAAACAATGATATCCGGGTGAACACCTTCCTGGCTCAGCATTTTCACGCTGTGCTGGGTGGGCTTTGTTTTCAGTTCTTTGGCGGCTTTCAGGTAAGGTATCAGTGTCAGGTGCACGATCACCGAATCTTCTTCAGGCAGTTCCCATTGTAATTGACGGACCGCTTCCACAAAAGGTAAACTCTCAATGTCGCCCACCGTACCACCTATCTCTGTGATGACGATATCATAGTCGCCGCTTTCGCCTAAGAGTTTCATTCTTCTTTTTATCTCATCCGTGATATGCGGTACCACCTGTACGGTTTTTCCGAGATAAGCGCCTTCTCTTTCTTTATTGATAACGGTCTGGTATATGCGACCCGTGGTCACATTATTGGACTGGGAAGTAAATATGTTCAGGAATCTTTCGTAGTGGCCCAGGTCAAGGTCTGTTTCTGCGCCATCTTCTGTTACATAGCACTCCCCATGTTCGTAAGGGTTAAGAGTGCCAGGGTCCACATTAATATAGGGGTCGAATTTCTGGATGGTCACCCGCAAACCCCTTGCCTGTAATAATTTGGCCAGCGATGCGGCAATGATCCCCTTTCCTAATGAAGAAGTAACCCCCCCGGTAACAAAAATATACTTAGCCATAACCTATGGTTATAATTTAAAAGCCCGATAAAATAAAACAGATGAAATTCCTAACCCATATGACCAGCGGAAGTGAAAAAAGGAAAATTTCCGGGAGGTCATGCAAAGTTAAAAGAAATTTACCGGGCATAAAAATCGAATTAATGGTTGTGGAAAAAAGCGGGTATTTTAGTTGAGAAAAACAGTTGGATGAGAAAAATAATTCTTCCCTGGGCCTTTGCATTGATCTGCCTCAATGGCCTTGCCCAGAAAACCTATATCTGGTGCGGCATTTTAATAGATGGCATTTCCACGGAGCCTAAAAAGAATATGACCATTGTGGTGGAAAAAAATAAGATCACCGCCGTAGAAAGTGGCTTTTCAAAACCCGGAAGCGCCGACAAGACCATTGACCTGAAGAACAAAACAGTAACCCCGGGCTGGATTGATATGCATGTGCACATGGAGCACGAGACCAACCCCAACCGGTACATGGAAACCTATACCTATAACCCGGCTGACTATGCTTATCAATCGGTAAAGTTCTCGGAAACCACTTTGCTGACCGGATTTACCACCGTACGTGACCTGGGAGGTACCGGTGTAAATATTTCTCTTCGAAACGCGATAAATAAAGGATGGATCAAAGGCCCCCGGGTGTATACAGCCGGGAAATCCATTGCCACAACAGGTGGACATGCCGACCCTACCAATGGCTACCGTCGTGACCTGATGGGTGACCCGGGCCCTAAAGAAGCTGTGGCCAATGGGCCGGATGAATGCAGGCAAGCGGTCCGTCAGCGGTATAAGGATGGCAGCGACCTGATCAAGATCACAGCCACCGGGGGTGTGCTGAGTGTTGCAAAAAGTTCCAGCAACCCGCAATTCGCTGAAGAAGAAATTAAAGCCATTGTGGAAACAGCCAAAGACTATGGATTTAAAGTGGCTGTACATGCCCATGGCGCCGAAGGAATGAAAAGGGCCATTCGGGCGGGTGTCAATTCCATCGAGCATGGGACCTATATGGATGATGAAGCCATTGCTCTTTTTAAACAATATGGCACCTGGTATGTGCCTACGCTCACAGCCGCTTCGTCTGTGGCCGACTCTGCTAAAAAACCGGGTTATTACCCGGAGCTGGTAACACCCAAGGCCCTGGAGATAGGTCCGAAGATCAAGGCAACCTTTGCCAAAGCTTACAAAGCCGGTGTGAAGATCGCATTTGGCACTGATGCCGGCGTTTACCAGCATGGACGCAACTGGATCGAGTTTGTATACATGATCGAAGCCGGCATGCCAGCTATGGAAGCCATTCAGTCTGCCACCATCAATGCCGCTGAACTATTGGGAGAAAAGGACAGGCTGGGCAGCATTGAAGCAGGGAAGCTGGCCGATATCGTTGCGGTGGACGGTGACCCTTTAAAAGATGCGCAGGCATTTGGTAAAATTGTATTTGTGATGAAAGATGGTGTTGTTTATAAAAATCAATAAAATGATGCGACAAGTGCGTACCGTCCTTCTCCTCGTTTTTATTTCTTTTATTCAAAATGTATGGGCCCAAAAGAATGATGGGCTGAAGAACATCCTGGAGGCCGAAGAATTTCGTGTGTCATTCGACAATATCGTTTATTTCAGAAACGATAAACTTCCGTTTCGGGATATTCAGGTATATGATAAACGATTCGACACGTCAAAATGCGGTTACACCAACAATGATGTCAGGATAAAACCCGAAAAATCCTGGGCCCATATCCTCAATAATTATTTTAAGAACAACCTGGATCCCACAGCTGACCGGTCGCTGGTGATCTTTATCCGTTCATACTGGCTGCAAAAAGGCATACTGGATGAAATGCTGGATAAAAAGGTGATCCAGAAAACCTATAACAGCACGAATGTATACGAGGATTACAGTGGCAGCTGCAGCGTGCAAATGGAAATACTTGCCGGTACTGCCTCGCATTTGCAAACACTGTTCAGGATCGACACCTCCTTCTGGAATGCCACTGTGAAGCTGAGAAGGGGCACGATTGACCGTTTCTTTTTTCTGCCCTTTGATTCCATGGCACGAAAAATGGCCCTGACCGACATTCCCGCCCTTTTGTCCAAGCGCAAGGAACTGAGCTGGCAGGAAGTGAACAAATATTATAATGACCGGTTCAATATACCGGTACTGACAGATACAGCTATCCGAAAAGGCATCTTTCTGACTTTTGAAGATTTCAGGAAGAATAAGCCCTGGGTTACACCGTTTATACTCAGGGAAGGCAAAAAAACAGATGAATTATATACCACCGGCAATGGAGGCGAAACCCTGGTATCTAAATACTGGGGATTCTATGATGGGGAAACTCTTTTTATCAGTGCCAGTTTCAGTGCATTTAAAGCCGTGCGGCAACAAAATACTTTTGAGATCTTCGGCGCCAAACATATCAGCAATTACCACAATTATCCTCAGCCCGGGCAACTTACAAGAACATCAACCACTATAGACAGAAGGATACTCCAGCTGAATATGGATACGGGAGAGTTGTATTAGGTGGTAAGTTTTTAGTTGTAAGTGATAGGTTGCAGGTCTTATCCCTTCACGATCTTATTATAGCTGGCCACTAATCCGCGGATGAGTGATGAGCTGAAACCCTGGTGTTCCATTTCATTCAACCCGGCAATGGTGCAGCCTTTTGGCGTTGTTACTTTATCGATCTCCTGCTCCGGGTGTGTGCCTTTTTGCAATAACAGATCAGCAGCTCCTTTTACGGTTTGGGCAGCGATCAAAGTGGCCGTGGCGGCGTCGAATCCTATTTCAATACCACCCTGGATATTGGCGCGGATATAGCGCATGGCATAAGCGGTTCCGCAGGCACCTAAAACAGTGGCAGCATCCATCAGTTTTTCATCAATGAGCGCCGTCCTTCCTAACTGATCAAATAATTGCTGTACATAATTCAGTTGTGAGGCAGTGGCGCCGGCATGTGCCAGGCAGGTCATGCTTTGCTGAATAGCGATCGCAGTATTGGGCATGGCCCTGATAACAGGCACCGGTTTTTCAATCGCTTTTTGCAATTGCTCGATCCACACACCGGTGATCACGGAAACAATGATATGTTTCTTTGGATTGAGCGCCCCTTTTATTTCTTTGATGATCTCTGCGTAATTATAAGGCTTAACCGCCAAAATGATCACCTCACTGTCACGAACGGCTTTTTTGTTATCGCTGTGCACCATGGAGCCCCTTTCAGAAAAACGATTTAGAGTGGAAAGGTTTCTGCGGGTGATCGATAATTCCACCGGCCTGCTGAATTCGCTTAATATCAGCCCGTCTGCAATGGATGCACCTAAATTCCCTCCGCCGATGATCGCTATTTTCTTTGCCATAACTAATTATTTAACTAAAAATGCCAGCCGGGGTTCCCGTTGGCACGCAACATTTCTGCAAAAGTACAAGTTTATGGTTTATCGTTCACCCCTGCACCAGGCGATCCCTGCCCAAACCCCAGGGCTTTTACATCTTCAGTAATACAGACTTGTTTCGAGATAGTTGTTTACATAATCCGACACCCCCTTCTCCAGCGAATAAAAATCGTCGTGGTAGCCTGCCTTTTTCAATTTGCCCATGTCGGCTTCCGTGAAATACTGGTATTTATCACGGATATCTTCGGGAGTATCAATGAAGACAATATCCGGGGTCAATTGCAAACTGCTGTAAATAGCTTTCACCAGGTCTTCAAATGTTCTTGCTTTGCCAGTACCTAAATTATAAAGCCCGGATGCCACTTTATTTTCCATTAACCAGAAGATCACTTTCGCCACATCTTCCACGTAGATAAAATCACGCAACTGGCCGCCATCTTTGTACTCCGGCTTATGCGATTTGAAGAGTTTTACTTTCCCGGTTGATTTGATCTGGTTAAAGGCATGCAATATCACACTCGCCATTCTTCCCTTGTGATACTCATTGGGCCCATATACATTAAAGAACTTCAACCCTGCCCAGAAAGGAGGCTGATTTGATTGTTGCAGTGCCCATTTATCAAATTCATTTTTGGAAACCCCATAGGCATTCAACGGCTGCAGCTTCTCCACCAGGGCATGATCATCTTTATAACCATACTCGCCGCTTCCATAAGTAGCCGCTGAAGAAGCATAGACCAGGGGGGTATTTTGGGCTACACAGTAAGCCCATATCTTTTTGGAATACTCCACATTTAACTTCTCGTGTATGCTATAATCAAACTCCGTGGTATCGGTACGGGCGCCGAGGTGCAGGACCAGGTCAACCTTCCTGCCTGTTTTTTCCAGCCATTCAAACAGCTGCTCTCTTTCTACCTGTGCAATAAATTTCTTGCTGCCGTAATTTGGCTTTTTATAGGCTTCACTAAAATCGTCGGCAATAATGATTTTACCATATCCCTTCCTGTTGAGGAAACCCAGTACATAACTGCCGATAAAACCGGCAGCGCCTGTCAATAATATTACTTGATCCCTGTTTACCATCAGATAGAACTTAATGCCGATCCTGCCTCTTCTTTTGACAGGTAATTTTCAATGGCCGTATCATATTTATCTTTCCACCAGTCTATGGTGCCCCAGAAATCGCCATCCACCACCAATTCAGTACCTGTTACCACACCGATCTTTTCAAAAGGTAAATTGCCGAGGCTGGCTTCAAATTTCTTAACATCCCCTATTTCCACCGTTACCACCACCCTGCTCTGTCCTTCACCAAACAAGCAGGCATCTTTTCGGATACCACCCCTGGTTTGAATAGAGAAACCCAGTTCATTATGAAAGCCGCTTTCACAAAGGGTGACAAACAAACCACCCTCACTGATATCATGTGCAGAGCGTACCAGTTTTTTGCTGATCAGGTCTGCCAGTTTTTGTTGCAACGAAAATTCTTCTTCCAGTTCAAAATGCGGTGCCGGTGAAAATTCCACCCCGCAAATTTTGCTGAGATACACAGAAGAGTTTATATCATTAGTGGAGTTGCCGATCACATAGATCACATCACCTTCTTCTTTGAAATCCATGGTCATCTTGTCCGTGATATTCTCCAGTAATCCCACCATGCCGATCGTGGGTGTGGGAAAAACAGGGCCATCGGGGTTTTGGTTATAGAAACTAACGTTGCCCCCTGTTACCGGTGTATTGAATTTGCGGCAGGCTTCGCCCATTCCCTTTATGGCATGCACAAACTGGTAATAAACTTCCGGATCATAAGGATTACCGAAGTTGAGGCAATTGGTAACGCCCAGGGGTTCTGCACCACTGCAAACGATATTGCGGGCTGCCTCACTCACAGCGATCATGGTACCCACATAAGGATCTGCAAATACATAACGGCTATTACAATCTGTGGTCATGGCAATTCCCTTGGTAGTGCCTTTTACCGTTACCACGGGTGCATCAGACGGCTGGTTGGTGGATGAATTTACCGTACCCACCATGCTATCGTACTGTGTAAATATCCAGCGTTTGGAAGCTACAGAAGGTAATTGGATGATCTTCTCTGCCACCCCTTTCAGGTCATCCGGAACGGGCAAGGCTGAAGGATTGAATTTTTTTATCTCAGCAAAATAAACGGGCTCTTTGTACGCTCTTTCATACTGGGGTGCACCGCCACCTAATACAAGGTCATGTGCCGGCAGGGAAGCTTCCAGTTCACCATGCATATAAAAATTAAGGATGCCATCTTCCGTTACCTCGCCTATAACAGAACAGGGAAGGTCCCATTTGGTAAATACTTTTGCCACTTCCTCCTCTCTTCCCTTTTTGGCCACCAATAACATTCTTTCCTGGCTTTCGCTGAGCAGTAATTCCCAGGCTTTCATATTTTTTTGGCGAGTGGGTACTTTATCCAGGTCAATACGCATACCCACTTCGCCTTTTGCACTCATTTCAGAAGTGGAGCAGATGATTCCGGCCGCACCCATGTCCTGCATGCCCACCACAGCGCCGGTCTGTATCACTTCCAAACAAGCTTCCAGCAATTTCTTTTCCTGGAAAGGATCTCCCACCTGAACAGCCGGCAGGTCCTGTGCACTTTCTGCTGTAATATCTGCGGAAGCAAAAGAAGCGCCACCAATCCCATCTTTACCGGTTGCACTGCCAACAAACATCACGGGATTGCCTTTTCCTTTAGCCGTGGCAGAAACGGTTTGACCGGCCTTTACGATCCCAACGCTCATCGCATTCACGAGGGGGTTGGTATGATAACATTCATCAAAATAGATCTCACCACCCACTGTGGGAACACCAAAGCAGTTACCATAATGCCCGATACCGTGCACCACGCCGGATAATAAATGTTGTGTTTTATCTTCTTCCAGCTTTCCAAAACGCAGGGAATTCAATGAAGCAATGGGCCTTGCACCCATGGTGAAGATATCACGATGAATACCGCCTACTCCCGTGGCTGCCCCCTGGAAGGGTTCAATGGCGGAAGGGTGGTTATGTGATTCGATTTTAAATACAACACCCAGTCCATCTCCAATATCCATCAGTCCTGCATTTTCCTCACCTGCTTTTACCAGCATCCTGCCGCCTTCACGGGGTAATGTCTTCAGCCATTTGATAGAATTCTTATAGCTGCAATGCTCACTCCACATACCACTGAAAGCACATAATTCATTGAAATTGGGTGTACGTCCCAGTTTTTGCCGGATCAGTTCAAATTCTTCGGCTGTTAATCGGAGTTGCTGGGCGGTTTTTACAGTTACTTCCATATTGTTTTAAGATTGGGCCACCTTTCATGGATCGTGTTAACCGGGATAGATAACAAGGCAGCCGGAAAGCTGCAAATTTACAGGAACTGCGGCAGGCTGTAAAACACAACTTGTCAACTTTATTACCTCAAAAATTCTATTTTGCATCATTAAATCCTTTTCTTGGAATATATTCTTTTTGTAGTATATCTCGTTTTGTTTGCCTGGCTGGTCACCAAGATAAAATTCTTTACCCGCACCGGTTTAAGCAAATCACAGTTGATCATTTTGTTCCTGCTGAAAGTGATGGCCGGTATCTTTTATGGCTGGATAGGCTTGTATTATGGCGGCCTGGCGGAGATGTTCGACACCTGGGGATATCACACCAATAGCGTGGCGGAGTATAAGCTGCTTTTCAAAGACCCTCATGCCTATTTTACCAACCTCTTTATCAATCCCTATACAGGCGGACTGGAAAAGGTATTTGTATCCACCGATTCTTACTGGAGTGACCTGAAAGGAAACCTGTTCATTAAGATCCTTTCTGTATTCAATATTTTCAGCTTTGGGAATTATTACGTGAATGTCGTTTTCTATTCCTTTGTTACCCTATTCGGGCCTGTTGCTTTTTACCGGGTCATGAATGATATTTTCCCGGGCAAGAAAACTGTTTTGCTGCTATCCGTTTTCCTGGTGCCTTCATTTCTTTACTGGGCCAGTGGCATACATAAAGAAGGGCTGATCTTTGCAGGACTTAGCATGATGATATATACGGTGTATTTTGGTACAAAGGAAAAAAGGGCCGGTTTCTTACGCATTATGGCTTTTATCACCGGCCTTTTACTGGTAACACTGTTAAGAAATTTTATCATCGTTATTTTATTGCCCGCGCTGCTCACCTGGTTGCTGGCCATCAAATGGCCCGGGAGGGTACCGCATATCTTTGTTACCTTATATATATTGTTCGGGATACTTTTTTTTACCATACGGTATTTGGATCCCAGGTTTGATTTTCCACAGGCGGTGGTGAACAAGCAACAGGAATTCATGATGCTGGCCCCCGGTAATTCAACGATTCCCATCAAACAACTAAAGCCTACAGCGATCAGTTTTTTAACTAATACCCCGCAGGCGATCACCCTATCGGCTATTCGCCCTTATCCAAGCGATGTTCGTCACATATTATCACTTGCTGCTGCGATTGAAGTCAGTTTGCTTTTGCTATTATTTATATTGTTCCTCTTTTTTCATCGCGATAAACCCAGGTCCAGAAGTACCATTTATTTCTGTGTTTTCTTTTCTTTCTCTTTATTATTAGCGATAGGCTTTAGCAATAACAACCTCGGGGCCATAGTACGGTACCGGAGTGTTATTATCCCTTTGCTTGTGGTGCCGTTGGCAGCCCAGCTAAACTGGGAAAGGGTAAATATGTTGATTTTCAATAACATTAAAAATAAAACTAATATTAAGTAATTATACGAATTACTGTTAGTTTTTTATTTTTTAGCCTTTGTACCTCAGTTTTATTAACATTTTTTCCAAAAAATCACAGTTGTAGGCGGGATTATTCTATTCAAATATTAAATTTGTCCTAACACCTACTACATTAATTTTTTTACTAATTTAAAAAATCAGTTATGGCAGTTTCTAAACTTGAGTACATATGGCTGGATGGATATAAGCCCATTCAAAGCCTGAGAAGTAAAACAAAGATCGAAAGAGACTTCAGCGGTAAGTTGGAAGATTGCCCCATGTGGTGCTTTGATGGTTCTTCAACCGAGCAGGCACCCGGTGGTTCTTCAGATTGTCTGTTGAAACCAGTATTCCTTGTAAAAGACCCGCAACGCAGAAACGGATATTTAGTCATGTGTGAAGTTTTGAGCCCCGATGGCAGTCCCCATGAATCAAATGGCCGCGCCACTATTGCGGATGATGATAATGATTTTTGGTTTGGATTTGAGCAGGAGTATTTCCTGTGGAACCCTGAGACCAACAAACCAATCGGTTTCCCCGAAGGTGGTTATCCAGGACCCCAGGGACCTTACTATTGCTCAGTAGGTGCCAAGAATGCATTTGGCCGCCAGATGGTGGAAGAGCACCTGGATGCCTGTATAGACGCGGGATTGAATGTGGAAGGCATCAATGCTGAAGTGGCAACGGGACAGTGGGAATTCCAGATCTTCGCCAAAGGCGCTAAAGCTGCGGGCGACCAGGTTTGGGTGGCCCGGTATCTCCTGGAAAGGATCGGTGAGAAATACGGTATCGCCATCAACTGGCACTGCAAACCACTCGGTAACCTTGACTGGAACGGAAGTGGTATGCATGCCAACTTCTCCAACTCCCTGTTAAGGACCTGCGGCAGCAAAGAGATCTATGAACAAATCTGCGAATCATTCAGGCACGTGGTAAAAGAACATATTGAAGTATATGGTTCCGATAACCACCTGCGCCTGACCGGCAAGCATGAAACAGCTGCTATCGACGAGTTCAAGTTTGGCGTATCTGACCGTGGCGCTTCTATCCGTATCCCCATCGGTACGGTGGAAAGAGGCTGGAAAGGATGGCTGGAAGACCGCCGTCCCAACAGCGCAGCTGATCCATATAAAGTCGCAGCAAGGATCATTAAAACGGTAAAAGCGGGTGAGGCAGCATTGGTATTAGAGAAAGTAGCATAATGCCTGTTTACACGAAGAAATAAACACTTTATTCAGGGTAAGCTATTTAATGGCTTACCCTTTTAATTTTTCGATACTTTTATCGCACAAAAAAAATCAATTACATGTCATTACGTTTTCAAGCTATTAACAATCTGTCGGCCAATTCCGAAGTTCAGGTGGAAGGATCTGCAAAGATCACCGGGATATTTGGCGGCAATGTGTTTACATTAAAAACCGCCCGTGAATTCCTGAGCGATGAAGGTTATAAAAGCCTTCAGTCCTCCATCAAAAACAGCCAGAAGATCGACCGCTC
Organism: uncultured Chitinophaga sp.; assembly: GCA_964606155.1. Taxonomy (GTDB): domain Bacteria; phylum Bacteroidota; class Bacteroidia; order Chitinophagales; family Chitinophagaceae; genus JJ008. The sequence continues at coordinate 24,398 of CAZSGD010000020.1, read as the reverse complement.
TATGGCGAATCAAATCGCGAATGGTATCCGTGCATGGGCTGAAAGCAAAGGAGTGACCCACTTCACGCACTGGTTCCAGCCGCTGACGGGCACCACGGCCGAAAAGCATGATTCCTTCTTTACCCTGAAAGGTGATGGCACTGCAATTGAACAATTCGATGGCGATGCTCTTGTGCAGCAGGAGCCCGATGCATCTTCATTCCCCAGTGGTGGATTGAGAGCAACATTTGAAGCCCGGGGTTATACGGCCTGGGATCCCTCCTCTCCTGCTTTTATCATGGAGATCGGCCAGGGAAAAACATTATGTATTCCCACCATCTTTGTTTCCTACACCGGTGAATCTCTCGACTATAAAGCGCCTTTGCTGAAAGCCCTGGACGCATTGAACAGATCGGCCGTTGAAGTGTGTAATTATTTTGATAAAAACGTAACCAAAGTAACGGCCACACTGGGATGGGAACAGGAATACTTTGTGATGGATGAAGCGATGTTCAATGCCAGGCCCGACCTGGTGATGACAGGCAGAACCGTATATGGTCATTCATCTGCCAAGAACCAGCAACTGGAAGACCACTATTTCGGCTCCATTCCTGAAAGAGTATATGCTTACATGCGGGATTTTGAAACAGAAGCCTATAAACTGGGCATTCCTCTCCGTACCCGGCATAATGAAGTGGCGCCCGCCCAGTTTGAATGTGCCCCCATCTTTGAAGAAGTGAGTGTGGCAGTGGACCATAATTCACTGCTCATGGATATTATGGACAGGGTGGCACGCCGTCATAAACTAAGAGTGTTATTACATGAAAAACCATTTGCCGGCATCAATGGAAGTGGTAAGCACAATAACTGGAGTATGGCCACCGATACCGGTGTCAACTTATTAGCTCCCGGCAAAACGCCCAAGACCAACCTGATGTTCCTCACCTTCTTTGTGAACACGATCAAAGCGGTGCATGATTATTCAGATGTATTGCGGGCCTCTATTGCTTCTGCGCCTAATGATCACCGTTTGGGTGCCAATGAAGCCCCGCCTGCCATCATCTCTGTATTCATTGGTCAGTATCTAACTAAAGTGTTGCAGGATGTGAAAGAAAGGGTATCTGATAAAATGGATGAAACTGATGAGAGCATGCTGAAGATCGATATCCATAAAAGCATTCCTGAACTGCTGATGGATAATACCGATCGTAACCGCACTTCGCCCTTTGCCTTTACCGGAAATAAATTCGAGTTCCGTGCCGTAGGTTCTTCTGCCAACTGCGCCAACCCGATGACGGTGCTGAACACCATCATGGCAGCCACCCTGAAGCAATTCAAAAAGGAAGTGGATGCGCTGATCGATAAAGGCGAGAAGAAAGAGATCGCTATCATGCATGTGATCCGCCAGTATATTGTGGCCAGTGAAAAAGTATTGTTTGAAGGCGACGGCTACAGCCAGGCCTGGGAGAAAGAAGCAGAGAAAAGAGGCCTGCCCAATGTAAAGACCACCCCACTTGCCCTGGATGCCATGGTAACCAAAAAGGCAAAGGAATTATTTGAAAGCAACCATATCTACAGCCATACGGAACTGGAAGCCAGGCATGAGATAGAACTGGAGAAGTATATTAAGAAAGTTCAAATTGAAAGCCGCATCATGGGAGAGCTGGCCACCAGCCATGTGCTGCCGGCCGCCATTCGTTACCAGAACCTGCTGGCCAATAATATCAGGGGATTGAAAGAAGCCGGTATTAAAGAAGATGGATTTGCAAACCAAAAGCAAATCCTGGATAAGATCTCCGAACATATCAATAAAGCCAGTGACCTGGTGGAGAAGATGATCGAAGCCAGGAAAGTGTGCAACAATATGGATAATACAAGGACCAAAGCCATCGCTTACCAAAGCCAGGTGAAGGAAGCTTTCTTTGATGATATCCGTTATCATGTGGACAAACTGGAATTGCTGGTGGATGACCGCGAATGGTACCTGCCGAAATACAGGGAGATCTTGTTTTTGAGATAGGGAGTCAGAAGTCAGAGGTCGGAAGTCAGAAGCCGGAAGCCCGAAAGAACTTGTTAAAAGCAAAGTCTTTCGGGCTTTTTTTATGACAAGAGCTTAATTTTATGAACTCAAATGATCGTTACGCTCATGCGCATTACTGTTACCATTATAACCTTCTTCGTTACAATAACTTTATTCGGCCAGCAATCAGATAGCAGTTTAAAGATCACCCATCTCACCGGTGATTTTTATGTTTTTACCACTTATAATTATTATAAAGGATTTCGGATACCTGCGAACGGGATGTATGTGGTGACCCATGCAGGGGTTATTCTTATTGACTCTCCATGGGATACCACACAGTTTAAACCACTGGAGGATAGTATTTATGACCGTCATCAAAAAAATGTGGTGTTTTGTATCGCCACTCATTTTCATGAAGACAGGACAGCGGGCCTGGAATATTATCACTCGAAGGGCGCTAAAACCTATACCACAAAACGCACCGATGAGTTAAGCGAAGCCAAAGGAATGAAGCGGGCAAAATACCTGGTTGACAAGGATACTGTTTTCAGGGTGGGGCAATACAGTTTTCAAACCTACTATCCCGGTCCCGGACATGCCCCGGACAACATTGTCATCTGGTTTAAAAAAGAAAAAATATTATACGGGGGTTGTTTAATAAAAAGTACGGATGACATCAACCTCGGGAATTTAGGCGATGCCAACCTAAAGGAATATGCAAACAGCCTAAGAAATGTGCAGCGAAAGTGTAAGGGCCCGAAATTTATTATACCCGGCCATAATAGCTGGGCAAGCACAAAATCATTAGAGCATACATTAGAAATGGCGGAAAAACTTCAAAAGGAAACAAAATAAAAAACAATAGCGCTGGGCTCTGCCAGGTTCTTCCGCCCGCCTGCCTCTTAGTTCTGACTTCTTACTTCCGCTTATTCAAAATTTGCTTTCATTACCCTCAAAACATTTCCGCCCAGTATTTTTTTAATAGATTTTTTGGAATAGCCACGCTTCAGCAGCTCTTCCGTGATCTTAGGATAAGTGGTCACATCCTCCAATCCAACAGGCAATGAAGAAACGCCATCAAAATCGGAGCCGATACCTGCATAATCATCGCCCACCAGTTTTACAATGTAATCAATGTGGTCCACCATCTGTGCCAGTGTGGGACGTAAAGGCTCCAGTTCGGCCCCAAATATTTTTCGCCACACTTCATTCATTTTCGCTGCATCATAATATTGTTGTAATGAGTCTTTGATCTGTTTGCCTCTCGTTCCTTCCAGTTCTGCCATTTTTTTGGCAAAATTGCTGTCGATAAATCCCGAATAAAAATTGATACATATCACTCCCCCATTCTTCGCCACCGCTTTTATCTGGTCATCTTTTACGTTGCGAAACACGGGGCAGATATTCCATACGGAGCTATGCGAAAGCATGACCGGCCTGGAAGAAGTGGCAATGGCATCATAGAAAGTTTGCTCCCCCACATGTGAGAGGTCCACTATTACATGCAACTGGTTCAGCATTTTCACCACCTGCTTTCCAAAATCTGTCAGCCCTTTATGCTGTAATGTATCGCCGTGCAGGGTTTCGTCCATGGCACTGGTGGCCCAGGAAGTGCTGTTGTTCCAGGTCAGTGTCAGGTACTTCATACCACTTTTTGCCAGGTCCACCAGTTTACCCATATCATTCTCGATCATGTGCCCGCCTTCCACGCCAATCAGTGATACCAGTTGTTTTTTGCGCAACCCTTTTTGCACATCATTGTAAGATGTGGCTATACGCATGCGTCCCGGGTTTCTCAGCACCAGTTTTTTTAGCGAATCGATTTCCTGTATAGCATCCTGAAAAAATCCTTCTTTGTTTCTTGCTTTATCACCTGTCCATACGGAAAAGAACTGTACATCCAGTCCGCCTTCTTTCCAGCGAACAAGGTCACTGTGTCCTTCTTTTACACGATGGGATATATCAATGCCGTCCAATACACCCGAAGAGAGGACATCGTTGTGGGTGTCTGCCACCACCGCCTTGTTATGAATCCTGGTAGCTATTTGAGAATAAGTGGTAGTTACCATAACAACGCTGCTAATGAAGAGGAAATACTTTTTCATGCAAAGACAATATTCGCTGAAATTAAAAAATCCCGGCGTAATACCGGGATTGATTATATAATATTAGAAACTTAATTATTTCAATGTAAATCCTTCCAAAAACTTGGTATTAAAATCCCCGCTGCGGAAGCGTTCATCCTGCATCAGTTGCAAATGAAAGGGGATCGTTGTTTTCACCCCTTCGATCACATATTCACTCAGCGCCCTGTACATGGTTTGAATGGCTTCCTGTCTTGTTTGGGCCACTGTGATCAGTTTACCGATCATAGAATCGTAATACGGTGGAATAACATAACCGGCATAAACGTGGCTGTCCACCCTTACCCCATGACCACCCGGCTGGTGTAATGTGGTGATACGGCCCGGTGAAGGCCTGAAGTCATTATAAGGATCCTCAGCATTGATACGGCATTCTATGGAATGGCTGTTAGGTATATAATCCTGGCCGGAAATTCTTTCGCCCATGGCGATCTTGATTTGTTCTTTGATCAGGTCAAAGTTGATCACTTCTTCCGTTACGCAATGCTCCACCTGTATGCGGGTGTTCATTTCCATAAAGTAGAAATTGCGGTGCTTATCCACTAAAAATTCTATCGTGCCCACACTTTCGTAATTAATGGCAGAGGCTGCTTTTTTTGCCGCTTCTCCCATTTTATAACGCAGTTCATCCGTCATAAACGGTGAAGGTGATTCTTCCACCAGTTTCTGGTGACGGCGCTGAATAGAACAATCTCTCTCGCTCAGGTGGCATATAGTGCCATACTGATCACCTGCCACCTGTATTTCAATATGTCTTGGCTCTTCCACGAATTTTTCCATGTAGATCCCATCATTCTTAAATGCTGCAGCTGCTTCGGCTTTGGCAGTATCGTAGGCTTTCTCCAGTTCCCTTTCTTCCCATACTATTCTCATGCCTTTACCACCGCCGCCGGCCGTGGCTTTTAAAATAACGGGATAGCCCATGCCCTTGGCAAGTCCTTTGGCTTCGTCAATACTTTGTAAGAGGCCTTCTCCACCAGGTACCACGGGCACACCGGCTTTGATCATGGTTTCTTTGGCTGTGATCTTATCACCCATGGAATTGATCATCTCGGGTGTGGGCCCGATGAATTTTATTCCATGATCATTACATATCTGTGCAAATTTTGCATTCTCCGCCAAAAAGCCGTACCCGGGGTGAACAGCGTCGGCATTGGTGATCTCTGCGGCCGACATAAGGTGAGCGATATTGAGATAGGAATCAGAACTCTGCGGTTTACCGATACAAACAGCCTCATCAGCAAATTTTACATGAAGGCTATCCCGGTCGGCCGTGGAATAAACGGCTACTGTTTTGATACCCATTTCCCTGGCTGTGCGGATAACACGAAGGGCGATCTCTCCACGGTTAGCAATTAATATTTTCTTAAACATGTAATGAATTTGAAAATTTAAAAATGGCTCAATATCTCAATAGCTACCTCCCTCAAATCACCATCCATCTTAAAAAAAGAAATAACTCAGAAAGTAACTGAACGGTGATTTCTTCTTTGAAGTGGAGAGAATCTTACCTAACACTTTATTGATTTCTTCGACTTTTAAAATCAGCTCCCTGCAATCCGGATAATTTTTTGCATGCTCACATAACCATAACCAGTATTGGGATTCCTCCGCTTCCTTAGCAGCTATCTTCATTTTATGGATAAAATCCGGTTTACTTTCCCCATTCTGCGCCTCCATTGCATTTGCCCCAATCGATGTACCGGATTTCAGCAACTGCCTGGCAATAACATACTTTTTATCGGCTTCTAATTTTTCACAATAATCAATTACCATCAAAGAAAAATCGAATGACAGTTTCAGGATCGGGTTACGATCAAAAATCTCTTTTTTCATTTAACAGGAATTTCGGATAATATAAACTGGTCTTCCGTAGGGAATAGGAATTGAGCTATTGAGGCATTGATGAATTTGCTAATTAAGCTGGCTCTACAAGAAACAGCGGCTGATCATACTCCACCGGTGAAGCATCATCCACCAGTACTCTCACAATTTTACCTTTTACTTCGCTTTCAATTTCGTTGAACAGCTTCATGGCTTCGATAATGCAGACAACGGAACCAGGGGCCACATCTGATCCTACATCCGTTAAATTGGGTTTGTCGGGTGCTGCCTTACGGTAAAAAGTACCGATCATAGGGCTTTTGATGGTAACCAGGTTGGCGGATAATGTTTCGGAAGATTTTGATTTTTCAGCAGCGGGGGCAGCACCAGCAGCCGGGGCTGCTATGACAGCGGGTTGGGGAGCTGCAGCATACACAGGGGCCGCCTGCGCAGGTGCGGATACCACTTGAGTGATATGCTCTTCTTTTTGCTTGATGGTAACCCGGAAATCCTTTTGCTCAATGGTAAGCTCGCCAATATTGGATTTGTTGACCATTTTGATCAACTCCTGGATTTGTTTAAAGTCCATGTTTTTCAATTTAATAGACATTTAGGTTTAGGAAGGCGCTCCCACCGTCCGGATGGGGAGGCTAAGATAAAGAAATCAAATTCACTAAATCAATGAAAATTTAAGGTTTTGGGCCAAAAATGGGCAAAAATCAAACAAAAATGGCCAAAAACCGGTAGATTTTGGCCCATTTTCTGGTTGAAATAGATTCTTATTCCTTCACTCTTTCCACGTATTCACCGGTCTTTGCATTAACACGGATCAGCTCCCCTTCATTCACAAATAAAGGAACGTTCACCGTGGCACCCGTTTCTACGGTGGCAGGTTTCAGGGTCCTGGTGGCCGTATCGCCTCTCAGGCCAGGTTCTGTATAGGTAACCAGCATCACGATCTTATCGGGCAGTTCCACATTCATGGGCTGTTCGGTTTCTGTATTGAAGAGCACACTTACCTCCTGCCCTTCCTTCAGGAACTGGGGGGCATCCACCATATTTTCCTGCAGGGCCACCTGCTCAAAGGTCTCGGTGTCCATAAAATTATACCCCGTATCGTCTTTATAAAGAAACTGGTAGTTCTTTCTTTCCACCCTCACCGGGAATATGTTATCTCCTGAATTCCATGTCTTTTCAATAGACCTGTTATTATCCACTCCCTTCAGTTTCGCCCACACTTTGGCGGCTGCACGGGCGGTTTTATTCTCACCAAATTCCACCACAGAATACAAACTGCCGTCTAATTTGATGATAAGACCCCTGCTGATATCCGATGTTGTTGCCATATAGTTTTCAGAATTTAAGGCCGCAAAGATAAGGCTGATTTACCGAAGGGCAAACTTAACCTGTCAGTAAGTCATTTTTTGGGGGAAAGTTGGTAATTTTAAGGATTATCCTGCTGTACTAACTGACTGTTACTTTTTATGAGGCCTTTATTCCAAAAGTTTTTTTACTTATTTGTTTTGTTTTTCCTGGTAAACAATTCCGCAAGCGGACAATTGGTATTGACCCCCAATCCCGGAGCACAGGCATTGGCGCAAAAATTAGTGGGTGATGGTATCACGATCAGCAATGTTTCATTTATCGGTTCGGTGGAAATGGCCGGTATTTTCAATAACCAGGGTGGCACTAATATCAATATTGACAGCGGTATTGTACTCACCAACGGCAGAGTTATTGCAAGACCTCCGGGTTTTGGAGTGGCCGGACCTGTATCTGTGAATGCCGACAATGGTTTGAATTTAGCAGGAGATGGAGACCTGGGCGCAGTGAGCGGAGGTGTTACACATGATGCCTGTATCCTTCAGTTTGATTTTGTTCCACTCGGCGATTCCATCAAATTCAATTATGTTTTCAGCTCAGAAGAATATCCTGAGTTTGCCTGCGGAGGATTTAATGATGCCTTCGCATTTTTTATTTCCGGGCCTGGTTTTCCAACTTTGACCAACATTGCACTGATACCTAATACCACACTTCCGGTAACCATTGACAATATCAATGATAAACCCGGTTGTGGCTTATTCCCGCAATATTATGTTCCCAATACAAGCGCTTTCTTTACTCACGACGGACATACCACCGTTTTTACAGCTTTTGCAAGAGTGCAGCCCTGCCAGACTTACACACTTAAATTAGTGATTGCCGATGTGGGCGACTTTGCTTATGATTCCGGCGTGTTCCTGCAGGCAAAAAGTTTGACCTCCAATGTAGTGGGCATGAACAATGTGGTGCAAACAGATCCCGGAGGTAACAGCTATTTGGCCGAGGGCTGCTTAAGTGGTGATTTCGTTATCCGCAGGCCCCGTAAGGACCCCACTCCATTAGTGGTCAACTTATCATATGGTGGTGTAGCTGTCAATGGAACGGATGTACAACTACTACCCGCTTCTGTCATCATTCCTGCTAATGATAGTTTTGTGGTGGTGAACGTGGTCCCCATCCAGGATGGATTGGCCGAAGGTGTGGAGCCATTAAAAGTATATGCACTGGGGGGATGCAGCGGGAACATCCCTGCCGACAGCATCACCATCCTGATCAGGGATTATGATTTTCTGCCCCTGGTACCTGATAGTGCGATCATTTGCCGTAATGGTTCGATACAGCTCAATGCAGGGCCCGGGTATACTGTTTACCAATGGAATCCTGATCCCACATTAAATAATCCCAATATTGCCAACCCCATTGCAAGTCCCGTCAATGCTGCAACAACCTATAGTTGCTCCGGCACAGCCGGTAACTGTAACGCCCAGGGATCGGTGTATGTGGAATTGAAAATGATGGAATTTGTTTCAAAAACAGATGTCAATTGCCGGGCCGCAGCCACAGGCAGTATCAAAGTGGGAGGCGGGCCTGAGTGGACAGCACCGGTTGAGTTTTCGCTGGATGGGATAAACTGGCAGCCCGACAGTACATTTAACAATCTTCCCGTTGGGGTTTATTGGGTAAAAATGAGAGATGCTACTTGTATAGATAGTATACCCGTTACCGTGAACCAGGCCTTCCCTGATCTGCTGATCACCAATAACGGCATCACACCGGCCAGTTGTACGGGTGGTGCAGATGGCATACTGAGCATTACCGCCACCGGTGGCAGCAACCCCATTCAATATTCACTGGATGGTATTAATTTCCAGAACTCTAATATTTTTACCCTGGCCTCCGGTAATTATACCGTTACTATCAGGGATAATAACGGCTGTACCGATAGCAGGCCTGCAGTGGTTACCCTGAACAATACTGTGAGCCTCGATGCGGGTACCAACCCCAATATTTGCGAAGGCACTACTTACCTGATACCGACCGTTTCTAATGCTGACAGTTATGTATGGACCCCCGCAGCCACCCTGGATGATGCCACGAAGAAAACGCCTGTAGCTTCACCTGTTAACACCACGAAGTATTATGTAACCGCCACCACCGGCGTATGTACCCGCGTTGATTCAGTAGAAGTATTTGTAAGACCCGCGCCTGTAGCGAACGCCGGATCTGATATTACCATTTGTTTCGGTAAGGAATTCCAGTTGAACGGCTCGGGCGGTGTAAGCTATGAGTGGTCACCTGCCACTAATATGATCACCAGCCCCAACATGGCCAACCCCACCGTTAAGGCTAAGGATAATATCAGATATTACCTGATGGTAACAGATGCTACAGGCTGTAAATCCATTACTCCCGACGAAATGGAAGTAAAAGTGACCCCGTCAGTAAAAATATTTGCAGGCAATGATACCATTGCGGCCATTAACCAACCGTTACAATTAAAGGTCATTGAAACAGGAACTTCAGGCGTTACACAATACAATTGGTCACCGGGCATTTTCCTCAATGATCCCAATATCGCCAACCCAGTTGCTACTTTGCCTTATGATTTCCGTTACATCGTAACAGGTACCACACCCGAAGGATGTGAGGGTACAGACGATGTATTTGTAAAAGTGTATAAAGGACCAGACATCTATGTCCCATCCGGTTTTACACCCAATAATGATGGGTTGAATGATCTATTAAGAGCAGTGGCCGTGGGTGTTAAGGACTTTAAATACTTCACCATATTCAACCGCTGGGGCCAGCAGGTATTTACCACCCGTGACCCGGCACGCGGATGGGATGGCCGTATCAACGGTATTCAACAGGTTACCGGCACCTATGTATGGATAGCAGAAGCTGTTGATTACCTCGGCAACCTTATTCAACGAAAAGGCGTCGTTACCATTATTCGCTAAAGAATATATCATGAAGAGAATTGTCGGGGTTGTCCTGTGCCTGTTCGCTGTATCTGTCACTTTTGCCCAAACGGATTCCATCCTGCCCCCTTATAAAAAGGTGCCTATTTACCCGCCGGTGAAATTATTACTGCCCGACAGCGCTTCTTATTTCACCAAAGAAGACCTGCCTAAAAAGTCAGCGGTGCTGCTGATGCTTTTTAACCCCGACTGCAGCCATTGCCGCCATGAAACGGAAGAGATCATCAAACATATTGATGAATTTAAGGATGTGCAGATCGTAATGGCCACCATGATGCCTTACCGGCAAATGATGGCTTTCCGGGAGGAGTTCAGGCTGGCCGATTATAAAAATATTGTGGTGGGCTGTGATGAGAACTATTTCCTCTCCACTTTTTATATGATCCGCAATCTGCCCTACCTGGCTTTTTACGACAGGAAAAGGGCGCTGATCTCGGTCTATGAAGGCTCAATGCCTATTGAAAAAGTGATCGCCGTATTCAAAAAATAGCTCGCCCTTTCTGCCCCGACAACCCTGTTTCCCTACCTTTGCGCCTGAAATAAAATTCTCCATTTATAAATTATTTTACGCATGAAAGTAACCGTTGTAGGCGCCGGTGCAGTAGGCGCCACCTGTGCTGATAATATTGCCCGTAAGGAATTATGTAATGAACTGGTATTGCTGGACATCAAAGAAGGAATTGCCGAAGGCAAGGCCCAGGATATGATGCAGACAGCCACCCTGCTGGGATTTGATACAAAGATTACCGGGTGTACCAGCGATTACGCTAAAACCGCCAATAGTGATGTGGTGGTGATCACCTCCGGGTTGCCCCGTAAGCCCGGTATGACCCGTGAAGAACTGATTGGCGTAAATGCAGGTATCGTAAAAAGTGTTTGTGAGAATATTTTAAAACATTCCCCTGATGCGATCATCATCGTGATTAGTAACCCGATGGACACGATGACTTACCTTGCTTTAAAATCAACCGGCTTACCCAAGAACAGAATTATTGGTATGGGTGGTACGCTCGACAGCAGCCGTTTCAAATATCAACTGAGCCAGCATTTGGGCTGCAGTCCTTCTGATCTGAATGCAGTGGTAGTAGGCGGGCATGGCGATACTACTATGATCCCGCTGATCCGCTTAGCCACCTGGAACAGCACTCCTGTTACTAATTTTCTTTCTGCCGAACAACAGGAAAAGATTGTGAAAGACACAATGGTCGGCGGCGCCACGCTTACTGCTTTGATCGGTACTTCTGCCTGGTATGCACCCGGCGCTGCCGGCGCTGCATTGGTGGAAGCGATCGTAAGAGACGAAAAGAAATTATTTACCTGCTGCGTATCACTGGATGGTGAATACGGACAAAAAGATATCTGTCTTGGTGTGCCGGTGACGATCGGGAAAAATGGGTGGGAAAAAATCCTTGATTTCAAACTGAATGATGCAGAGCAGGCTGCCTTCAACAAAAGTGCCGACGCTGTAAGAAGCATGAATGATGTATTGAAGACCTTGTAAAAAAAATCAGGTTGGTTGTTCGATAGACCGGGGCGAAATACAGACAACCGACCTGATCTCCTTTCATCACGCTGCCTGCAATTATAAAAAACCGATGGCCCTGCGTACAGTCAAAAAAGAGGGAGATAAATTCCTGATGTTAGTTGACTGTTTATGACAGGAGAATATTTTTTGCAGGCTCTATACCGTGGGTTTTACGATGAGGAAACACCAGCGAAAAAGCTTTCCCTCAAAATCAAATGGCGTGGTGAGCCGGGTTATATCCTGTATGTCGTTTGACAAAATAGCTTCTTTGTCCAAAATAAATTTACGGAAGTTAGTGCTGAAATAAAGCATCCCGCCTGGTTGCAGGGCTGACAAGCAATTATTGATCAGTGTTACATGGTCCCGCTGAATATCGAGTATATCTTCCATTCTTTTACTGTTGCTGAAAGTGGGCGGGTCCATCACGATAATATCAAAATAGTTCACCGGCAGGGTTTTCAAATATTCTTTCACATCGGCATGAATGAATTTGTATTGAACTGCGTTGTTGAAACCATTGGCTTCCATATTCCTTGCTGCCCATTTTAAATAGGTTTTTGAAAGATCAACAGTCACCACCTCCCTGGCACCACCGGCCGCGGCATAAACAGAAAATGACCCCGTATAGGCAAACAGGTTGAGTACTTTTTTATTCCTGCTTTGTTCTCTCACCATTTGACGGGTAACGCGGTGATCGAGAAATAATCCGGTATCAAGATACTTGCTGAGATGGATGAGGAACTTCAGCCCATTCTCTTTGGCGGTAAACTCGGCCCCGCCTGTTTTTTCATCTTCCTGTTTCTGGTATTGCCCGAGGCGGCCGGGTTTGCGCTGGCGCAATTTCAGGAAGATATTTTCCTTAGGAACTGATAATACTTCCTCCATCACGGTAAGACTTTTTTCCATCCAGTCGTCATGCTCCGCGTCCGTCATGCCATGACGGCGCTTGTATTCGGCCACATATAATTTATCTTCATAAAACTCAATGCAAAAAGGGAATTCGGGAAGGTCATGGTCATATAGCCGGTAACAGCTAACACCCAGCCGTTTGGCCTGCCTGGCGGTATGGCGGAACACTTTCGTGAGCCGGTTCCTGAACATTATTAATTTATCTTCCATTACTTGCTAAAAAACTTTCACGAAATTCGTACTTCGCAATTAATCGCCTGCATTTATTTCATGTATGCAATTGTAGATATAGAAACCACCGGGGGATATGCAGCAGCCCATGGCATTACAGAGATCTCCGTTCATGTGTTTGATGGCCAAAAAGTCGTTGAACGGTTCGATTCATTGGTAAATCCCCATCAGCCCATTCCCCGTTATATCCAGGCCATGACAGGCATTACCGATCAAATGGTGGCCGGGGCCCCATCCTTTGAAGAAGTGGCGGAAAAGGTCTATGCATTATTACATGACAAGGTATTTGTGGCCCACAATGTGAATTTTGATTATTCCTTTGTAAAAGCGCAGTTGAAAGCAGTTGGTTTTGACCTCGACAGTAAAAAACTTTGTACGGTCAGACTAAGCCGGAAGATTTTTCCAGGTCTTCCCTCCTATGGGCTGGGTAATCTTTGCCAGTCATTAGGCATTTCCATCCGGGACCGGCACCGTGCCGGGGGTGATACTGAAGCAACGGTAAAAGTATTTCAGCTGCTGATGGAGAATGATAAAGAGATGCATATTGAGAAAAGCCTCAAACGCAACTCCAAGGAATGGATCCTGCCGCCGAATGTACCCAAAGAACATTTTGAAAAGCTGCCCTATACACCCGGCGTCTATTATTTCCATAATGAAAAAGGGAAAGTGGTATATGTGGGCAAAGCCACCAATATACGTTATCGTGTCAACAGTCATTTCAGTAATAACTCGGAAAGCCGCCAGAAACAAAACTTCATGCGGTATGTACACGGTATCAGTTTTGAGCCCTGCGGCACGGAATTGATGGCCTGTATACTGGAGTCAACGGAAATAAAAAAGCGCTGGCCCATTTTTAATTCCTCGCAAAAAAGATGGGAAGATCTATATGGCATATTTGTATATGAAGACCAGAAGGGATACCTGCGATTAGCTATCGACAAGAACCGGAAGAGATTGAATCCTGTTTACAGTTTTCATTACCTGGTGGACGGGCATGCTATCCTCCGCAAGTTGATGCGTGAATATCATCTTTGCCCCAAACTTTGTTTTATGCAAAAAGATGAGTTGGGCTGTGAAGGATTGAAAGAAGAATATTGCAAAGGCGCCTGCGAACAAAAGGAAACGCCCCGTCAATACAATAACCGGTTGCAAAAAGCGATTGATTCTTTAAAAGCGCAACCTTCTTTTGCTATTGTTGACAAAGGAGTTCAGGGGGACGATCGTTCCTGTATCCTGGTACTGGAAGGCAAGTTTTATGGCATGGGATATATACCCGGATCCACCCCGGTAACAGATATCCATCTCCTGAAAGACCACTTAACGGTGTATAAAGAAAATAGTTTTATCCATAACCTTATATATGGCTACGCTTCCCGTTTCCCGGAAAAAGTAATCTCATTTGAGTCTGTAACCGTTTAATCCAGCCATTGAAAATCTTCGGCCAGGGGGCTGCGGGACAATACTTCACTTTCCTCTACCGGCAATACGGCCAGTTTGCGGGTCACTCCATTGATCCAGGCTATATCCACGGTTAGGATAGCAGAAACCGTTTCCGGGTTCTTTTTGATCTCATGACGAATCGTAAACCGGGAAAAATCTCTTTTAGCTTTCACCAGCTTCAGATCGATGGTTACGGGATCGCCATATCTTATTTCCCTGCGGAAGATACATTCCTCACGAAAGATGATGGGGCCGATTTTAAGCTCATACATCCTGCCCCAGTTCAGTCCCACCGAACTAAGAAAATCGACGCGGCACATAGCGCCCCAGTCGTAATAAACAGAGTGGCGAAGGTGAAAATTAGGGTCCATATCCGACCATCGCATCTGTACGGGTTGTGTAAATGTTTCCATTCCTGTGTTTTAAAAGCTTAACGAAATTAAATGATCGGAGGTTCTCAAAATCCGCTCTCAGCTTGTATTTTTGGGGCTTAATCCAGAAAACTAGTCAGATGAAAAAAATCGTATCAATGACCGTATCCTTTGCGATGGTAATGACGGTGTCCGCACAGGTAACGAAAACAACTTCGAAAACCCCGGTTAAAACACCTGTTAAAGTACCTCCTGTTTTAAAAACCCAGCTGGACTCTGTGAGCTATATCATTGGGGTGGGTGTGGCCAATTATTTCAAGGGTGTGGGGGTGAACAAGATCAATTCCACCCTGATGTGTAAAGCAGTGGATGATTCCTATGCCGGTAAAAAAACACTGGTGGATGATAATACCTCCAATGTGCTCGTCAGCAATTATATCAATACAAAATATTCTGAGAAACAAAGCGGCACCAGGACACCGGCAGCCAAACCGGCAGCTCCGCCCAAACCTTCCAAAGAATTACTGAAAAGCTATCTTGATTCCGTTGATTATTGCATCGGGATGAATGTTTCTACCAGCTATAAAGGATTAGGGATTCCTAAGATCAATACTGCTATGTTGTCGCGGGGCATGAATGATAAATTTGGCGGAAAACCCACCCTGATCAATGACAGCGTGGCTAATGTTTTCATGAATGACTATATCATGAAACTGATGGCCGAAAAATCGAAAGGAAATATTGAAGCGGGCGAAAAATTCCTGGCTGCGAATAAGGAAAGGCCGGGTGTAAAAACCACTGAAACCGGCTTGCAATATGAAGTAGTTACTGAAGGAACCGGTGTGAAGCCAATTGCCTCCGATAATGTGACTGTTCACTACCGGGGTACTTTTATAGATGGCAAAGGGTTTGACAACTCTTATGACCGCGGTCAACCCATTACCTTTTCCCTGGGAGGCGTGATCAAGGGATGGACAGAAGGCCTGCAGCTGATGAGCGTAGGTTCCAAATACAAATTTTACATCCCTTACCAGCTGGCCTACGGCGCTAATGATTACAACAGCATCCCCGGAGGTTCCGCACTGGTATTTGAAGTGGAACTGCTGGATGTAAAAAAGAACTAAGTCAGTTTATCTGTCATGCGTAAGGTTGAAGCCAGCATACTGATCCACCAACCAGCATCAAAAGTATTTGATGCATTTACAGAAACAGCCTTGCTGAGAGGCTGGTGGGGCGTGGAGAGATGCCTCGTGGAAAAACGACAGGGCGGCATCTATTCCCTGGCCTGGGATATCTCTGAAAAAGGCTTTCACTACATCTCCACCGGCGTGATCACCGTTTATAAACCCGCACAGGAATTACTTATTGATCATTTTGTGTATTTCAATCCCGGAAAACAAATACTGGGGCCCACTTATTTGTTTGTAAAACTGGAAACTAACGGAGACCATCAGACGAAATTACAACTGGTACAGGGCGGTTACCAGTTGGGCGGTGACTGGGACTGGTTTTATGATTCCGTGAAGGAGGCCTGGCCCAAAGTGCTGGAGAACCTGAAAAAATTCCTGGAGTCTTAACCCAGGTTGCTTTTCATTTCCATGATCTGGCTGCGGGTACCGAGTACAATGATGCGCATACCTCCCACGATATAGGTGGAATCGGGCGGGTTGATCTGGAACCTCCCCTGTGCGTCTTTGATACCGATACAGTTAACGCCGGTTCTATTCCAGTTCATCACGTCACGTAATGTTTTTCCTTTCAGTTCTTCCGGCAGATCCTCATAAGTCACCGATTCCATGTGTATGGACTGGCCTTGTTCGCCTGACAGGTAATCAATGAACTCCACCACATCTGGTTTGGATACGAGGGTTGCCATATGTGTTCCGCCGATACTGTCGGGCATGATGACGTTGGTGGCCCCTGCCTTTTTGAGTTTGGGTACAGAAGCAGCTTCTGATGCCCGGCTGATGATCTGCATATCGGGGTTGAGTGATCTTGCTGAAAGCACAATAAAAACGTTTTCTGCATCCACGGGCAAAGTGGTGATCAATGCTTTGGCCCTTTCAATACCGGCCAGGCGCAGCATGTCATCATCCGTACTGTCGCCTTCCAGGTGTAATAGTTTTTCACCTTCTGCCTCCAGTTTATGTATCAGTGCTTCATTTTTTTCAATCACCACAAAAGGCACATCATGTGCCCGCAGGATGCGGCCTGCCTGGTGGCCATTACGGCCATAACCGCAAATGATGACATGATCCTCGAGATGTGAGATATCTTTCATAAGCCGTCGGGTTTTAAAGTATTGATTGAGTTCCCCGCTTACCACGAACTGGGTGATACGGGTGATGGCGAAGGCAAAAGTGCCCCAGCTGGTGATGAGCAAAAAAATAGTGAACCATTTACCGGATTCACTCAGGGGGATCACTTCTCCATAACCCACGGTGGTGATGGAGATGGTGGTCATAAAGAGGGCATCCAGCAGGGTGCTTTTTTCAATAAGCATATAGCCGGCAACACCCACCACCACAATGAACTGCAGTATCAGGAAGGGTTGTAAAAGCCGGTAGGTGGATTTTCTCAAGTGGCCGATTTGCTATAAAAATAAAGAAGGGAAATGAAAATGGCGCATACACATTACCGTCACCTTGACTTTATTTTTTCTTTTACCCATGCCAGGGCTTTGTTGAACTGCTCCTTCTCTGTCAGGTTGCTGTTATCCAGTTCCATAGCATCCCTGGCTTTTCGCAGCGGGCTCACTTCCCGGTGTGAGTCGATGTAATCCCGCATTTCCAGGTTGTTCTTCACCTCTTCGATGGTTACATTGGGGTTCTTTTCATATAATTCCTTGAACCGGCGTTGTACCCGGATGGCGTTGTCTGCCGTCATAAAAATTTTCAGCTCCGCTTTGGGAAAGACCACGGTCCCAATATCCCGGCCATCCATAACGATACCTTTTTTCTTTCCCATTTTCTTTTGCTGTGCCACGGCAAACTCCCTTACCTCCCGGATAGCAGCCACATCGCTCACTTTTTCGGCAATGATCAGGTCGCGGATCAGGTATTCCACATTCTCCCCGTTCAGGTATATCTCGCTGCTGTTGCTGTTAGCATTAAAAATGAATTCAAGGTTGATACTTTTCAAGGCTTCCGCCACTTCTTTTTTCTCAGCCAGGTCAATGTTGTTCCGGAGAAAGTATAAGGTGATGGCCCGATACATGGCGCCGCTGTCTACATATACATAGCCCAGTTCTTTAGCCAGCTGTTTTGCCAGTGTGCTTTTACCGCAGCTCGACCAGCCATCGATTGTGATAATGAGTTTATCTGCCATACCGTTGCAGCAAAAATAGCAATTCACTGCTGAGATGCAAGTGATCACCGGTCATTAACCCATTAATAAAAAAAGGAGCGCTGTTATGGCGCTCCCTCGAGTATATTCAAACAACCTATCAGGCTTTTGACTTTTGTTCTGCCTTTTTCTGGAATGTAAATGTAAGCTTACCTTTTTCATTGTCCGCATCGGCTTCCAGCACATCACCTGCTTTTACATTCATGTTCAGTATCTCTTCGGCCAGCGGGTCTTCCAGGTATTTCTGGATGGCCCTGTGCAATGGCCGGGCCCCGAACTGCGAATCGTATCCTTTATCTGCCAGGAATGTTTTGGCCCCTTCGGTCAGCTCCAGGCTGAAGCCCAGGTTGGCGAGGCGCTTCATCACTCCTTTCATCAGGATGTCGATGATATTGAAGATATGCTCCTTGGTCAGGCTGTTGAAGATCACCACATCGTCAATACGGTTCAGAAATTCAGGAGAGAATGTTTTCTTCAGTGCTTTTTCGATCACGGCTTTATTCGCTTCGTCTTCATTCTCCACCCTCGATGCTGTGGCAAATCCCACACCGGCGCCAAAATCTTTGAGCTGGCGAACACCGATATTCGAAGTCATGATGATCAGTGTATTTTTGAAATCCACTTTTCTGCCCAGGCCATCGGTCAGCTGACCATCATCCAGCACCTGTAACAATATATTGTAGATATCCGGGTGAGCTTTCTCGATCTCGTCAAGCAGGATCACGCTGTAGGGTTTGCGTCTAACCCTTTCCGTTAGTTGCCCGCCTTCTTCATATCCCACATAGCCGGGAGGCGCACCGATCAAACGGCTGACGGTGAATTTCTCCATGTATTCACTCATATCAATGCGGATCAGCGAATCTTCAGAATCGAACATTTGCCTGGCCAGTGCCCTTGCCAGTTCCGTTTTGCCCACACCGGTAGGCCCCAGGAAGATGAATGTACCGATAGGTTTCTTCGGGTCCTTCAATCCCACCCGGTTACGCTGGATGGCTTTCACCACTTTCAGAATGGCCTCGTTTTGTCCCACCACCATACCCTGCATATCATCAGCCATTTTGCGCAGTTTCTCGGTTTCGGCCTGCACCATTCTTTTTACCGGAATGCCCGTCATCATGCTTACCACTTCAGCAATATCTTCTTCACCAATGGGGTAACGTTTATGCTTACTTTCTTCTTCCCATTCATTCTTTGCTTTCTCCAATTCTTCCTGCAGGCGTTTTTCTGTATCACGCAGGGAGGCCGCTTCCTCGAATTTCTGGCTTTTCACCACTTTATTCTTTTCATTCTTCACATCTTCGATCTTCTTCTCCAGGTCTACTATGTTCTGGGGCACATTGATATTTTTCAGGTGCACCCGGGCCCCCACTTCATCCATCACATCGATGGCTTTATCGGGGAGCAAACGATCGGTGACATAGCGGTCACTCAGTTTTACGCAGGCATCGATCGCTTCCTGGTCGTAATTCACATTATGGTACTCTTCATATTTCGATTTGATATTGTTCAATATCTGGATGGTATCGTCCACGCTTGGCGGGTCCACCATCACTTTCTGGAAACGACGGTCAAGGGCCCCATCTTTCTCGATATACATCCTGTATTCATCCAGTGTGGAGGCGCCAATACATTGCAGCTCCCCTCTTGCCAATGCTGGTTTAAAGATATTGCTGGCATCCAGCGAACCGCTGGCCCCACCGGCACCCACGATAGTATGCAATTCATCGATGAACAGGATCACGTCACGGTTCTTTTCCAGTTCATTCATGATCGCTTTCATCCTTTCTTCAAACTGCCCGCGGTATTTGGTACCGGCCACCAGGGCGGCCAGGTCGAGAGAGATCACTCTTTTATCAAATAAAACACGGGAAACTTTCCGCTGAACGATCCGCAGGGCCAATCCTTCCACAATAGCTGTTTTACCCACGCCGGGTTCGCCGATCAGAATCGGGTTATTCTTTTTACGGCGGGATAATATTTGCGATACCCTTTCTATTTCCGACTCCCGGCCAACGATAGGGTCCAGGGCCCCCATTTCTGCCATCTTGGTAATATCCCGTCCGAAATTATCCAGTACCGGGGTCTTACTTTTTGCAGCACCTTGTTTGCTGGCGCCTTTTGACTGAGAATATTTTTTTTCTTCATCAAAATCATCATCATTCTCGTCAGTATATTCTGCGCGGGGGTCATTGGATTTTACGATGCCCAGTTCCTGCCTGAAAAGATCATAGTCCACGTCAAACTGATTTAAGATTTGTGTAGCGATATTTTCCTTGTTCTTTAAGATGGAGAGCATGAGGTGTTCGGTTTCCACCGTGGCACTTTTCAATGCTTTTGCCTCTAATACTGTTACGCGGATCACTTTTTCTGCCTGCTTGGTCAAAGGCAGACTATTGATGTTGGCGATGTTCTTCCCTGTTTTATCCTTTACTGCCAATTCAATTTCTTTTCTTAATTCATAAAGGTCCACGTTAAAGCTTTTCAGGATACGGACTGCCGTATTATCTCCCTCTCTTATCAGGCCGAGCAGCAGGTGTTCGGTACCGATGAAGTCGTTCCCCAACCTAAGGGCCTCCTCCCTGCTGAACGAAATGATCTCTTTTACTTGTGCTGAAAAATTATTATCCATATTAAGATAATTGGTTGTGATACAATATTAACGAATAAATTTGGTACTTTTTCTGCCGTACTTATAAACGGAATGTTGATAATTTAAGTTGTTCCGACCGGCTCATTTTATCATTTTCCCGGATAATCTGTTGACGAGAGTCAAAGTATTTAAACTACCCACTATGCAGGTCAAAACCGATACCAAAGAGAAATTTCATGTCATCACGCTGCCGGGACCCACACTATCTGCTACTATGACAGAAGAATTGGGAGAATGTTTGTTGCCTTACCTGCAAAATGACGTTAAAAACCTGGTACTGACACTAAAAGACATCCAATCCCTGGATATTGCTGCCGGGGAAAAACTGGTCTATATCCAGCAAAAGTTCTATGAGAATGATGCTTCTTTCGTTATTTGTGAGCTGCAACAACCTGTGGAAGATTTCCTGGACAAAAATGA
The DNA here is from genome assembly GCA_964606155.1 of uncultured Chitinophaga sp. Classification (GTDB taxonomy): domain Bacteria; phylum Bacteroidota; class Bacteroidia; order Chitinophagales; family Chitinophagaceae; genus JJ008. The sequence goes on along the minus strand of CAZSGD010000020.1, from coordinate 3,233 downwards.
ACTTTTGGAGATGATGAATGTTACCCCCACCGAAAGCGAGGCCTGGGATATTGTGCAGATGGAGGAGATAGAGCGGGAATTTCTGAACGGAGAGGAATGACTTGTTGCTGGTTACTGGTTGCTGGTTACTGATTGCTTGTGACTGGTTGGGCGTGATAAGGGAAGATGGTTTTCGATGGGGTGCAGGCTATGGGTTGCGGGTTAGAGGTTACGGGTTGCGGGTAAGCAAAAAAATTTTCTACTTTCGTGATATAACCAGCAACCAGCACCTAATAACCAGAAACAAGAATGTTCGCTGTCACAATACTTGGTAATAACTCCGCCGTACCTGCTTTCAACCGTCACCCTACCAGCCAGGTGGTAACCCTGGAGGGCGTTAATTACCTGGTGGATTGCGGCGAGGGCACCCAGATACAGCTGATCAATTACAAGATCCGCCGCAGCAAAATATCACACATCTTTATCTCCCATCTTCATGGCGATCATTATTTTGGACTCGTTGGGCTCATCAATTCACTGAGTTTATTAGGGCACCAGCAATCCCTGCATGTTTTTGGCCCCGCGCCCTTAAAAGAGATCATTGAATTACAGCTAAGGGTAGCCGATACCACGATTTGCTATCCCCTGCACCTGCATACCATTACCGGGCCCGATACCCTGGTGGATGATAACCGTATTACTGTAAAATGTTTCCGCACTAACCATCGTATTGAATGTTATGGTTTTTCTTTTACCGAAAAGAAAGCGCCCCGGAAGTTGAATATTGAGAAAGCAAAAGAATCAGAGATCCCTTCTAATTTCTATGAAAGATTAAAAAGTGGTGAAGATTATAAAAGGCGTGATGGAAGAATTATCCATAATGAAGAAGTGACCACGGCCGCTGAACCTCCCCGGGCCTATGCATTTTGTGCCGATACCAAATATGATGAGTCGATCATCCCGCATATACAAGGTGCCAGCATGATCTATCACGAAACCACTTATCTCGATAATCTCCGGGAGAGGGCCGAAAGCCGTTTTCATTCCACATCCCGACAAGCAGCCATGATAGCCCAAAAAGCCGGTGTAAAAAAACTACTGATCGGGCATTTCAGCAGTAAGTATGATACATTGGAGGAATTTGAAACTGAAGCCAAAGAAGTGTTCCCAAATACGGAGCTGGCGCTAGAGGGGGTTTGTTATGAAGTATAAGGGAATTAGATATTGGGAATTAGGAATTAGGGGAGTACTAAAGCAGAAAGTGTCTTCAAAGTTTAAAACCAAATTCCCAAACCCTAATTACAAATTACTTTTCCCAAAGAGCCAATTATAGAATAACGGGAATTCGATCCTCCACCTCGGTTCATTATGTTTTCCATCTTCCCTTATTACTGATATTGTAGCTGACTTTGAAACGGCGGATAATTCACGAACGGCCAGTTCCATATCCGGCACCATGCCCGGGCCTTCCATTTTTCCACAATAGAAATAGATCCTGGACTTTACCTGTTTGCCTGTTTTTTTGATCAGGTCCAGCATTTCAGGTTTGCAGATCCAGATGGAGGGAGAGAAAACGCCGGCGCCGCCAAAGATCTTAGGATATTTTAACACAGCATAGAAGGAGATCAATCCGCCCATAGATGAACCCGAAATAAACGTATTGTCTTTGTTCTTTTTAGTCCTGTACTTTTTGTCGATGAAAGGTTTCAGGGTCATGGCAATGAAATCAACGTACTCATTGCCCTCTCCTTTATGCTCTTTGGGCTTGCCGGGGTTTAATGTAAAATCATAAGGGCAGTACTCATTCATGCGTTTGTCGCCGCCATTATCTATCCCCACCACGATCACTTTTTTTCGCATGGTATCGATGCATTCATCCACCCCCCACTCACCCGCATAAGAAGTGGCCGCGTCAAATACATTTTGCCCGTCGTGCATGTACAGCACCGGGTATTTCTTTTGAGAGGCGGTATAATCGTCGGGCAAGTAGATCCAAATTCTTCTCGTTCTGTTCAGTCCGGGAATGAGAAAGGCTGTGTCAACAATATGTACATTCCTGGTTGCCGTGCTTATTTTAGGTTTTTCCTGGAAATTATCCCGCCACTCTTCCACCGAAATTTCAATGGTAGCGTTGCCTGTAACCGTGAGTTGGCGGTTCTCCACCCCATCGCCATTCTTTTTACATTCCACTTTATCCCATGTGCCTCGGGTGATCTTGTATTCATAGGAACCGTTCTCCAGTTTCAGTTGGGCCATATATTTCCCATCAGCCTGTTTCTGTAACTGGTATTTGGCATCAGCAGGATTCCAGCCATTGAATGAGCCAGCAACATAAATGGATTGATCACCTATCTTTTCTGGAACGGATGTCAATTCCATCCGTATCACGTTTTGGGCGACTAATAAAGCCGTCGATAGTAAGAACGATAGTAAGAACCCTGACCTGAGCATAATTAAAATTAAATGCTTTATATGGAAAAACCCTTCAACAGTATCCCATAAGCATGGTCAAATTAAGGAAAAGATTTTATGTCCCAGGCCTGATCTCCCTGGTTGGCTTTATATTTTTACTCCCTTATGCCAACAAAAGGATCAACGGCAAAAAGGAAGGCATGATTACAATTAATGTGCCGATAGATGAGAATGAAGACATCCCTTATTTGAATATTTTTTCCTCCAGGCGTATTTCAAATGAAATAAGGCAAAAAAAGAAGATTCAATTCAATTTAGATAATAATACAATGGCTAATAAGGAAAAGCTTGATCTTGTGCGTCATGAAGCAAAACGATTGAAATACACAAACGACACAAATGAAGTAATAGTAGCAAAATTAAACGACAGCACTGTTTATTCAGTAATAGTCGGATTGATGAATATTTGCCATGAGGATGGGCATAAGACCCATGCCTTATTCGACAGGCAATTTGTAATTTTTGGAGAGCCAGCATACAAAAAACCAAAACCTGAGCCTATGTACTGTTGTTTTATGGGAAACGATCTGATTATTATTGAACCTAAAAAAAGTTTCCGGGAAAAGCTGGAGATTCTTATTCAGCCTTTTTCAATTGCCCAGGTTGGGGGTCTTTTATTTGTATGGATAATTATGACCCTTTCCGCTTTCATGCATTTCAAAAGAATCAGGAAATTAGATTAATAAACCAAATTTCCCAATTTCCCAATTTCAAAATTCGAATATCCTCATACCGTTTTCATCAACTCCCTGATCCTCGCATGATGCTTCTCACTCACTTTC
>CAZSGD010000019.1:0-82202 GCA_964606155.1 uncultured Chitinophaga sp. | reverse complement strand
TCCCGGCTTTGCTTCATTGTTATTGTTTTAATACTTTAAAAAATAATAGAACCGGGATGCAAACAATAACAGTTGAGAGTATGGAGACAGAGGTGTGCAGGTTTATTAATTCTAAAACCTGTAATGCAAAGTTAATGGAATCAAATCTTCTTCAACTTCCTTATTTTATTCAAAAATGCTTCAAATTGTTTTAAGCCAAAACTGCTAAGATTATTTTCTTTGGTCAGCCCGCCTTTTTGGGCTGCCAGTACCCCATATTTTACATCATCATAGCCATCCAGTGCGTGCGCATCCGGATCAATGGAGAGTAAAACCCCTTTGTCCATAGCATAGCCGATCCATTTCCAGTCCATATCCAGGCGGCGGGGGTGTGCGTTGATCTCAATTACCACCTGGTTGGCGGCACAGGCATCAATTATCTTTTTATGATCAACAGGGTAGCCATTGCGGCTTAACAACAAGCGTCCGGTCATGTGACCTAAAATAGTGGTATAAGGATTTTCGATCGCCTTCATCAGTCTTGCCATGGCTTTGTCTTCTGTCATGCTCAGGTTACTATGCACGGAGGCTATCACGAGGTCAAATGTCTTTAAAACAGCATCGGGATAATCCAGTCTTCCATCGTTCAAAATATCGCTTTCGATACTCTTGAATATTTTAAAAGGAGCGAACTTCCTGTTGAGTTCGTCCACATACTTGTGCTGTTCACGGATACGATCTTCTTTCAGTCCGTTGGCATAAGCAGCCGTTTGTGAGTGGTCGGAAATAACCAGATATTCCAAACCACGTTTGATACATTCTGCTGCCATTTCTTCAACAGTATTAGATCCATCACTCCAGTTGCTATGACTGTGAATGATGGAACGGATATCATCCGGCTGTATCAGTTCGGGCAGTTTATTTTTTTTCGCTTTTTCGATGATCGAAGCATCTTCTCTCAGGCAGGGGGGTATGAAGGGTATCTTCGCTTTAGTGAATAGTATTTCATCGTCTGCTGTTTCTGTGCCGCTGTATTTCAATGCAGGGAATGCTTGCTCAAAGGCAGTATTGAAATCAGAGTTCCCGGTAGTGTAAAATAATTGTTCGGCCCTGTTGCTGCCACCTGTATATAATTTTAGCTTCAATCCATTCTTTAGTTTATATAAAATGCTGGTATCGGTTTCTTCCATCAACTCTGGCGGTTGAGCGGTCTGGAATTTTGGTTTAACCACTGTATTCGGCTCCAGTATGATGTATTCTAATTCTTCAATGGTCAGAGCCTGTCTTCTGTAAGCCCCGGTAACATGTACTTTATCAGGGCCGAATAATTTTTTAAGATACCCATCCACCTGCGGGAATATCTCATCCAGTTGGGCATATAAAAAATTTCCCTGGTTCAATAAATAGAACTCAATGGCCTCCTGTACATTTTTCTGTGTCTTTTCTCCAAACCCTTTGAATAAGGTAAGCCGGTTCTCATTACAGGCATACAATAGTTCTCCAATGGACTCAATATTCATTTCTTTCCAGATGGTATGGATCTTTTTAGGGCCGATCCCTTTTATGTTCAGCATTTCGATCACACCGGCCGGTGTTTTCTGAATATATTCATTCAGCACTTCCAGCTTGCCGGTATCGATCATCTCAATTATTTTCTTCCCGATACTATCTCCGATGCCTTTGATGCCAAATAGTTTTTCCCGGGGTGTTTCGGCCAGGGAAAGGGGCATCTTTTCGATATTATAAGCCGCAATGGAATAGGTCTTCGATTTGAAGGAGTTTTCGCCATTGATGTCCATCAACTTGGCAAGAAGGGAGAAATTATCGGCAATTGCTGCGTTATCCATGCTGCTAATTTATGGATTTTGCCAGCTATGGCGGGGTTGCGGGGACCTGCGGAATAATTTTCTTCTTTCTCATCCAATAGAAGAATGGGTAATACGTTCTTATTCCGGACAAATCCCATCTGACATGAACCGACTGCTGTTTTTTTCCCTCTGCTGCCTGCAGCTGATGCGCCCTCATGCCCAAGTATTGAGTGAACCCGGTGATCTCTCCGACCTGCTTTTCTCCCGGAAGCATTTCAGTCTTAGTATCATGGGAGGCCTTGCTGTAAAAGCGGATGTACGGGCCAACCCGCTTGCATACAAATTAGGCAGTTCCCACCAGGTTGCTTTTGGGGCGGGACTAAACTATCATCAGAATTACACTAAGCGATTATCACTTATTACCGGACTTCATTTCGCAGCGCCGGTACGCAACATGGAATACTATATTAGCAAAGATGAATTTTCACCTGCGATGCCCGGGGACCTGTTTCATAATAAGGGAATCTCCCGGATTGTAGTTTTTCTTCTTCATATTCCGGTCACACTTGAGTACCGGTGGTTTTCCGGGGATAAAAATTATATGTATCTCGCTGGTGGTCTCAGTTTGAACTATACACCACTGCAGGAAGAAGAGGAAACGCATTATGCGGTGGATGTAAGTGGTCAGTCACAAAGGTATTTTCATTTACGACTTTCTTCTAATAATAATAAATTGCCCTGGCTGAATTATCATATCGGGGGAGGCCATGGGTGGATGCTGAAAAATAAGGACCTTATTGCTGCAGGTATTACCGCCCATCTTTCTCTCACCCGTTTTATCAAAGGAGACTTTTCTGTAGAAGTGGATGGGCGGCCGGCGGTTGATGGGCAGTATTCCTTTAAGGGTTCTTATGCAGGGTTTACTGTTAGTTATATTTATACCGGCTCCAGGAAAAGATGGAAGGAGTTGATGCGGAAATGAAAAATAAAAAGCCTCAACAGAGTTGAGGCTTTGTGCCCGGGACTGGAATCCACCCCTGACCGATGTCAGTAGGGAAGGGAACTGGCATTTCAATTTTCTCTAAAATAAAAAAAGCCCCAACGTAGTTGAGGCTTTTGTGCCCGGGACTGGAATCGAACCAGCACATTCTTGCGAACGGCAGATTTTGAGTCTGCTGCGTCTACCAATTCCGCCACCCGGGCTATTATTTAACTAAAGTCTTCAAAAATTCTTTGCCAATCCCACTTTTTAAATATTTCTCTCTTTTTCTTGCGTTTACTCTATTTTCTGCTTTTTCAGAATATAAAAGCAGGAACGGGCTATAGGCTTTTGTCGTTTTATTTTTGCCATCGTTATGCTGGTTAAATCTCCTTTCAAGATCATTTGTTATCCCAACATATATATAATTTCTAATTGCGCTTTTTATAGCATAAACATAATACATGAAAGAACTAATTAAGATCGAACCAGCACATTCTTGCGAACGGCAGACCTGCCTGCCGGCAGGCAGGTTTTGAGTCTGCTGCGTCTACCAATTCCGCCACCCGGGCTATTGTTTATCTAAAGTCTTCAAAAATTCCTTGCCAACCCCACTTTTTAAATATTTCTCTCTTTTTCTTGCGGCTACTCTATTTTCTGCTTTTTCAAAATATAAAAGTAGGAACGGGCTATAAGGTTTAGTCGTTTTATTTTTGCCATCGTTATGCTGGTTAAATCTCCTTTCAAGATCATTTGTTATCCCAACATATATATAATTTCTAATTGCGCTTTTTATAGCATAAACATAATACATGAAAGAACTAATTAAGATCGAACCAGCACATTCTTGCGAACGGCAGACCTGCCTGCCGGCAGGCAGGTTTTGAGTCTGCTGCGTCTACCAATTCCGCCACCCGGGCAAACTCTGAGTGACTGATGTTTTTTGCGTCTGCCATCCCGTCCCGAAGCTTCGGGATCGGGACCATCACCCCGGCATTTGGGGGTGCAATATTAAGCCATTCCGGCTAATTGCCGCCGGATGCGATCCAAATATTTTTTCTTGTAATAATACTCTTTTACCTGCAGCAATTCTTTTTCGGTAGTAACACCATCCTGATAATGCTCCACAATTTCTTTAACAGGTTCATATATATCTTTTTGAAGGTCTTCGATAGCGGATCTTACCCTGGCCTGCACATCAGTATCCCCGGCATCCATTAATTCTTCATTGATGTCCAGCACTTCTGCCAGGAAAGCGGGAGGCAATTCATATTTCTCTTCCTCTTCTATTAATTTTTTTAACTGCAAAACATAACGTATAGTCTCATCCGGGTTTTGAAATGTCTTCCAGGCTTTGTTCAGCAGGGAGGACCTTTCCAATGCCCCGGCCTGTGCTTCCGGCCCTTCATTTACAAAATAGTCCGGGTGGTACTGCTTACTCAGCTCAAAAAACCGGCCGGACAGGGCCGCAGCTTTTACTTTTAACTGTACCGGAATGTCAAATAATTCAAAATAAGTCATTGCCTTTTAGCCTTTTTTGGCCATTTTTCTCGAAAAAATATCCTTAGTTTAGGTTACAAAACCAATTTCTGAACGTACAAATCTACGAATAAGAATGGAGGGCAAGCCACACCTCTCAGATACGGACCTGGTGTCCAATCTCCGGTCCGGTTTAAGGCTGGACGAGACTATTAAAGCCATTTACCGGAGCTATTTTGACAGCCTGAGCTGGTATATTATGAATAACAGCGGGAGCCGCCAGGATGCGGAGGATGTGTTCCAGGAAGTGGTCGTGAATTTTATTGACCTGGTGCAGAAAGATAAATTCCGGGGGGAGTCGACTGTTAAAACATTCCTGTTCTCCCTGAACAGGCATACCTGGCTGAATGAATTGAAAAAAAGAGGCAGGGCCATGGCCAGGGAAGAGAAATTTGAAAAAGGCCAGGAAAGAACGGAAGCAGATACCAGTCATTTCATTGCCCACAGGGAGGAAAAGGCAGTACTGACAAAATTGATAGCCGAACTGGGAGAAACCTGCCGCAGAATATTGTTGTTATTCTACTACGAAGAATGTTCGATGAAAGAAATACTGGAACAATTGCATTATGAAAACGAGCAGGTGGTGAGAAATAAAAAGTATAAATGCCTGAAGCAGCTGGAGCAGATGGTCAACGCAAAACCTGCTTTACGGGAAACACTGAAAAACCTTTTACATGGATAATTCTACACATGGTATGAATATAGTTCGTTACCTCGATGGTGAAATGACTCCTGATGAGGAAAGGATATTTGCAGGACAGCTTTCTGTTAATAATGAGTTGAACCAGGAGTATGAAAGTTTATTGCGTACCCGTGCTGTTATCCGTTATTATGGACTTCAACAGCGGGTCAGCGGCTTGCACCAGCAGATAATGAAAGAGATCCAATTACCTGCCGGCAAACCGGCACCGGTGAGACGGATGATCAAATATAGCATCGGCATTGCTGCCGGTATTATTTTGCTGGTGGGTATTTTTTTCCTCTATAATTTTTTCAGCCTGTCGCCAGAAAAAGTATTTGCTGCCAACTACACCACCTACGAAGCGGGTGTGCAGCGTGACGGCACAACGGCAGAAACGCCGGTTGAAAAAGCCTACCGGGAGAAAAATTATACAGAGGTATTACGCATTCACGATGCCGGCGAAGATCATTCACAGAAAGGGGAGTTTTTATGTGGCGTGGCTGCCCTGGAGCAAGAGAATAACGAAAAGGCTGTAAAATGCTTCCATGAAGTGATCGATCTGAATAAACAAACCGGTACCAATATCCTGAACGACGACGCAGAATATTATCTTTCTCTCAGTTATATCCAGGATAAGGATTATGATGAAGCCCTGGAACTGCTCGATAAAATTAAAAATGATCCCCAGCACAACTATCACCAGAAAGTGACAAAGAAATTGTTACGACAGGTGAAAATGCTGAAATGGCGTTAGTGGATAATGGTTGCTTGCTATTCCATACATCCTCCCGTTTTTTGCGGGAGGATTTTTTTTGAAATGGGTTACAATCTCTTAGCCTTTGCTGACTAAGCAATGAATCAAAAAAAGTTTTATGAAAAACATTTTCCGTATTGCAGCGATGGGGCTGGTGAGCGCAGCCATTATTTTGTATTCCTGCCAGAAAGACCTGGCAGATAATACCGCCAATGGCCCTTATCCTGTTACCATCTACCTCACCGATCATACCACGCCTGTGTTTGACAGTGTCTTTATCGACCTGCGTGCGCTGGAAGTTAAGCTGGAGGATGATACACTGCCCGGCGGAGGTTGGGTAAATTTGAATATTCACCCCGGCGTGTATAATATTCTCCGGTTCCGGAATGGGTTGGATACCCTCTTTGCCACCGGTACATTGCCCAGTACCCGGATCCGTAAGGTCAGGCTGTCCCTGGGCACTCAAAATAGTGTAATGAAAGACGGTCAAAGCTTTCCATTGACAGTAAAGGATAATGACAGAGAAGTGGTGGCTAATGTCGATAACAATAATTTTGAGATCACTCCCGGCGGACAAATATTGTTCTGGATCGATTTTGATGCCGGTCGTTCGATCCAGGTGGATAACAGCGGTTCGGGCAATAACAATGGCTACCGCCTGAAATCGCATATCAAAATATTTACACATCGTCATTCAGGCAGGATAGAGGGAAGGGTGTTGCCGTTGGCAGCCGATCCGATAGTAATGGCTATTATGGGAAGTGATACAGCTATGGCTATTCCGGATGATGATGGTAAGTTCAAGATTGTGGGGTTAACCCCCGGCACCTACCGGGTGTTTTTTGATGGTCAGAATAATTTTAGCGATACTACTATCCAAAATGTGGTGGTACAGACAAATGAGGACACCCATTTGCCGGTCATCACTCTTCATTGAGGAGGATGTAATGGTTGAAAAGATTACATACCTGTGAAAAGCAGACTGAGTTTCGGCCTGGCCATTGTCAGGCCGTTCTCTTCGAAATAATGTAATAGCCAATCAGTACGCCTACAATCCCAATAGCTACCCAATACCAGTTATTCTTTTTGCTCTGTGCATCATAACTCCCGATAAAGATGATATGTGCCCAGAAGGCCGGTGATTTATAGCGGGCTTCAATGTCGTTGTTTTTCAACAGGTCCAGTTTGGCATATTGTAATGCCATATCCGGACTATATTTTTTATCCAGGTAATAGTGGAGACGGATGGTGAGATACGCGGTGGTCTTATCTTCAGCTTTCCATAAAGAAGTAATAATGTCGGGACAGCCTGCATAGGCAAATGCCCTGGAAAGGCTCATCAGACCTTCTCCTCTTACCAGCTGTCCTGTGCCGGTTTCACAAGCGCTGAGAATAACAAGCCCTGCTGTGTCAAGCCGCATATTATAGATCTCGCTGGCGTATAGCTTGTGATCTTCCTTGTCAGGATAAAATGAGATATATGACAGGGAAGGGTTATCATTGTTCACCGCTGCATGTGTGGCCAGGTGGATGATGCCATAATGATTGGCCGACCGGAGGAATTCAGTTTTTGTAGCTGCAGTATCCAGTAATACCCTTCCTTCCAGCCCCTTAATTTCTTCTCCCGAAGCAGGGAGCATTTTAATAGATTGTCCGGCTTTATCGGTTAGGTCTGCAGAACTGTAAGGGGCAAAGGCAAGTGTTTTTTGAAAAGCCACTGGTTTGTGGTTTTTTGCCAGCAACGAGGCAGTATATTGATAGGATAATGCGACCCGTTGTACCAGGAAATTGTTGTTTTCATCCTGTAGCGCTTCAAAAGGAAGATAGTTGAGCTCATCGTCTGGAATAACGACCAGGCGCTTCACCTGCTGCAATTTTTGCTGAAAAGGGCCGATCAATTGCTGGAAAAGATATTTGGCAAACGCTGTTCCGTTATACCGGTGGTCCGATGATACATTATGTAAGGAGCTTTTGAATGATTCAATATTATCAAAAAACTCCTTGTTGATAGAGGTGATATGATAATCAAACTGGTTGCCGGTCATGAAGAAGCTCAGCAACTCGTTTTCCGAGAGATGATAGGAAACGAGGGCTGTGGTGTTATCCAGTTTTTTTTGAATGTCAAATACAGAAGGGACACTGGTGGATATTTTTTTATCCCTTAATAAAGGGTCTTCATTTATTTGGTCCCTTATTTTGCCCAGCTCCATTTCATTATCACGGATAGCGGCATTGGTCTCAGCCAGCATGGCGCTATCGGTAAGCCTGGATGCTTTTAAGGATAGACGGGTGATCAGTGATTTGGTGGCAGCTTCCTCCCTGAGCAGATCATTCTTATCACCCAACTGACTTTTCCATTCATTTTCTTTTACATTATAAGAGAGCACGGAAGCTTTATTCCGCTGATCAAACTGCCATGCGTCTTCGAGGTGGTTTTTTTTTCGGGTTAACCCATAGAGTACAAGGCTTAAGTCAATAGGTTTGCTGTGGACCGTGTACTTTATTTTTCCCAGGAACTCGCGGGCTTCGTCGGAATCATAGGTTTCTTCCACATACTCGGTTAATCTGAATGCAGCTTTATAGGCCTCCAGTGCGGATTCAAGCGATGACAGGTCTTTATTATCCCTGTATTGTCTTTCAAACACGTCAGCTTTGGCTACGAGGGTATTGAACAAATTGATATAAGAAAATACACCGGTGAACCGATCAGGGTTTTGACGAACAGAAGTATCGGCAAAACCGGCATAATACTGTGCAATGGCTTGCTGGTAAAAAGAAGCAGCCAGTAACCAGTTCTGTTCCTTCGCCGCCACATCTCCCTGGAATTTAAGTATCATACCATGGCTTACATTTTTACGATGACCGTTCCATTTCAGGTTTTCGGCCAAAGCCCTGTGCAAATACAATCCTGAGGAGTCCATCTCATTAAGACCGGCATAGGTCATTCCATAGATATAAAAGAGCTCTATATTTTTCTTGTTGTCGCCGTAGTTGACCTTCTGAAGCTGTTCCAGTGCCCTGCTGTACTGGTGTTCGTGCAGGGACACGATGGCGAGGTTATGGTACACTTCATTCGTAAAGAACTCATAGGGTAAAGCGCTGGTAAAAACAGTTTTTGCTTCCTCAAATTCCTCCAGTTTAATCAATAAAGAGCCGATGTTCACCAGGTAGTTACCCAAAAGTGATTTATCCTTTTCACCGGACTGTTTTAAAACGGCTATAGCTTTATCAAAATAATTCCTGGCCTGCCGGTAATTACCGGTTTCATAGTATATCACCCCCAGCCGGTTATAGAGCCGCTGTGACTCCTGCAAAGGCTTATTGTATTGGTCTTTTATGGCTTCGGCTTTTTTATAATAAAAAATAGCAGAGTCATATTGTACCTGGTCGTAATAAATGGCCCCGGTGTAAATACACCCAATAAATAATGTTGAATCGGGAATAGAGGGTAATTGTTGTTTCAGGGAGATGGCAGCGAGGTAGTCGTTTTTGGACGGGCCGGGTTGATTCAGGTAAGATTCGATCAGTCCTTTGCGTAAATAAGCGAAATAGGCAAGGGAGTCATAACCGGATTTTCCGGCCATGGATGCTACAGCTGTAAAGGCCTGCAACGATTCGGTATATACCTCATCGGCCCGCGCCAGTAATTTGTCGTTATCTTCTGCCTGGTCGGAAAGTTTCTCGGCTGATTGGAATAATCTTTCTGCTGCATGGTAACTTCTGAGCAAAGAACTATGATCCCGGGGAAGGTTTTGTGAAAAACAGAAGACCAGTACACCGGCCAGCAGTAAAGAAAATAATATCCTGAACATGATAAGCTTTTGGACTTATCAAATTTAGGGACTGAAAAGTATTAAATAGCAATGATAATAACACAGGGAGGCCTGGGTTTGGCCTCTTTATTCACCCTTCCGGCTGCTGATGTCGTTTGTGCGTTACCGTTACGGATAAACACACCCATTGTTTCCCTGTCTTCCAGGATTTGCAGCAGATCGGCCGGTACATCGGCCTGGGTGTTATAGTAATAGAGGCGAACCCTTAAAGTATTCTTTGATCTGCCGCTGGGATCATTCAGCCGGTAGTCGATATCGAAGTCACGTCGCTCGTCGTTTTTAGGAACAGCGCCAAAAACGCCATTACGAACCGTTTGGGCCAGGTTGATCTGTCCGTTTATGGTCTTTACGTCGCATCCGCCGGTATTAGCCACATTGCCTTCGTCAAAACTGGACCCTGCTACAGGCAGTACACGTGCCGGGCTGGCATTGTATACCGGCAGGGCAACTGAATCGCCAGTTGATAGATGATAGAAATGATCGGTGAAAGTGATGCCGGACAGTACTACTTTGGTGGTGGTTTCCAAACCATCTGCCCCAATATGTGTGATCCTGTACCGGAGCCCGGTTTCACTTTTTGAAACATTGATGGCGCCGGTGGTCTCATCGATGTCAATGCCGTCCGGGTAGCCTGTATAGGTGCCCGCCCGTTGCGAAGTGGGATAAACGATATAATCACCAGTGGAAGGCCTCAGGTAGATGATCGAATCGCCATAGCTAAGAGTATAATGGTCTGAAGCTCCTGTGGATTTATTGCATGACAAGAAAGCCAGTGCCATCGCGATGATAAGCAGGCCCGTCAGCAAGCCGGTGTTTTGTTTGGTTTTCAACCTTATCATTTTTTGTGGGTAACCCCTGAACGTAAAAATGTAACCGGGGTATACACATTATATTTAATGTTATGTAAAAATAGACCAATTTGACTGGCAGGGGGGTGACCTAAATCATGTTTGTCCGGAATTGTTTTAAACGGCAACTTTGCGGCCTGACGATATAAATAGCTGTATGACAAGAATTGGTTTGATAAGAGAAGGCAAAATACCCTCCGATAACAGGGTGGCACTTACCCCGGCCCAATGCAAGTGGATACAAAAGATGGCGCCTGACCTGAAGATCATGGTACAACCCTCCCCGGGGCGTTGTTTTTCTGATAAAGAGTATGTTTCTGCCGGGGCGGTGCTCAGTGAAGACCTTTCCGCCTGTGATATCCTTCTGGGTATAAAAGAGGTTCCCGCAGAGCAATTGATAGCGGGCAAAACCTATCTTTTTTTCTCGCATACCAAAAAGAAACAGCCTCATAATCAGCATTTGCTGCGAACGATCCTGGACAAAAATATCAGGCTCGTGGATTATGAGTGCCTGGAGCATGAGGATGGCCAGCGTATTATTGGATTTGGTTTTTTTGCTGGGGTAGTAGGTGCACATAACGGAATGATGGCCTATGGACAGCGCACCGGGTTATTTATATTAGACAGAGTCTATAAACAGCGTAGTTTCAGAGAATTAATTCATATATATTTTGGTCTTAGATTACCCAATGTGAAGATCGCTGTTACGGGCTCCGGCAGGGTGGCGCATGGCATTTTGGAGATCATGAACCTGATGGGTATCCATGAAGTAGAGCCGGACGATTACCTATCCAGGCGTTTTTCATACCCGGTGTACACACAACTTAAAGCGGGTGACCTTTATCGACATAAGGAATCGGGCAGCTATAGCCGGATTGATTTTCACGAACACCCGGAAAACTATGAATGTAAATTCCTCCCGTATGCTGCTCAAACGGATATATTGATGAACGGAGTATACTGGGATAAGAATGTGCCCAGGCTATTTGAGAAGAAGGATATACAATCTGAGGATTTCATTATCCAGACTATTGCTGATATCACGGATGATGTGAACGGATCTGTGCCGGTGAACCTGGGTGACCAGACTATAGAAGATCCGGTGTATGGGGTGGACAGAACAACGCTTGAGAAAACAGCACCCTATTTAAAAGATTCTATCGATATCATGGCCGTGGGCAATTTGCCCAATGAATTGCCCAGGGACGCCTCACGATATTTTGGGGAACAATTGATCAAATATGTGCTGGATGACCTGATCAAAGGCGGCTCATCCATTATTGAAAGGGCTACGATCGCGGAAAATGGTCATCTCACAAAGTACTTCAGCTACCTGGAAGATTATGTGGCCTGATACGTTTCAGATCAGAATAGTACAGGCAGTGCGCTTTTTTATCAATGGCGCTGCCTGTACTATGTAAGAGCTATTGCAACCTGATCTCACCCATGTCTGTAATAATTCCTGCTTCTACCGCCACTTCATGAACGATGGTAGAATAATCAGTCTGACCACCCGGGTCGAAACTTATAGAAGGATAGCGTATGCTCATCTTATAAAAACCGGCCGGTATATCTGCTATCCTGAATTTACCATCACTCCACCCCGGGTAAAAGGGCCCAAAAGTATTTGCCTGGTTATAAACAGTGATAGTTGTTTTTTCAATAACAGGATTTATCCAGCCGGTAATGGTACCCGTTTTATCAACTCCCGGGGCCATTTTTGACGCCTGCCCGTTACCGGGTGCAGCGATAGTGTCGGCCTGGTCTTTTTTTGAACAACTGGTGAGCATGATTGCAGCGAATAAGATCGCTGCAAGGCGAAATGAAAATTTGTTTTGCATGGCTATAACTTTAGATGTTTTGAAACAGGGATGGTGTTTTTTATTTCCCTTCTTACAATTAATTGTCAACAGCCACAGTAGTTCTGTAACCATCAACAAAATATTTATTGATGATCGTTTTGCATGAATAGAGAAAATGAAGGACTCAGAGCAATAGATAATAGTCTTTCAGTAACGAAGAAAAGCGGGATGTGTATTCTTGATTTTCATTCCAGATAGCCATTTCATCAATAACTATTTCGTGATTACCTCCCGGACTTAGCACTCCTGACAGCATGATCCTGAAATAATCATGCTTTACAGATTGTCTTACCAGGACGATTTGTGTAACCGGCATATCATTTTCCAGCAACAATTTACGGACCTCATCATTTCGTTTAAATGGTAAGAGCAGGTAAAATGACCCACCGGGAGACAGGTGTCTTTTAATAGCCATCAGCAGGTCCCGGAGTGTTAATTGTTCGCTGTGGTGGGCGATATTCTTATGGGCCTTTTCGCTTTTCAATTCATGTTCATAAAAAGGAGGATTGCAGACGATCATGTTATATTTAATGGGAAATGATTGTTCCCTGATATCCCCATGAAAGAGCTGGAACCGGTGCGCCCACGGCGATAATGTAATATTCTCACTGGCTTGTATAAACGATTCTTTATCAATTTCAATTGAGTTGATATTTGCATTGTTTTTTTGTGCGATCATGAGACTTAACACACCTGTTCCTGCTCCAATATCAAGGATATTAACAGACGAAGTTTGCTGACACAGCGCTTCGGCTACCCATGCCCCAAAAAGGCAGGAATCGGTGGTTACTTTCATCGCACACCGGTCCTGGTGCACCACAAATTGTTTGAATTTAAAATAAGTGTTGGCCATGGTGATTTTTTTTACCAGTTGGCCCTTGCGGAAGAGGGAACAGAGAGTTCTGCCAGTTGCCCCGCCATGTATTTGTAATACCCCGTCATGGCGATCATGGCTGCATTATCAATACAGTATTGAAAAGCCGGGATAAATGTGTTCCAGTTGTATTTTCTCCCCATTTCTTCAAAAGCCTGCCGGAGACCGCTGTTGGCCGATACACCACCAGCCAGGCAAATATCTGTGATGCCCGTTTCGATGGAGGCTTTCTTTATTTTATTGAGAAGGATGGTTACAATGCGGTGCTGTACGGAGGCACAGATATCGGAAAGATTTTCCTGTATGAACCGGGCTTTTTCCTCCTCAGTGGCAGAAAATTCAGCTTTGTACAAATTGCTCTTGCCGGCATTTTGCAGAAAATAAAGTACAGATGTCTTCAGCCCGCTGAAACTAAAATCCAAACCGGCAATTTGCGGTTCAGGAAATTTATAACGGTTGGGATCACCCGCTTTTGCATATTTATCGATCAGTGGTCCGCCGGGATAGGGAAGGCCGAGTAATTTGGCTGTTTTATCAAAAGCTTCTCCTGCCGCGTCATCGATCGTTTCCCCGATCACTTTCATTTGAGTGGGCGATTCACATAATACGATCTGGGTATGGCCTCCGCTTACGGTAAGACATAAAAAAGGAAAACCAGGCCTGGGATCATCGATCAGGTTGGCCAGTACATGTGCCTGCATATGATGTACGGCGATCAGGGGTTTGTTCAATGCCAGGGCCATGGATTTGGCAAACTGGCCGCCTACCAGCAGGGAACCAATAAGACCGGGAGATTGTGTAAAGGCAATAGCGTTGATGGAAGACAGGGAGATGCCTGCTTTTTTTATGGCAGCATCCACCACCGGCACAATATTCTGCATATGTGCCCGGCTGGCCAGTTCCGGAACCACGCCTCCATATTGCTTATGCACTTCCTGGTTGGCAATGTAGTTGGAAAGGATCTTACCGTCCACGCAAACGGCTGCGGATGTTTCATCGCAACTGGATTCAATACCCAGTATGGTCAGGTTCTTCACTCCCCAAAAAGGGAAGGCATTCATCTCTTGCTGAACAGGTTTTTCCTTTCTGATCATCCTGCAAAAATAATGGATAAGAGGGAGCTATTATTTGCTTCTTATGGCCACCACCGGGTCCATACGTGCCGCCTGCAATGCGGGAATAAAGCCGGCCAGGATACCGGTGATAATACAGATGATAATCGCAAGGATCATATAATTGGTGGAAACGAATACCGGGAAATCCAACACCTGGGTGAGTAATTGGGCCAATAAAAAAACCAGTGTGAGCCCGATCAGTCCGCCGATGATGCAGAGGAAAGCGGATTCGAGAAGGAACTCAGCTAATATCACACGGTTTTTGGCGCCAATCGCTTTTTTCAGCCCGATCTGGCTGGTGCGTTCCCGTACCGAAACGAACATGATATTGGCCACGCCAAACATGCCCACGATCAGTGAAAGGGCGGCAATAGCCCATCCGCCGATATTTAGTCCCACAAATGCAGAGCTGATGGCATCACTGAAATCATTTACGTCATTGAGTGCAAAGTCTTCTTCTTTTGTAGGGCTCAATTTATGAATAGCCCGCATAGTGCCGGTGAGATCGTCTTTTAAGGATTTGCTGCTTATATTGTCAAGCCCCTGCACCATGATCACAGGGTCGGCCCTTTTCTCATTGATGATGGTCCTGGCATACCGGTAAGTGAAAATAATACTTTGATCAAAATCCCATCCGCCGATCATTTGCTTTCCCTGTTTTTTGATAACACCCACCACCAGCATCGTTTTACCACGGGCTGCCACTTCTTTACCGGCGGCCACTTCGGCAACGCCGAAGAGTTTTTCTGCCACATCGTTACCGATCACCACCATGTTCACGCCACGGTCAAATTCTGCATCGGTAAAATAACGGCCATATTTTACTTCCACGGGTTGAATATCATCGAAGTCTTCACTAACTCCATACATTTTTACATTGGAAAGCGTGTTGCCTGCATAGTCCAGGTTATCCTGCGTATTGATGGCAAAGGAGGCGAATTTGGCAGTAGCTGTCCTTTCCTTGATATGTTTCACTTCTTCGTATTTGGGAGAGGGGCGGTTCACATATTTCCACCAGGGATAGTCGGGCCCGCCGCCAGCACTATAATCCCATTTATCGATATAGATGGTATTGGTGCCTAATGATTTTATCTCGTTCTGGATATTATGCTCCAGGCTGTTGACCACCACCAGCACGCCAATCAAACAAAAGATCCCGATCATGATGCCAAAAAGGGAAAGTGTGGTGCGGAGTTTATTCTTCCACAGTTCCAGCACAGCCATTTTAAAACTGCTTCCAATTATTTCCAGTGAACGCCGGATCATATACAAATTTAACTCTAATAGGCGAACGGGGTTTGCCGTTCTTCCACTTTGTTTTTTACTGCAAACCCAGGTTGGTGGGCAGGCCATCCAGGCTTTTCAGGTTGTTTTGCTGAATATACTCCTGCAGTCCGTCTTTTCCTTTCTTTTCAGCCCATTCAAAATGAATATCCCTTTCCCCTTCATAGGTGTAAAGGGGTACGCCAAAGCCACAGGATGTTTGAACCAGGTCAATATGGGCCACGATGATCTGCCGGGTGCTCGGGTATATTTTAAAATGAGCAGAATATTCCTCCCATCCGGGTGAACCCGGCAGAACTGTTTCCCCCTTTCCATATAAGCGAAGGATATTCGGGGCGCCTTCAAAAGAACAGAACATGATGGTGATACGGCCATTCTCGAGGGTGTGGGCAGAAGTTTCATTGCCGCTGCTGACCAGGTCCATGTAGGCCACTTTGTTTTCAGACAACACCCTGAAGCAGTCGAGACCTTTGGGAGAGAGATTCACCCGGCCATCAGCGCTCAGCGGTGCGGTACTGACGAAAAAGATATGCTGCTTCTCTATGAATTCTTTGTGTGCGGGTTTGATAGAATCATGCAGTTTGCCCATGGATATGCTTTAAGAATTAAAATTACGAATGAAAATGAAGAGGGTACAAACTTTTAAAATCCTTGCTTTATTTCACACAAAGACGCCAGGAGAAAATCCGATGAATAAATAGTTATTGCGGCTTTTGAACCGGTCTTTGCGGCTTTGAGTGAAATCCCTAAAAACTTTCATGACCGGTTTTTGAAGCGACAGGCTCTGTTACTTTAACTTTTTCCACCACCACAATGCTGTCGTAATAATGCACCGACCGGGCGTTCAGTGTAAAGTCATTTACTTTTAATTTTTTGCTCCGTGAATGAAAGGCGTTCAGCGAATCGATCCAGGTTTTGGTGTACTCAATAAACGTTTTTTTCTTTTTGTAGCCGCCCCCATATTCTTTCCAGTAGGAGGTATGCAGGTCTTCACAGAGATAAACTCCATTCGTTTGAATATGGCCAAACAATTCTTCAAATGATGTGATCTGCTGCTTCATCGTATGTCCGCCATCGTCGATCAGGATATCGAAAGGAGGGATGGTTTGTATCACTTGTTTCAGGAAATCCTTATCCGTTTGCGAACCGATCAAAATGCGGATACCTTCTTCTTCCAATGCTTTGCAGCGGGGATCATTGTCGATGCCAATTATTTTTGAACCGGGGCCAAAATAATGTTTCCACATTTGCAGGCTGCCGCCATGGGCCACGCCGATCTCCGCCACCACCGGCGAATGGCCGCGAAACCGGGAGAAATGCCGGTCATAAATGTCAAAATAATGATGCCATTTGTGGATCAGGCGGCCGTTGTTGTTTCTGAAATAGAATTCCAGGTCGTTCATGAAAATTCAGGATGAAATTGTGAAGAATAAATATACAAAGCTTTGATTGGTTTGATATCCAACATCTATAAAGAGGAGCTTTTCAATGCCAACAAAATGCTGGGCAAGTCTTACCTTTGCGGCCTTTAAGCAGTGCCCGTGGACGGTCGTCCCCGGACCGTGGAACTAACAATGAAATATCACAACGAAATAGAGCGCCGCAAAACATTTGCGATCATCAGTCACCCCGATGCGGGAAAAACCACGCTGACGGAGAAATTCCTGCTGTTTGGCGGGGCCATCCAGGTGGCCGGTGCCGTAAAGAGCAACAAGATCAAAAAGCACGCGACCAGCGATTTCATGGAAATAGAAAGACAAAGAGGTATCTCGGTGGCTACTTCCGTGATGAGTTTTGAATACAATAATAAATTGATCAACCTGCTGGATACGCCCGGTCACAAAGACTTTGCAGAAGATACTTACCGCACACTCACGGCAGTGGATAGCGTAATTCTTGTGGTGGATAGTGTGAACGGGGTGGAGGAACAGACAAGAAGACTGATGGAAGTGTGCCGGATGCGGGATACCCCGGTGATCGTTTTCATCAATAAAATGGACAGGGACGGAAAGAACCGTTTTGACCTGCTGGAAGAAATTGAGAAAGAATTGAGCATTGCCCTGCACCCGATGACCTGGCCCATCAACAGTGGTAAGGAATTTAAAGGGGTATATAACCTGGACCAAAAAAGTTTATTGTTGTTTACAGCCAATACCAAAGCCGACGAAGACAGTATGGCGATTGCTGATATTCATGATAAAGTGCTGGATGAAAAATTGGGGGAGAAAGATGCCACTCAGCTGAGAGAGGACGTGGAACTGGTGGATGGTGTGCATGGTAAACTGAAAGTGGAGGATTACATGGCTGGTAAAGTGGCGCCGGTTTTCTTTGGTAGTGCTATCAATAATTTTGGGGTAAAGGAAATGCTGGATACATTTATTCGTATTGCCCCCACGCCCCGCAGCCGGGAAACCACCACAAGGGAAGTAAATGTGGAGGAAGATAAACTGAGTGGTTTCGTCTTTAAGATACATGCCAACCTCGATCCCAAGCATCGTGACCGCATTGCTTTTTTCCGGGTTTGTTCCGGAAAATTTGAGCGTAATAAATATTTCCATCACGTTCGCCTGAATAAAGATGTTCGTTTCAGCAATCCCTATTCCTTTATGGCACGGGATAAAAGCATTATTGAAGATGCTTATGCTGGTGATGTGGTGGGTTTGTTTGATACAGGGAATTTTAAGATCGGGGATACACTGACCGAGGGGGAAGATTTTTATTTCACCGGTATCCCGTCATTCTCGCCCGAGATTTTCAAGGAAGTGGTGAATAAAGACCCCATGAAGACCAAGCAACTGGAAAAGGGGTTGCTGCAACTGACCGATGAAGGGGTGGCACAGTTATTCACCCAGTTTGGCGGTAATAAAAAGATCATTGGTTGTGTGGGAGAACTGCAGTTTGAAGTGATCCAATACCGTTTGCTGCATGAGTATGGCGCTTCTGTAGTGTTTAATCCATTGCCATTCTACAAGGCCTGCTGGCTCACCAGTAAGGATGAAAAGAAATTACAGGATTTTCTGCGTTTCAAACAAGCTAATTCCGGTGAGGATAAAGATGGTCACCCTGTGTACCTGGCACAAAGTGAATGGTTCCTGAATACGGAAAGAACGAATAACCCGGACATTGAATTTCATTTTACTTCGGAGATACATAAGTAAGCAATCAGGTATGCACCTATTCGAAACCGACAGGCTGATCGTGAGGCCATACACAGAAGAAGATAAGGACCATTTTTTTTCGCTGAATGGTAACGAGTCGGTGATGCAATATATACGTCCGGTAAGTACCAAAGAGGATAGTGATAATTTCCTGCTGGAGAATATTGTATTTTACAAAGAGAACCCCCGTCGTGGCCGCTGGGCAGTGATAGAAAAGGAAACAGGCATATTTACGGGCTCATTTGCTATCATACCTGTTCCGTGGGATAAAGAACTAGTGCAACTGGGCTATTCTTTGCTTCCGGAAAATTGGGGTAAAGGATATGCTACAGAACTGACAAGAGCCGGCCTGGATTATTTTTTTATGTACGAACCTGGCAGAGAAATATATGGGGTGACAGAGGCGCCTAATACAGCTTCTCAAAAAGTTTTGCTGAAAGCAGGTTTCAAACGTTTTAGCACCAAACTGGAAGAGGGTAAGGAGTTGCTGATCTTTATTGCCCGCAAGCCTATTCGCTAACGGTGACCATTACCTGATAAGTGTAAAGACCCCTTTACGGAAAACTTCGGGCTGGCAGGTTGTTTTGGCCTTGATCATATAAACGAAAACACCTGTTCCCTGTTTTTTACCTTCAAACGTTCCATCCCAGCAGGCGTTGGGATCTTTGCTGTAGAATATCCGCTGGCCCCAGCGGTTATAGATACTGAATTCCACGCTTTCCACAATGCCCCAATAACGTATGCGATAACAGTCATTCAACCCATCCCCATTGGGTGTAAATGCTGAAGGCATCAGGTATTGGCCCTGGTTGGCAATGATAACTTTAACAGTGATCGTATCGGTATTGCTGCATCCTGATAAATCGGTGCCCGTCACCGTGTATTGCGTATTGACCAGGGGCGATGCTATTGGATTAGCAACAGATGGATTATTGAGCGTGGCGGCCGGGGCCCAGGAAAACTGTACGGCACCGGTGGCCGAAAGCTGGCTTTGGTTATTACTGCAATCAATATCATTCGATTTATCCGCATCTACCACGGGAAGTGGTAAAACATCAATGGTGGTGGACAGGCTGCTGCTGAACGAACATAATGTATCCGTGATTTGAACGGTATAGGTCGTACTGGTCAGGGGTGTGGCCACCGGATTGGAAACTGAAGCATTGTTTAGTGAGCTGGCCGGTGTCCAGGTGTAGAGATCTCCTCCTGCCGCGTTTAATTGAATAGATTGGTTCAGGCAAACTTCGTCCGGTGGACTGATCGTGAAACTATTGAGCTTCCGAACATCTACTTTTACTGAATCAAGCCGGCTGCAGTTATTTGCATTGGTCACCAACACATAATACATGGTGGAATCTGTGGGTGTGGCAATAGGATTTGGGATATTGCCATTGTTCAGGGTGATATTGGGAGTCCAGCTATAGGTAATGCCGCCTGTGGCGAATAACTGTGCAGAACTGTTCTCACAGATGGTGGTATCGGCTGAAGTGGTAACGGTGGGTCGTGCATTTACAGTGATGACGACTGTATCTTTTGCCACACAACTGTTGGCGGTAGTTCCTGTTACGATATATTGGGTTGTGATCGCGGGGGTGGCAATTGGATTTGCTATATTAGGATTAGAAAGACCTGTGGCGGGTGTCCAGGAATAGGTGGAAGCCCCGGTCGCATTTAACTGCACGGTAGCTCCTTCACAAATAGTTGAGTTGTTGTTGGTGGTAACAACGGGAGCATCTACTGTGACCCTTACACTGTCGCGTCTCATTGTGACAGACGAAAATGAGATATCATCAAGGGAAAAATCATTACCGAAGGCAATAATGTTTTTATTAATGATGGAAATAGTGGCGGTAGTACTATTTCCCGCATTCCAGATCGTGGAGAATTGAATCCAGTTGCAGGGGGGAACGGTTGCATTGATCAGGTTGCCGATACTGTTTCCGTTTATCGAAAAAGCCAGTTGTGCTGGATTGGGGTTAGAGATGGAGCAGATCCATGTTGAAAAAGAATAATTGGTGTTGGGTGTAACTGTTACTGTTGTTTTCCAAACCTCTGCATCGGGTGTGGATGATCCATTTACCATCATCATATTGCCATTGCCGCCGGTATGATCGGTGCAGGGGAAATGCGCCGGATACCAGGCTTGCGGGTTGGTGCCAACATAATATTCTCCTGCCGCTGTATTAGGAGTAATGTACAGATACTGGGATGTAAAACCTGTATTGCCGGCGCTAAAATTGCCATTCGTAATGAGGTTAGTCCCGGTAACCAGGCTATTTAAATAGTAAGTAATAGACTGAGTAGCTGAAGAAGTTGGATTTGGAGAATTCGGATCATTCAAAAAAGTAGTGGGGCTCCAGCAAAAACCGGAGACCGCATTAGAGAGTAGTTGTTTGGTAGTGCCGCTACAGATAGTTGTATCATTTGTTCTGATCAGCTGGTTATCCTGCTGCAGATCCACGAGTACCGTTTTAATAACGGTATCAGAACAGGTTGGATAATCGGTAATCAGGGTTACCTGGTAATTCCCAGATGCTAAATAGGTGTTGCTGGTATTTGCAACTCCTGCGGCATTGTTGCCATCTCCAAAATCCCATCGGATATTGGAATAGCCAGTGGCATTAGTGGAAAATAAAACTTCGGTGGGGATACAGGGGGTTCTGCTTATAGAGAAGTCGTTTTTCTGTGCGCAGGGTGCTGCTAACCTTTGATTGGGATTCGGTAAATTATCCTGGGCAGCTACTGAATAATTAATAATTAGAAGTAATAAGAATAAGGCTCGAATCATGGGGTGTGGCTTAACTAATTTTAAAATTACGTCAAAATTGCCATACCTGTGTAGTTATGAGGAGTGATCTTTTTTAACTCCTTTTTTACTTCATTGGATATTTTCAGCTTGTCTATAAAACTGTGGATAAGCGTTTTATCAACTGTCTGATTTCCTCTTGTGAGATCCTTCAATGCTTCATAGGGGTTGGGATAATTTTCTCTTCGTAAAACTGTCTGAATGGCTTCTGCCACCACGGCCCAGTTATTATCAAGGTCTTCGTAAATTTTTTCGTTATTAACAATCAGTTTTCCCAGCCCTTTTTCAATGGACCGGAAAGCGATCATGGTATGCGCAAATGGTACACCTATATTGCGAAGAACTGTTGAATCTGTAAGGTCCCTTTGCAGCCTTGATACTGGCAATTTGGAAGAAAGGTGTTCAAAGAAAGAATTAGCCACTCCCAGGTTACCTTCTGCATTCTCAAAATCAATCGGGTTTACTTTGTGTGGCATGGCAGAAGAGCCCACTTCGCCTTTTTTTGTTCTTTGTTTAAAATATTCCATAGATACATAGGTCCAGGTATCGCGGCACAGATCTACAAGAATATTGTTGATCCTCTTCATGCAATCGAAATGAGCAGCGAGGTTATCATAATGTTCTATCTGCGTGGTGTGTTGCTGCCGGCTCAGGCCCAAGGATTTCAGGAACTCATTCCCAAATTTTGTCCAGTCTGTTTTAGGGAATGCAATATGATGTGCATTGAAATTCCCGGTGGCGCCACCAAATTTTCCGCTAAAGGGTATGCCAATGAATTGTTCAATTTGATTCTCCACCCGCTCCACGAAAACCAATATTTCTTTACCCAGTTTCGTAGGGCTGGCGGGCTGACCATGTGTATGCGCCAGCATGGGAATATCCATCCATTCTCCTGCTAATAATTTTAATTGTGCATTGAGATTAAGAAGGGCAGGCAGGTATTCATATTCTATAGCATGCTTCCAGGAAAGCGGAACGGCCGTATTATTGATGTCTTGTGAAGTAAGGCCGAAGTGGATCCACTCTTTCTGATCTTTACCACCGTTTTTCTCGAGTTCATTCTTCAGGAAATATTCCACGGCTTTCACATCATGGTTGGTGGTGTACTCAATTTGTTTGACCTCCTGTGCATCCTCTGGCCCGAAATCCTCAGACAGTTTCTGGAGATATTTTCTTGTTTTATTGGATAGCTTAAAGAATTTTTTTTGTTCAAGAAAGAGAAAATATCCGATCTCTACCTGCACCCTGTAGCGGATCAGTGCATATTCAGAAAAATATTCATCCAAATGCTGAACTTGTTTGCGATACCGGCCATCAATAGGCGAAATAGATGTGAGCGGGGTTAACTCCATGATAGTTTTTTAAATGAGCGGTCTTCCTTTACCTTTGCCCGCAAAAATAGCCCAATTGAAGAAGATTCGTGTAGGGATCGTAAACTACCTTAATACAAAACCATTACTTTATGGGCTTTCGCAACCCTGGCTGGAAGAAAGGATAGAAATAATCGGTAATTACCCTTCCAGGCTGGCAAAGATGCTCCATGATGGCGAAATTGATATTGGGCTGATACCTGTGGCAGCCATTCCCGAATTACCTGAATATCATATTATCGGGGATTATTGCATCGGAACAGAAGGTGAGATCGCATCTGTGGCATTGTTTAGTGAGGTGCCCATGCACGAAATCAGCAAAGTGTACCTTGATTACCAGAGCAGAAGCTCAGTCGCTCTTTTGAAATACCTGATGAAAGAAAGCTGGGGTATCGATCCTGAGTTAATAGAAACAAAGGACGAAAGTTACCGTTCGGAAATAAAAGGGACCACTGCAGGGCTGGTGATAGGGGACAGGGCCTTTGAGCAGAGAAAGATATCGACTTATATTTATGACCTTGGTTCTGAATGGCGGTCCATTACAGGGTTACCCTTTGTGTTTGCGGCATGGACGAGTACCCGAAAGATGCCAGATGACCTGGTGGAATGGTTCAACAAGGCCAATGCGCTGGGATTTCAGCATATAGACGAGATCATTGCCGAAAATCCATTCGATCTGTATGACCTGAAAAAGTATTATTCACTGCACCTGAGTTATGTGCTGGATGAAAGAAAACGGAAAGCTTTAGACCTCTTCCTGGAGGTGATACGGGAGAAGTAAACCAGGAATGACTGCATTTTTTGATTGAAGTAATAAAGTTGTGAAATGAAAAAGTTAATAAGGAAATTACTGAACAGGTTTGGATATGAGATTGTGAAGACAGATAATTGGTATGCTTCTAAAAGTAATAAGGAGAGGGTGATACTGGTGGGAGGTTATCCTATTACCATGCCGGGTAACAATACTTTATTAAATACCTATGCAGCATTCCCTGATTTCAATTCCATATTGGGAAGATTGGCGAAAGCAATGTATGCCAAATACCCCAACATGACCATTGTGGATATAGGTGCCAATGTGGGGGATACGATAGCCATCTTTAATTCGCAGGTCAAAGCACCGATCATCGGGATAGAAGGGGATACTACAACTTTTAGCTTTCTCAGGAAAAATGTTGTTCAATTTAATAACGTTAGTATTGTTAACACTTTCCTGGGCGATAAGAAAGAAGAGTTACAAGTGGACCTTGAAAAAGGAGGTTGGAATACCACTATCATACCATCTGCTACCGGGCAAAAAAAACTGGAACTGACCACACTGGACGATGTGCTGTCGAAGGATACCTTTTCTGGTAATATTATCAAGGTATTAAAACTGGATATCGAAGGATTTGATACCATCGTTCTGCGGGGCTCCTATAATACCATCAAAAAAGACAAGCCTGTATTATTCTTTGAATACAACAGGGATAATATGGAAGCAATACAGGAAGATGGTTTGTCAACCATATTTTCATTTACGGATCATGGTTATAATAAAATTGCCTTTTTTGATCACCGAAGCCGGTTATTGCTGGTCACATCATTGAGAAACAGATCTGAGATCACCAACCTGCATAATTATGTAGTGGGCCCCAACAATATATTGGGGCATATAGACATCTGTATCTTCCATAGCCAGGATGATGATGTGGCAGCTCAATTTATAATCGATGAAGAAAAATACTGCGGCTATCCATCCAGGTAATAGCGGCCATTACTTTGCGGCCACTCTTATTTCATAAGAAAATATCTTAGGGCTGGGCTCATGGTAGAAGGTTTGCAGCACTTTATTCCGTAATCTTTCCTTCCATGTAATATATGCCAGTAGTGTTTTAATGATGACTCTCTTCACGGGGCTCATATGTTTTGTGCCATCCGGGTCAATGAATTCAATGGAAGTAAAACCGGCAGCCTTTAATACATATAAACAGGAGCCTGAAGTAAAGAGTATGGTGTGTGTAAAATCCTCGTAGCGCCAGTAGGTGCCGTTGGGCGCCTGTGCATTGGGCACCATCAGCAAAAATATTCCACCTTCCTTTAGCAGGTATTTCTTTATATGTATCAACGTATCAATGATCAATTCTTTATCAATATGTTCCAGCACATGGCTCATGATGATCCTGTCATACTTCACCTTTGATACTTTTGCAAAATCCCTGGTATCATCCATTCTTTCAGCACTTATCCCTTTTGCTTTACAGGCCTGGATAGCTTCTTCGTTAATATCGACCCCATATAAATTCGTATAGCCTCGTTCTTTCAGAAAATTCAGGGTTTGGCCCAGTCCGCAACCGATGTCAAGAACGGATAGGTCTTTGTCTGCGTCGGTAAAATAGGGCCCCAGGTACCTTGGTAACTTATATGTGGAATAAGCATCTTCACCGATATTCCTGTTAGAAAAATAGGCAGTTTCCTTGACCCTGTTATTTGTTGTATTCTCCATGTATTTCTCTCCTGGTTGAGCCCATTGCAATAATTACTTCGCGGCAAAAGTAATTGATAAATAAAAGAAAATTAAAACTATAGTCTGACACGCCTGGGGTGACCATTTTTGGTGAGCAGATAATATCTCGGTGGTTGGTAAAAGTTCTCAGCTGTAAAAGGACCTGTAAAATGTTTTTCAGCCAGGTCTTCCCGTACAAAAAAAGCGTTGGCACCCACAAAGCCACAACCCACCAGTTTGTATCCCTTTGTTTCAGCCAATTTGCAATAGGATTCAAGACTGGCGCTAAAATAGCTGGTTTTATCCCATACAGCTGATGGATCGTATTGAACAACAAACTCCGTACCGGGCCTGAAAATGGCGTTGTACTCTATAATGATCACCCTCGGTTTGTAATGTGTAATGGCGGACCATACATAATAATCATTCCGGTCAATATCGATAGAAAGAAGATCAAACTCCACGGGCACATCGGCTGATTTGAAAATGTTTTCAATATTTTCTGCTGTAATAAATTCCCGGACCATTTTTAATTTTCCCTCGCCGATCAGGCCTTTAAAGGATTTCCCGATCGCTTCTTTATTTTTCTCACTTCCATCGATCCACAAACCCTGCCAACCCTGGTGCAGCAAATAGGTGCTGTTGGTTTCCGATCCATCTTCCACACCAAATTCTGCAAAATATTTGTTAGTGGTCCCTATTCTCCTGAATATCTCAGCAATGATACCATCCTCACCGGATTGTGAAAAGGCCTGGAACTCAAACTGGTTCAGGTATTTTCCATCCTGGTATTTGGGATGATCATAAAGGTTCTCGTTCAGGTATTTTTCTATTTCCAGTTGGGTAAGCACCTGCAATTGCCTGTCCATTTTTTCCAGGTATAATCCCTTTCTTATTTTATTTAATATCCAGCTTAACATGAATGCCTGTTGAATTATTTATTATTTAATTGTCTTACCACTTTTTCAAACTGCGGCTGATAACAGAACTCATATCCATTTTCTCCTTCCGGGATCACATTAGGACATTCAAAACAAAGTTCCACGGCCCTCTTCACTTTCAGGGCCTCTGCCACAGCATAAGGGAATGACTGGTTGCCAATAAAGAATTTGCACCCGGCCACCACTTGTGCAAACTCGAGAAAATTCTTGACTGTTTTATATTTCAAATGGGGGATCACTTTCTTCATGTCTTCATATTCTTCCGGTAAACCCAGGAAAGTGATATCCGGGTACTGTTGAATAAAGTCATAGCTAATACCCGGGGCCCGGTAACGAAAACTTCTTGAAATCACGATCTCGTTCCTCATACTTTCATCGGGAGAAACATGCAGCCAGGGTTGTGTAAGGTCGGCGGTTATACCATAGGTCATAAAATACCAGCGGCAAATATGGCCGGTGTTGAAATCAAAAGGATATTTCCGGAAATCATCCAGGTCATAATCAATTTTCTGATGGGTATAGGTGTCGCAAACTTTGAACCCGGGTTGTGAAAGGATCAGCGGCGCCAGCCATTCCACACTTTTTTCTGTCAATATTTTATTTTGATTGTAATGCTTCATGCTCTTTTTATACAAAGAAGGCTGGTTGATCAGCAGGTGCAGATGTATCTCTTTTCCTGCTGCCAGCACCTGCATAGCCGGAATGGCATAGATAATGTCGCCGATAAGCCCGCTATGCCGGAAATGAACGGCATGGGCATCCGTTTTGGGATATAGTTCCACCGCAGGTACATTCGCCAGGGCTTTGGTATAGATCTTCCTTTTGGCCTCCTGTTTAAACAGGGCAATATAGAGTCGCTGAAAAATATTCAATCCGTTCATAAGTTATGATCAAAGCGTTTCAAAAGTAGCAGATTTTACCGATGTATCCTGCCTCAGCAGTATAGCCGGAAATTCGTTACTTTGCCGGCATCATTCAGCCTATGCTAAAAAAACTGGCTTATTACCTGTTCAGCTATCCCTACTATAAGTTGTCATTTGCACAAATGGGATCACGTTCATGGCTGGTGAACCCCAAAGTGGATGGGTATAAACGGATCAGGATCGGGGCAAAAGTTTATATTAATGACCGGACCTGGCTGGCCAGTATTCCGCTAAAAGGCAGTGATTCGAGTTGGCTGTCCATTGGTGATGAAACCTATGTTGGGCGTTTCTGTCATTTTTACGCCACTTCCAGCATTAAAATAGGGAAGAAAGTGCTGATAGCAGATAAAGTGTATATCGCAGACAATTTGCACCAGTTTGAAGATGTGAGCATGCCGGTTATCGATCAACCAGTAAAACAAACCGGGGAAGTGGTGATAGGTGATGGGGCATGGCTGGGTGAAAATGTTTGTGTGATCGGCGCCAAAGTGGGCAGGCAAAGTGTGATCGGTGCCAATACGGTGGTGATGAAAGATATCCCGGATTATTGTGTGGCGGTGGGTTCCCCGGCTAAGATCATCAAGCGCTATTCATTCGAAAAAAAGGAATGGCTGAAAACAAACGAAGAAGGAGATTTTATTTAAAGTATGAAGAAAGTACTCATCTCCGGCGGCGCCGGTTTTATCGGGTCCAACCTGGCCCTGTCCCTTATAAAAAAAGGGTACAAGGTAACGGTGATGGATAACCTGTCTCCGCAGATACACGGCGATGATCCCATCACAAACTCTCCTTTGTATGCGTCAGTTATTGATCAGGTAAAATTTATCCGGGGTACCGTTACTTCCCGGGAAGACTGGAAAAAAGCGATAGCGGACAATGAAGTGATCGTGCACCTGGCGGCAGAGACTGGTACCGGACAATCCATGTATAAGGTGGAACATTATGTGAATACGAATATTGGAGGAACGGCGATCCTGCTGGATATTCTGGCCAATGAAAAAACAAAGGTCCAAAAAGTAGTGGTGGCTTCTTCCAGGGCCATTTATGGGGAGGGAAAATATTTGTTGGCAGAAGGAGGGGCTGTGTACCCCCCGCATCGCCTGGCGGCAGATATGGATAGCGGACGGTTTGAGGTTACTTATCCCGGGATACAAAGCCCTTTACTGCTTACGGCTACCGATGAAGAATCTAAAATACATCCTTCTTCCGTGTATGGCATCACCAAGCAAAACCAGGAACAGATGGTGATGGTGGTCTGCCAGTCGCTGGGAATTGCGGCTGTGGCTTACCGTTATCAAAATGTATATGGGCCGGGTCAGTCACTGAACAATCCTTATACCGGCATCCTTTCCATTTTTTCCACCCTGGTCCTGAATAATAAACCTGTCAACATTTTTGAAGACGGGATGGAAAGCAGGGACTTTGTGTATATTGATGATGTGGTGACTGCCACGATACTGGGTATGGAAAAAGAGGAAGCCAACGGGCAGGTATTCAATGTGGGTACCGGTGTGCCTACCACTGTAATGGAAGTGGCGCAATCATTGGTGAGGAATTATGGTATAGATGCGCCTATACACATTACGGGGAATTACCGTCTCGGTGATATCCGGCATAATTACGCTGATACCAGTAAGATCGAAAACTTATTGGGTTTCAAACCAGCCGTTTCCTTTCAGCAGGGCCTTAAGCATTTCACCGATTGGGTGCGACAGCAATCCATCGGGGAAAGCCGTTATGAAGAGTCGATCAGGGAAATGAAGGAAAAAGGATTAATGAAATAAACCCGGGTTATGGCCAGAATAGGATTGGTAACGGTTTTATATAACAGCAATGATGTTTTAGAAGGGTTTTTCAAAAGTATTTCCCGCCAGGATTACAAAGAATATATCCTTTATCTGGTTGATAATTCAGGGAATGAAGAAACTGACCGGCTGATCAAAACGCTTTCGCAGCAATACCCCGTTACAGAATACCAGCATATCAAAAGCCCCGGCAATATCGGTGTGGCGGCGGGAAATAATGCCGGTATAAAACAGGCATTTTTGGATGGTTGCTCACATGTGATACTGCTCAATAATGATATTGAAATGCAGCAACCCCATGTTTTCAGCACATTGGTTTCGCTGTGTACCGGCAAGGGAGAAGTGATGATCACCCCCAAGATATTTTACTACGATACACGGCTTCTGTGGATGGCAGGGGGATATATGGATAGGTGGCGCGGCATCGGTGTACACCAGGGGTATAAAAAGGCGGATGCAATAAAATACAATAAGCAAAAATATATTTCCTATGCACCCACCTGTTTTATGATCATTGCCAGGGATGTTTTTGACAAGATCGGTTATATGGATGAGAAGTATTTTGCTTACTATGATGATACAGATTTTGTGCTAAGGGCCAACCGGGCAGGATTCAGGTTATTATATGAACCATCCGTAAATATTTTGCACAAGGTCTCCTCCTCGGCAGGAGGGTCTGACTCCTCTTTTTATGTGTATTATTCCAACCGGAATAAAATATATTTTATCCGAAAGAACCTATCAGGTATACGACGCTATTTCGCTATTGGTTATACACTTGTGTCACGGGTTATTTTTTATTTACGGTTTGATAAAGAAAGAAAGAAAAAACTGGTGCAGGGATTGAAAGATGGATTTAAAATTCCATTGTGATCTATGGAAGAGATGTTCTTATTCTTTGTATGATATTTTCCCAGTAATATATATTATAGAAGCTTTCAGGCGTGATCGTTGCATCATGTATGTGGCTGAAAATAGCCTGGGCCAAAGCTCCCCAGTCATCATCCGGCACTACTTTTAGTTTTTCGCCGCAAACAGCTTGTTCCATTCCGGCTGCCCCTGTGGCAGTGGCAACCACGGTGGTGCCAAAGGCGATGGACTCCACCATCTTGGTTTTAATACCACCGCCGCTTTGCACCGGGTTTAAAAAAATATCGGCCCCTTTAAAATAGGTGTCGATGTCCTCTACAAAACCGGCATAGATAATATTCTTATCCTTGTAAGCTGCCAGGTTATTCATCTCTGCCGGGAGCCCCTTTCCGCAAACGATGATCTTATAGGCAAACCCATTTTGCTGCATCAGCAAAGGGTTGACTTTATCCAGTATCACTTTCAGCGCATCGAGATTGGGTTTGTATTTCAGGAGGCCATTAAAAAAAATGATCTTGTTTTGAGGGGCGATGCCGTGTTGTTGGAGCAATTTATTACGGGATGCGGCTTTGTCGTCCGGGTGCCTGGTTATTTCCACACCAAAGGGCAGATCGATGCATTTAATTGTTGCAATATTCCAGTTGTTGATGGCAAAATCCTTATCCTCTTTTGTAATAAAGAATAAATTATCGGCTTTCCTGAAAGCCCATTTTTCATACATCTTCAACAGGGGCCACCACCATTTTCCTGTGGAGCGAAATCGCTGGTATTCGATATTATGTGTTTGGATGATCGTCCTTACACCTGTCCTTTTTTTTACACGAATGGCCAGCCAGGCATAATAAGGATGCTCCCAGATCACGGTATCGTATCCATTC
This sequence comes from uncultured Chitinophaga sp., assembly GCA_964606155.1. Taxonomy (GTDB): domain Bacteria; phylum Bacteroidota; class Bacteroidia; order Chitinophagales; family Chitinophagaceae; genus JJ008. The sequence goes on along the minus strand of CAZSGD010000019.1, from coordinate 51,409 downwards.
GCTTTTACTTCTGCAGTGATCTTTGAAATAAGGCTGGTGTCTAAATACCGTGAGAATGATTTTTTTAATAGTGGCAGAATGCGATAAGTAGTGGCCAAACTGGCATCATTACCCTCCACTGAAATAACGGAAAGATCAGTTGTCTTTCCCAGGTAATGAAGAAATTGGGCAATGAACTTTTGCCCACCTGAAAAGAAGGGCAGGTAGGGATAGGGAGCTATCACCAGCACTTTTTTCATCCGGTTGTTTTCGGGCTTTCTTTCCATGCCATGAACAATCCGCCCACAAAGATCAATACCACCAGAATTGAAGCTATGAACATAATAGAGCGGCCTTGTTTCACCGATTCGGGCTCAAACACAAACTTAATAGCATGTTTGCCGGCAGGAATGGAAAGACCTCTCAGCACATAGTTGGCATTTACATACTCCACTTTCTTACCATCCACGTAAGCGTTCCATCCTTTGGGATAATAGATCTCGCTGAACACCGCAAATTGTGGTCCATTGCAATTAGCCTCGTATTCCACAGCATCCGGATCGAATTTTGTCAATCTTATAGAAGACGCAGAATCCCATTGCGGCTGAACAATATTCTTTTCAAAGTCTTTATCTGCAACGGCTGTATCCTTCAGGTTCGTTTTACCCAGCATTTGCAGTGCATCCACCCTGTTCGGTGCAATGCTCACATGTTTCACCAGCCAGCAGGCACCGAAAGCGTCAGGGTTCCTTACTGCTACCGGGCTTCCTGTTTGTGGATTTTGCTGAATCGAATATTTCGTGTTCAGCATATTGAGCACTTGCCGGTCAGGATTGCCGGATAAATATCGTTCGATCAGGTCCTGGTAAATACGAAGTTTGGCAGGATGATAACCTCCCACCGCTTTATGATAGTAAGGAGTTCTTGAATCCACATAAGGGTTGCCGAGCGTATTGAAGACCCTGAAATCGGGGTCCTTGTCTTTCAAAATTTCTGTATCAGCACTATTGGGCATGAATTCGGACATCGATGAATCCTTAGGAACATATTTGTCTTCATCTAAATATTTTTTACCCACCACCAGTAAGTCTGCCGTGCTGGCCAGGAGTATAATGGCAACAACGTAAACGGGTTTCAGAAAATTCTTTAAATATAACCAAAGCAAACCGGCGATCAGTACGGCAAATCCCAATGTTCTCATCACCTGTCCGCCAAACATGGCTTTACGGTCGGCTTTCATACCCGAGATGATCAGGCGGTTTATTTCATCAGTTCCGCTTTCATCAAACCTGTAATTCAATATCATCTTATCGGTGGGTGAGCTATAATCCATACCGATATACATGATGAGCAGTAAACCGATCAAACCGCCCACTGCAATCAATATCTTTTTAAAATCCTGTTTCAGTAATTCCTGGCTCTTTTCCCTGAAGAACAGGTAATGAAGAGTGAGTACCGCCATCATCGGCAGTACAAATTGTGTGATCACCAATGCCATAGTGGGTGCCCTGAATTTGTTGTACAGGGGAAGATTGTTCAACAGGAATGTATTAAAACCCAGCAAATATTTACCATAAGCCATCAGCACACAAAGAATGGATACAGCCAATAGTCCCCATCGCACAGGATGTTTATATACAACGAACCCGATCAGTGCCAGGATACAAACGATCGCACCGAGATAGGGTGGGCCGGCTGTTCCTGCTGCTCCATCAATGCCTCCCCAATACCGTGGCAGCTGACCTGCCAACTGGACTGCACTATTTTCCGGCACGCCCCGTGAAGTCAGTTTGTCTATTACTTTGGTATTCTCTTTCAACACTTCGCTGCTACCCCCGCCAAATGCTTCGGGCATCATGATCGTAACGACTTCTGCTTTGCCTAAACTGTATTCAAATGCATAATCAGGGTCAAGACCTTTCCTGTTTATTTGCTTCACTGTATCGCCGCTGATCTCGATATCCTTACCACCCCGGATCGTGAATTTGGAATATTCTGATGTTGTTTTAAGCACCAGCGCATTACCCGCTACTCCAATCAGGGCAGCTATGCCTAAAATAACTGTGGACAGCCCGATATGCTTCCAGTTCTTTTCTTTGATAGCGATGAACAGGTAGGCCAGCGCAATAAAGCCGGCGATCAGGAAGGTGTAATAAGTGATTTGCAGGTGGTTTACACTGATCTCCTGGAAAAAGCCAAAGGTGGCCAATGCAAATCCCAGCCAATATTTCTTTTCAAAAACTGCAATGAGACCGGCAATGCACAAAGGCATAAAAGCTATTGCCCACATTTTGGATTCATGCCCCACACTGATGATAATAGGATTATAAGTGGCAAATGCAAAGGCGAGGGCGCCAAAAATGGCAATCACAGGTCTTGCCCGCAGTACAATACAGAGGATATAAAAACACAAACAGGCTACAAAGAAAAAGTTGACCGGTTTGGGGGTGCCCAGTGAAATGACTTTTACCATATCGGGCAGAATGCTCTTCCCCTCCATGGCCACCTGGTAGTTGGGCATACCCCCAAACAGGTTGGGATTCCATAAAGGAAAATGACCATGCTGGGCTTTGTATTCAAAAGCATTTTGCGCCATGGCCTTCCAGCTTTTGATATCATGCTGGTTCAACTCATTCCCATCTAAAGCGGGCTTGCAAAACAGCAACGAAACAACCAGGAAAATAACAATCGCTATGGCATGGGGCAGGATCTTTTTCAGCAGATCATTCTTCATATAAATGGAATATTAGGCTGACAAAATAATGCTATTTTACACTAAAATCACCGATGCGCTGGCTATTATTTTTGTCCCGATTGGCCTTTATATCAGGTATTTGCATTTTGGTCTGGCTGGTACTGGCCATGATCCGTACAGAAAACAATGAGGCGTTCACCTCCACGATCATCACCATCGGTTATGTGATGGGGGCCGTGCTGCTGCCGCTCACCAATTTATGTTACCTGGTGCTGACACTGGCTGGTAAAAAACTACGGTCAATGGTGCCCCGCTGGCTGATCATCGCCAATATCTTCTTTCTCATTTTATTTATCTACTATATATTTTACCTCAATGATCCATACTATCATCCGGAATAAGCCAACACGGCTCTTTATCATACTGGCAGGGATATTTATCGTCAACGCACTGATTGCTGAGTTTATCGGTGTAAAAATATTCTCGCTTGAATCCACCCTGGGCTGGAAACCTGCCTCCATCCATCTTTTTGGCGGTGAATACTCCTTTAATCTCACCTGCGGGGTACTGTTATGGCCCGTAGTTTTTGTGATGACGGACATCATCAATGAATATTATGGACAAAAAGGGGTGAGGTTCTTAAGCTGGATGACGATCATTTTGATCGGGTTCGGGTTTTTAATGGTGTTTGGGGCCATACAAACCACGCCCAACAACTGGTGGGTGAGCAGCAAAAAAGAAGCCGGGATCGAGGATATGAGTGTTGCCTTTAATGGCATTTATGGACAGGGCCTGGGCATCATCCTGGCTTCGATGACGGCTTTTTTGATCGGTCAGTTGGTGGACGTGGTCATTTTTCATAAGATCAAAAAAGTAACAGGAGAAAAACGCATCTGGCTCCGGGCCACGGGGTCTACGCTGGTATCTCAGCTGATTGACAGTTTTGTGGTGTTGCTTATCGCTTTTTATTTCTATCCCAAATGGGTGAAAGGGCAGGGGGAACCCTGGCCATTTGATCAGCTGATCGCCATCTGTATTGTGAATTACATCTATAAATTTATCATCGCTATTTTAATGACGCCGGTCATTTATGGGGTGCATGGCTGGATTGAACGATACCTGGGCCATGAACAGGCCGCTGCCATGAAAAAAGCGGCTATGGGCGACAGTTAGAAGTTTTGCTTTACCAGTTCTGCCACGATCTTGTCGATGGGGAGGGTCACGCTTTCGGCTGAAAAATCACTCCAGTTGATGAAACGGAAGGTCTCCGTTTCTTTTTTCTCCTGGTACACTTTTAATTGCTGCTCGTCAAAATCAAAAGGCTTATTCCGAAGCGGGGCTTTGATCGCTTCCAGCGCTTGTGCATAGTAATAGATGGAGATGATCTGGTGTTCGGGGTTGAAAGCGGACATTTGGAAATAATCCGTGGTGTAAATATGATCTCCCACCTGCACCTGCAGGTCCATTTCTTCTAAAAATTCACGTTTGAGGCAATCGCGGGTGCCTTCTCCAAACTCCAATCCGCCGCCGGGAAATTTGGTGAAATAACTGCCCCGGATATATTCATCGCTTACCAGCACCTGTTGCTGATCATTTACCAGGATGCCATAAACACGAATATTGAAGCGGTGCATAGATCAGAATATTTTTTTGCGCAGGAAAAACCAGCCGATGGCCAGTGAGATCACTAAAGAAAGACCTACCGGCATATAAAAGGCCAGTTTAGAATTGGCATAGGGGATGGGCACGTTCATGCCATAGATACTGGCTACTAACACAGGAAAAGTTAATACGATGGTGATCACCGATAACCGCTTCACCACTTCGTTCTGGTTATTGGCGATGATGCTGGCAAATGCATCCAGGGTGCTGCTCAGGATATTGGTATAGATATTCGCCATCTCCAGGGCCTGTGAATTATCCACGATCAGGTCATTCAGTATTTCTTTTTCCTCTTCATTTAATCCCAGGAAATTAGTGCGTTCTATTTTCATCAGCAGCATTTCATTGGAGCGGAGCGCCGTAACAAAATACACCAGGCTTTTCTGGATACGCATTAATTGTAATAAATATTCATTACGGCTGGCGCTGTATAGTTTTTGTTCCAGCGTATTCCGGCGGTGATTGATCTCTTTCAGGTGCTCCATGAAATTCTGAACGATCTTTTCAAATACTTTCAGCACCATCATATTCTTTTTGTCGGGATGACGGTTCTGGAAAGTGCTCAGGAATTTCTTGATCGCCGGGTTCTCAAATGAATTTACGGTTACGATCTGGTTATGCGTTAGGATGATGCAAATAGGGATGGTGATATAATACGCATCGCTTTCGTTAAAGGAGTTGTTTTCTGTTGGGGTCTTGATCACGATCAGCTTCACATTATCCTCTTCTTCAAAGCGGCTTCTTTCGTCAATATCCAGTGAGTCGGTAAGAAAGTCAATGGGTATATCGAGACCGGCAGAAAGATCAGAAAATTCTTCCTGCCTGAGAGGAGGGGATACATTTATCCATGTCCCGTTCTCGGGTTTGTCGACCTCTACCGTTCGCTGGTTGATATTTTTGAAGTAGTGGATCATGGACAGGGTTACTTACTTTCTTAATTAGCCATCGTCAACAGGCAGGCAAAGGTAGGGTAATGGTGTTAAGGAAATTACCTTTCAGACAGGTTTCGGATGCTCTCCAAATGATGGTAAGTGTGGTGTATGGTGAAATAGCAAAGCTCCCGTAACGTTATCTTGCCCAGTAAAGGATGTGGGGCAATATAGTGATCAGGTTGATTATCTTTCCAGTTCTTTTTCACAGCACGGCTCATCTTATTCATGGAGCGGGAGAACTGGTGCAATATTTTTTCCTTTCCATAGTCTGGCGGAACCGGCCTGGGCACATATCTCGAACTGGCCCTTCCGCCTTCGCTAAGTTTCAATTTATATTTTTCCACCAATGCATCATAGGTCTTTGAAGGACGATTAGGTTTGCCGCCCACCCATCTCACCAGGAATTTAGGAAGGGTAAACGCCAGGGCTGCGGTATTGGTGGCCGTGGTCAGGTGTTTTATTTGCTGGGCCACAGACCATTTTTCTCCGGGTTGACGAAAAAAATCTTCATCACTTAAGTCACGGCAATAATTTTTCACTGCTTCTTCGGCTATGCTCAGTTGAGCGGCGATATCCTGGATCGGAATTTTACCGGGCATATTTATTCATTAAAGGGTGATGGAACCTTCGTAAACTCTTTCAGCGGGTCCGCAAAGCCAGATATTTTTATACTCGCCGTCGTTTACCCTGTCGAATTCAACAGATAGTTGTCCCCCCAGAGTTTTTACTTCCACTTCGTTAAATCCATTCTCGTTGTGGTAGCATACGAGAGCAGCCGCTGTTACTCCTGTGCCGCAGGAAAAAGTCTCATCTTCCACGCCGCGTTCATAGGTGCGCACAAGTATTTTATCGGCCTCGGCTAATTGCTCAACAAAATTCACATTGATCCCTTCTTCAGCAAATTCTTTACTATACCGGATGTCATGGCCTTTTTTATAAACATCAATATCCATTACATCGGGAACCATCTTAATATAATGTGGTGAGCCGGTGTTGAGGATAAAATCGTTATGAAATTTCCGGATCGTATTCACATCTTTCATTTTCAGGGATACGATACCATCTATATCAATTTCCGCTTCATGCGGCCCATCAGAAGCCAGGAATTTGTACACATCGCGGTGTATGCCCAGGTGATAAGCGTATTTTGCCATACAGCGCCCCCCATTACCACACATGCTTCCTTCTTTTCCATCAGCATTGTAATATTTCATTTCAAAGTCAAAGCCTTCTTTCACATTGAGCAGCATGAATCCGTCGGCCCCGATGCCGAAGCGGCGGTCACAAATATGTTTTACCTGCCCGGTGCTGAGTGAGCTGTATTCGCCTTTGCGGTTATCAGCCACCACAAAATCATTGCCGGTGCCCTGGTATTTATAGAAATGTATCTTCATTATACTGGTTGATACCCGTTCCGCAATATTACTACAAACAGTGATAGTTGTTATTTCCCCGCTACTCCAAAAAATAAGCGCCTTACGGCGCCTATCGGATCTATCGAGGTCCCGAGCGGATTCGAACCGCTGTAGGAGCTTTTGCAGAGCTCTGCCTAGCCACTCGGCCACAGGACCTTATATATAATTCCAGATTTTGACGATCTTTAATAGCCCGCCTCTGAAAGCGGGCAAATATACATTATTTTGCCTAAAAGTCTGACAAACAAAAACTTCATGCATGAACCGTATTGCTGAATCAGAACTGATCATCAACCCCAGGGGGGCCGTTTATCACCTGGACCTCAGACCCGAAGAAATCGCCGGTACCGTTATCACCGTGGGCGACCCTGACCGGGTGAAAGAAGTGAGTAAATATTTCGACATCGTTGAAATACAAAGACAGCACAGGGAATTCATCACCCATACCGGCTATGTAGGCAAAAAAAGACTAACGGTGCTTTCATCGGGTATTGGTCCCGATAATATTGATATAGTCGTCAATGAACTCGATGCATTGGTGAACATTGACTTTGAAAGCCGTGAAATAAAAAAGGAGTTACGCTCAATTAACATCATTCGCATTGGCACATCCGGTTCCCTGCAGGCAGATATCCCGGTGGATAGCTTTGTGGCTTCCACACATGGGCTGGGGGTGGATAACCTGCTTAACTTTTACCGGCATGAACAAAACGAACAGGAAAAAGAATTGATCCAGTCCTTCGTCACCCACACGCAAATGCATGGGCAGATCGGGCACCCTTATATAACCAGTTGCGCTGCCTCCTTGATCAAGCACTTCGTAAAGGATTTTCACCAGGGTATAACGGTAACCTGTCCGGGCTTTTATGGACCGCAGGGTCGTATCCTCAGGTTGGGTATCCGCAACCCGCAGTTGATCGACCGGCTTACCGATTTCCGTTTCGGGCAACACCGCATCACGAATTTTGAAATGGAAACGTCGGCTATTTATGGATTGGGAAAATTATTAGGGCATAATTGTCTTGCCATTAATGCCATTGTTGCTAACCGGGTGAAAAAAGAATTTTCAAAAGATGGCAAAGCCGCCGTGGAGAACCTGATACAAAGATTCATTCAAATATTCGATGAGGCGATAGGATAATAATCTGAATACCGAAAGCCCGGGTTCGGGCCTCACGAAAAGGAACTATTGATTTTGAAAGCAGTACAGGAAATAATTGGGTATAAGCACAAATCATATATCGGGAATGGTGAAGTGGTTTATGACATTGGTTCGTGAAATACAAACCATGGCGTTGGACCGGTACGGAAGTGAACAACAGTACTGCAAAAATAAAAATGAGTTTCTTGGGAGAAAGATAATAAAACCACATTTTCGGTAAATCAATAAAGGGTTTGCCAAAGCAAACCCTTTATTGATTCTAATAAGCCGGGTATCCTATAATTTTGTTGTTGTTACCTGCCCGCGAATCTCACCACCCGGGTTTAAAACTGTATGCAGGTTATAATATATCCTGCCTGCCAGCAAATGTGCCTCTGTGGAATCTGCAACCACCACTGAACCCGTCGTGCTTCCTGCCGTGCCATTGGCATCTACCTCAATATCGTGGATAGGACCTGCACTCACACCTGCCAGGGCTGGCCCGTGAAAATGTGCAACTGAAATATCGCCTGACAATCCTGTCCAATTGATGGTGTAGCGCAGCATGTTACTGTCTGCATTATAAGTGCCCGTAAGAGTGGCTGCTCCGGTTGTCGTTACAGCCGGCACTTCCTGGGCGCCGGATGCATTGCCGCTGATCGTATAGTTTGATTGGTTGTTCATGTCATCATCATCGTCCTTATCACATGATATTAACACAAACGAGATGGCCATTACAGGTAATAAAGCAAACCTCAAAAATCTTGCTGTCCTCATAATGTAAAATTTTAATGATTATGAAATAGTGTCATCCATAGTTTTCAAAAACGTTACCAGATAAGGCTATTGTGGAAAACTCAGCCCTGTATGTTTTCAACATACTGTTTAACTGGTATGATTTTGACACAGAAAGGAGGATGATATGAAGACAATGCCTGTTGAACCGAAAGGCACGATAGTGAAAATTGGAATATTCCTGTCGGGGAGAGAATTATATTATTAAGACAACGCTATAGCAAACTCTTGCTTTAGTGCATTTAAAGGATCATCTATTAAAATGTTCAGGGGTTTCTTGAAACATAAACTTTCCGGCCATTCAGGTTGGTCAGTGAATCGATAATACGTGTGGTGTCGCTGTATGTAGAAGGTAATACCATAAAAAGTGTATAACTCACCGAATCCCTGGTTTCCATTTTGACAGGCCAGAAAAAAGTTTTTAACCTGGCAAATCTTGCAAAAGCCCTTGTGGCTTTCGCTTCTTCCAAAATATATTTCATAGAACCCTGTGATACGGGGTTTGCTATGGAAGATGGGGATTTGGTTACACTATCTTTATGCACAGCAGGTATTATATTACTATTGCCGGCAGTACTGTCATTTTCTGCGATCATATTTGTATCCGTGGCGGCCATTCCTGCCAGCTCGTTATTTTCACTACTATTATTTTTTTGTAACGACATGCGATAAACCGTATACCCGCCCCAAACGGCCAAACCAATACCTGCAATAATGAGGAGCAGTGCAGCAGGTCTTTTCCAGGCCATTCTGCCATCCGGTTTATTGATCACTTTCCGGTAATCTGTAAAAGTTTCTTCCACAGAAGAAGTGGACGATATTTCTCTTGCAGAATAATCTTTCATCGATTCAGGCAGTGCCTGGCCGGATGTAAAAGCAAACTCACCCGACCTTATTTTCACCAGGCTTCCTATGCCATCCAGCAAAAAAGGCTTGCCGATGTTCAGGAATTGCAGGATCAGTTCCAGGTGCGATTGCAGGTCCGCCGAAGCCAGGGCCTTGAATTTTCCGGTATGCGCCGCAATGAACTGTACCAGTTCCGGCGTTTCACGCAACCCGGTGTTGCTTTCAAAACTGATGGCAGAAGGATCGATCGATTTTTCTTGTTTGCCGGATTCAGCCTGTACAGTGCTGGAAGGATCGAGTCGGAAAGTGCCGATTCCCGGCAGGTCGAGTTTCTTGTTGGTATAAAGATACTGGGCAAGTAAGGGGGCTAATTTCACGGTTTGGATTTATTAGGTGTAACAAGATAATAATTTTGAATGGAGGATGCAAGTGTTTAAACCTCACGAGTTTTAACTTTGCGTAGTTATGCTTACTGAAGCCGAAAAGGCCTTTATAACCTATTGGGAGAATAACCGGAACCGTAAAAGGCGGCTGATCTGGCAACTGGCAGCCGGAATGCCCCTGGCCGTTTTGCTGGCAGCGGGTATCTTTATCAATTATTTTTCAGGCTGGTACACAAGAGCCGCCATGCAAATAGATGTCAGCTCCTCAGGGGTATTAGTGGTGCTGCTGGGTCTTATTTTAACCGTCATATTTGTCGTGGTTTTCTCTGCCCGGCACCGCTGGGAAATGAATGAACAGCGTTACCAGGAGCTCCTCCGGAAAAAAAATATGCCCTGATTTTCCACATATAAGCAGCGAAATGATTATCTGTCAGGTCTATACATAACTTTTGCCCCAAAAAACAAACATGAAAAGACCGGCTTTGGCTATTTCCGCCTGCCTCTTGTTAGTACTGAATATCGGTTGCCTTAAAAGTAACAGTGATCCTTGTACCCCCGTGCCGCCTGCCAGTGAGCAGACTGTTATGATCAACTATGAAGTGTCAAATGGGATCAATGCAACTGTACATCCCAGCGGGCTACATTACGAAATTATCACTCCCGGGGGAGGTGATGCACCCGATCTTACTAAATCGGTATCTGTAACCTATATTGGTAAATTATTAGATGGAACTATTTTCGATTCAAGGACCACCCCATTAACATATCCGCTGAAAGACTTTATTACCGGGTGGCAGATCGGGCTTCCGTTGATCAGGGAAGGCGGTTCAATAAAATTAGTCGTCCCCTCATCACTCGCATATGGATGCGGTGGGGCCGGAGTTATACCTCCTAATTCAGTACTCTATTTCGAAATCACACTTGTAGATGTTCTTTAGCTGAGACTATCTGCTTTGCTTAACCCCGGCCGCAGTGCCGGGGTTTTTTATTTAACCTCCAAAAGATCTGATGAAAAAAGGGTAGTGGTCAATTTAGCTAACTTATTTCACGCAAAAACACCGGGATTCGCAAAGGCGTAAAGTGAAAGTCCAATAACAGAGGTCGTCTTTGCGCCTTTTGATCTGGCCTTTGCGGCCTGGCGTGAAATCAAAATTGACCACTACCGAAAAAAGCTAGGTTCTTTACGAAGCCAACCAATCTTTACATTTGCTTTAAATAACCTCCATTGTCATACGAAGCCATTTCAGTATTCGATATTTTCAAGATTGGTGTGGGGCCATCCAGCTCACATACTCTTGGCCCCTGGAGGGCAGCCCAGCGGTTTGTTCAAACCCTGCAGGAAAAAGACCTTCTCTTCAGCGTTACAGCAGTAAAAGTGCTGCTCTATGGCTCGCTGGCAAAAACCGGGAAAGGTCACGGTACCGATATTGCTGTTCAATTAGGGCTTTGCGGCGATGACCCGGTCACTTTTGCAGTAGACCGTATCGATGCCAAAGTCCGTGATATTGCCAATATGAAAAAGATCGTGTTGCTGGGCCTGCATGAAGTGGACTTTGACCCCAGGGAGGATATCGAATTCCTTATCACCGAATCACTGCCGTTTCATCCCAATGCCGTCACCTTCCTTGCCACTATCAATACGGGTGAATCACTGGCTGAAACCTTTTATTCAGTCGGAGGTGGATTTGTGGTGAAAGAAGGAGAAGTAACCTCACCAAAAGATGCTGTGCAACTGCCTTTCCCGATCAATACAGCCGAAGATCTGCTTCACTGGTGCCGGAAAACGGGTATGTCTATCAGCGAAGTGGTGATGGAAAACGAAAATGCCTGGAGACAGGAAGGAGACACCCGGAAGAATATGCTGAATATCTGGCGGGTCATGAAAGAGTGTATCTACCGGGGATGTCATACACCAGGCATATTGCCAGGAGGTCTGAATGTGAAAAGAAGGGGAGCTGAGCTAAACAAGAAATTATTGGCTGGTAAAACCTGGACAGATTATGATTCCTGGTTGGCAGCCATACGTTCCGGCGGCAATGATTTTAAGTATACACTGGACTGGGTCAGTTGTTTTGCTTTAGCCGTAAATGAGGAAAATGCATCATTCGGCCGCGTAGTAACGGCCCCCACCAATGGGGCAGCAGGTGTAATACCGGCAGTATTGCAATATTTTATTGCCTTTTGTGCAGGTTCGGGCAAACAGCAGGACGAGGATAAGATCATACAATTTCTGTTGACAGCCGCCGAGATCGGAAGCATATTTAAAAAAGGCGCCACTTTATCAGCTGCCATGGGCGGTTGCCAGGCAGAGATCGGCGTATCGTCGGCCATGGCGGCAGCGGGACTTACAGAAGCCATGGGAGGAAGCCAGCGACAAGCTATGATGGCCGCAGAGATCGCTATGGAACATCACCTGGGCCTCACCTGCGACCCGATTGCCGGGTTGGTGCAGGTACCCTGTATTGAAAGAAATACCATGGGCGCCATTAAAGCCATAACCGCCAGCCAACTGGCCCTGCAAAGCACGCCCGATTTTGCCAAAGTATCGCTGGATGCCGTCATTAAAACCATGTGGGATACCGCCAAAGACATGGATTTTAAATATAAGGAAACGGCCGACGGGGGCCTGGCCATTAATGTGCCACTCAGTTTACCGGAATGTTGATATTACTTCGCTATTTCACGACAAGGGAGCAGGAATGAAAAATACTGGTGAATATATTTTTACGAAACAGTATTTTGAAATAAATGAATTAGTAATTTTATTGTCCCCTTAAATAATTACCTCAATCATCTAACATTTTAAATCCAACTGTCATGGCTACTAAAAAGAAATCAAAAAAGCCTGCCAAAAAAAAGAAGCCGGTTTCAAAGAAAAAAGTAACCCGTAAAAAATCTCCTGCTAAGAAAAAGAAAGTTGCAAAAAAAGTAAAACCCAAACGTAAAGCTGCTCCCAAAAAATCAGCTAAAAAGAAAGTAGTAAAAAAAGCAGCGAAGAAGAAGCCAGCTAAGAAAAAAGCTGCAAAAAAAGTAGTAAGGAAGGCGGCAAAGAAAAAACCCGCTGCAAAGCCAAAAGCAGTTAAGAAAAGCCCCGCAAAAAAACCCGCAGCTCCTAAGGCAGCCAAACCAGTACCAGTAATAGTGGAAGAAATAAAAGAAGTGTATTATACCCCGCAGGGAGAAGTGGAAGTGACGGAGACCCTGATCACTGTCAAGGAAGATAGCAGCGATGTGGCAGCTGAGGACGGGGAAACTTCCGGTACTGACAATGGGGATGATAGCAGGCCGATGTAGAATTTAATATTTTAAATAAGAAAAGCCACCTGTAAGGGTGGCTTTTTAGTTCGTAACATCACATCGCCGAATAAGTAAGGAGAAACAAAATAAGCGTTGATACCGCTATTATGCCGGCCATTTGGTTCTCAGAAATATTATAAACGAGACGTGTATTCTTTTTACAAATCACAAATAAAATGCTTCCGTAAAGCAATCCTTTTATAAGTGGTGCTGTCAGGGATGGTTTTGGAATAACAAAGGTAATAATGCCATCATTGCCGGGCTTCCAGGTAAAATAGTAAAACAAAGCCCAGAAAATTTCTACCAGGCCATACACCAGGAATATTGTCAATAATATCCAGCCTGCCCTTTTCTGCTTCCAGAAAAAATAAATAGTAAAAGGAAGGGAAAAAAGAGGTAACAGCACCAAAGAAGATTCAAAGGGATACCGTTTGAGGTCATGGAAATAAGCAAGGAAGAGACCCCAATCGTTTATAATATTATAAAGAAACACCAGGGTAAATAGTATAACTATATAACGGATGCTTTTTTCAGTAGTGTTGATTCCTTCCTGGATTGGGTTTAGTGTCTCCAGTAATGTGTTACCTGATCTCCTCACTTTATTCTCTATTTCCCTGATCGTTTCCTGTTGTTTCTCCTTTTGAAGCTGCTTCTTTATAAGAGGCTCTTTGGCTTCCAGGATCGCTTCTTCGCTGAGGTTTCTTCTTTCCAGTTCCTTTTTAGCCGCGTCGATGGCTGCAGGCTGGAAGTCGCCGGGATTTTCCAGTACACTCAATAATTCACTGGCTGAAGCAGTGCTGTAATACTCTTCAAAATCCTTTGGAGTCATCATAAAGGGGAATTAATTCAATTTGGCGTTGATATCAGCGGAAATATCTTTATAATTCTTTATTTCATTATACAGTGTGTCCCTTTCCACCGGCTCTCTTTTTACCTGCCTGATCAGTGTTACTAACTCCGCCGTAGTCATGGAAGGTGTTTGCTCTTCTGACCCGGCCATGCTATAGATCTTCGTGGTGTCGTCAATAGTGCCATCAATATCATCCACACCAAAGGAAAGCGATAGCTGTGCATTCTGCCGGCCCAGCATCGGCCAGTAGGCTTTCAAATGCGGAAAATTATCCAGGTAGATCCTGGCAATGGCATACATCTTCATGTCCTGTACAATAGTGCTTTCCGGCACATTACTCATATCATTATCCTTGTTACGGAATTTGAGTGGAATGAACGTGTTGAACCCGCCGGTCTTATCCTGCAGTTCACGCAGCCTTCTCATATGATCGATCCGGTGCTGATATTTTTCAATATGCCCGTACAGCATCGTGGCATTGGAATGTAATCCAAGCCGGTGTGCTGTTTCATGGATCAGCAGCCATCCGTCTGCATCCACTTTGTCAGCACATATCTGTTGCCGGATGTCGGGATGAAAGATCTCCGCTCCGCCACCGGGAATACTATTCAGCCCGGCTTCGATCAGGAATTTCAAGCCTTCTTCCACATTCATTTTTGCTTTGCGGAACATATAATCATATTCTACGGCGGTAAAAGCCTTGATATGCAATTCGGGCCGGTGCATTTTAATAGCTTTCAGCAGATCGGCGAAAAATTGCAGGTTCATTTTCGGATGTACGCCCCCCACAATATGCACTTCCGTGATGGGCTTACCATCGTATTTCTTCACGATATGCAGCATCTGGTCGATACTCATTTCCCAGCCATCTTCCTTCTTTGCATATAGCCGGCTGTATGAGCAAAAATTACAACTGAACACACATACATTGGTGGGCTCAATATGAAAATTTCGGTTAAAGAAAACCTTGTTGCCGTGTAACCTTTCCCTGATCCCGTTGGCCAGGCTGCCCACAAAACCAAGGCTGGCTTTTTCAAACAACAATAAACCTTCCTCATCAGTTATGCGCTGACCTGCTTTTACTTTTTCGGCTATCTGGTTGAGTGTGGGGGAAATACTAATTAGATCTGCCATAGCTTTTACTCCTGTTCTTACAACAAAGATAAGACAGAGTCTTGAGTCGGGAGTCTTGAGCCTTGATCCTTGATCCTTGTTTCTTGTACCTTGTTTCTTGAGCCTTGTTTCTTGATCCTTGTTTCTTGTACCTTGTTTCTTGTGCCTTTCTTCTTCTATTTCCTTATCTTCATTTGAATTAATGTCACCATATGAATTTAAGACTGAGACTGACTGTACTGAGTTTCCTTCAGTTTTTTGTTTGGGGTATCTGGCTTATCTCTTTAGGAGGTTACATGTTTGCCAATTTTACGGACCCCAATATGGGTTCCTATGTGGGCAATACGTATGGCACCATGGGATGGGCCTCCCTGGTAATGCCCGCTTTAATGGGTATCCTGGCTGATAAATATTTAAGAGCAGAGATTGTACTGGGTCTTTGTCATTTATTCGCTGGTGTGGGACTGTATTATGCCAGTACAGTCAGCAGTGCTTCAGATATGTACTGGGCTATCTTCATCGTTAGTTGTTTTTACATGCCTACTATTGCCTTAAGTAACTCTGTTTCTTACAGTCTTCTTAGTAAGAACAACCTGGATATTCAAAAAGCATTTGCACCTATCCGTGTTTTTGGAACAGTAGGGTTTATTGTGGCCGAATGGGCCGTTGATCTGCTGGGTTGGACACAAAACAATTATCAATTCTATTTTGCTGCTGTTGCAGAGGGGGTAGTGGCTTTGTATTGCTTCACACTTCCAAAAGTTGATATCAACAGGTCTGCTGAAAAGAGATCTTTTTCTACCCGGTTAGGTCTCGATGCATTCAAACTGTTCAGAAGTTCCACTATGGCAAAATTCTTCCTGTTTGCTATGTTCCTCGGTGCTGCCCTGCAGATCACCAATATGTTCGGCTTTCCCTTCCTCAAGGATTTTGGAAAGGACCCACAATATGCCGATAGTTTTGCTGTGAACCGTACCAATATACTTATCTCCCTATCGCAGATATCAGAGACATTGTTCATTCTTGCTATTCCATTTTTCCTTCGCCGGTTTGGAATCAAGCAGGTAATGCTTATCAGTATGCTTGCCTGGGTGCTTCGGTTTGGATTATTTGGCATTGGCGACCCGGGCACGGGCTTATGGTTATTGATCCTCTCCATGATCGTTTATGGAATGGCATTCGATTTCTTTAATATCTCCGGTTCTTTGTTTGTTGACAGGGAGGCCCACCCGTCCATCCGGGCAAGTGCACAGGGCCTGTTCATGCTAATGACTAATGGTCTTGGAGCCATCCTGGGAGGGCTTTTCGCAGGCCAGGTCGTTGATTATTTTACAGATACAACCGGAAATAAGAACTGGCCAAATATATGGTTCACGTTTGCAGGATATGCCCTGGTTATAGCTGTCCTGTTCTTACTTTTATTTAGGTACAAACACGATCCGAAAGCGGTGGCCAACATACAGCACTGATTTGAATATACTGGCAATAAAAAATCCCAAACTCTTGCGAATTTGGGATTTGTATTTTTTTGAAATTTCTTTTTAGATATGTGCTTCTATTTTCTTTACAAAGTTTGACTTCGGCTGTGCGCCTACTAATTTGTCCACCACTTTACCGTCTTTGATAAACAGGATAGCGGGGATAGAAGTGATGCCATAATTCATAGATACTTCAGGATTATTGTCAACGTTAACCTTACCAACGTTCACCTTTCCGTCGTATTCCTTGCTCAGTTCTTCAATAACCGGCCCGATAGCCCTGCAGGGTCCGCACCATTCTGCCCAGAAGTCCACCACGGTCAGTTTATCAGAAGCAAGCACATCTGATTGAAAATTTGAATCGGTATACTCTTTTGCCATTTTGAAAGTTTTTATTTTACTGTTAGGGGTTGCAAATTTAAGCCCGTTGTGTATAACATGCGTTGTTGACACAAAGTTGTGTAAAACTTGTCATTCTTTTTGGTCAGCCAGCTTACACTGCTGCTAAAACGTCCTGATTGCCATTAAATTGTTAAAACCTGCACCTCCAGCTCAGGGCTTTCCTCCAGGAAATGGATCATTTCATCGTTCATTTCAAAGCCCCTGTCAATCGTCACCAGGCTGATCTTCATCTTGTTTTTGGGTTCTGTTAAAACGAATTTTAATGTCGATTTGCCCGGATGAAACTTCATGTTTTTCTCAATAAAATCCACCAGTTTTTTGCTGACATCCTGCGGGTGTGCTTCAATGGTCACCTGCCGGGTTAAGTGTTTCTTCATAGTTTCTGCGAGCGATACAGAATTCACTTTGAACTCAAACTCATCCCGGTTATACCGCTGTTTGAAGTAACCTATAATAAATACGGTGCTTCCTTGTTGCAAAAAAGGTGTTAGCCGCAGGTAATCCTCACTAAAAAGAATGATCTCTGTTTTGCCTGAATAATCCTCGATCACAAAATTGCCATACTTGTTGCCGCTCCGGGCGATCTTATGTTGCGCATCTGCCACCAGTCCCACTAACCGGAATGGCCTTCCGGGGTTGGGATGCATTTTAATGGCTTCTTTGAATTCATTAAAATCTGCTATCGGGGTGATACCATAATGTTTCATCTCAAACCGGTAATGGTCCAGCGGGTGGCCGCTCAGGAACATACCCGTTACGTCTTTTTCATGGTCCAGGTGTACTGTAAGCGGCCAGGGTGCACATTCCGGTAACCGCGGCGGTGGAATTTCCATCGTAATCGGCAGGTCACCGAATAAAGTGTTGGCAGTTGTCGCATTTTGAGTGGCGATCACCTGTCCATATTTAATGATCCTTTCCAGTCCATTCACTGTTTCGCCTTCGGGCATATAGAAGAACTGCGCCCGGTGATAATCTTTGAAACAGTCAAATCCGCCGGCATAGGCAAGGCTTTCTAAAGTTTTTTTATTCACAGCCCGCTGGTTGATCCGTTTGATGAAATCAAAGATGCTAATAAAAGAGCCGCCTTTTTTTCTTTCCACAATGATGCTTTCCACGGCTGCTTCTCCCACACCCTTTAACCCGCCCAGCCCAAACCGGATCTCACCCTTATCGTTAACCGCAAATCCCTTCAGTGATTCATTGATATCGGGCCCCAGCACTTTTATACCCATCCGCTTACATTCTTCCATGAAGAAGGTGATCTTATCGATACTGCCCGCATTGTTCAGCACCGCCGACATATATTCAGCAGGGTAGTGTGCTTTCAGGTAAGCCGTTTGATAAGCCACATAGGCATAGCAGGTGGAATGGGATTTATTAAAAGCGTACTGGGCAAATGCTTCCCAGTCGGTCCAGATCTTTTCCAGTCTTTCTTCCGGTAATAATCTTTCTTTGGCCCCGCTGATGAACTGTGCCTTCATTTTGTCGAGCACAGATTTTTGTTTTTTACCCATGGCCTTACGCAACACATCCGCATCTCCCTTGCTGAAGCCGGCCAGTTTTTGCGCCAGCAACATTACCTGTTCCTGGTACACCGTGATACCGTAGGTTTCCTGCAGGTATTCTTCCATTTCAGGCAGGTCGTAAGCAATGGTCTCACGTCCGTGTTTGCGATCAATATAATTGGGGATATAGGCAATGGGGCCCGGACGGTACAATGCGTTCATGGCGATCAGGTCGCCAAACTTATCGGGTTTTAACTCCCGCAGGTATTTCTGCATACCTGGGCTTTCAAACTGGAATGTACCGATGGTGGATCCGTGCTGGTATAACTCAAAAGTTTTTTTATCATCCAGGGGTATCTGGTCAATATCGATCTCCACCCCATGATTTTGTTTGATCAGTACCAATGCATTTTTGATAATGGTCAGGGTCTTTAATCCCAAAAAGTCCATCTTGAGAACGCCGGCCTCCTCGATCACATTCCCTTCGATCTGCGTCACCCACAACGAAGAATCCTTTGCGGTGGCAACAGGCAATAACTCTGTCAGGTCTTTCGGCGCAATGATGATGCCGGCGGCATGGATGCCGGTATTGCGAACAGATCCTTCCAGTCTTTCTGCTTCGTGCAATACTTTGCTGGCTGGTGAATCCAGCTGGTTATAGATCTCCCGGATCTTCTTTACATTTTCCAGGTCATCATTACCCAGCCCATCTTTTTCTTCCAATGATTTTTCGCCTTCCCTGGCCTTCATCGGGGCATGCAGCACTCTTTTTAATTCAATACCCGGTCGTTCGGGGATCAGTTTGGCCAATGCATTGGATTCCGGTAATGGCAGGTCCATCACTCTCGCCACATCTTTTATACTCATCTTGGCAGCCATGGTGCCGTAGGTAATGATCTGCGCCACCTGGTTCTTGCCGTATTTCTCCACCACATAATCGATCACTTTCTGGCGACCTTCATCATCGAAATCCGTATCAATATCAGGCATGGATTTACGATCGGGGTTCAGGAACCTTTCAAAAAGCAAATTGTATTTGATCGGATCAATATTGGTGATGCCGATACAATAGGCCACCACACTTCCGGCAGCCGACCCCCGGCCCGGACCAATGAATACACCTTTATCTCTTCCGGCTTTGATGAAGTCGCTTACAATAAGGAAGTAACCGGCAAAGCCCATGGTCTTTACCGTGAACAATTCAAAACGGATACGTTCATCTATTTCTGCTGTGATCTCAGTGTACCGGTGTTTGGCACCTTCCCAGGTAATATGTTCCAGGTAGTCGTCCTGTGTGGCAAATTGTTTGGGTACAGGGAAAAAGGGCAGGAGGATATCCCTTTTCAGGTTCAGCAGGTCCACTTTATCCACGATCTCATTGGTATTGTCGAGGGCTTCCGGAATATCCTGGAATACTTTCGACATCTCCGCTGTTGTCTTGAAATAGAACTGGTCGTTGGGGAATGCAAACCGTTTGTCTTTTACATGCACATCATCATCCGTAAAATCACGCAGGGCAGGAGTGGCTAATTTTTCGCCGGTGTTGATACATAGTAAAATATCGTGAGCATTAAAATCATCCTGCTCCACGTAGTGGGAATCATTGCTGGCAATGATCTTTACATTATACTTTTTGGCAAACCGGATCAGCACTTCATTCACTTTATCCTGTTCCGCCATGCCGTGGCGCTGCAACTCCACATAATAATCTTCCTGGAACACATTCAGCCACCATTTGAATTCATTTTCCCCTTCATCCTCGCCTTTTCGTAAAATAGCTTGTGGTACCGAAGCCCCCAGGCAACAGGTGGTGGCGATCAATCCCTCGTGATATTTTAAAATAAGTTCTTTATCAATACGGGGATATTTGCCATACATGCCTTCAATAAAACCCAGGGAGGTCAGCTTGACAAGATTTTTATATCCTGTTTCATTTTTGGCCAGCAATATCTGGTGATGGCGTTTATCCCGCTGGTCTTTGGTAAACGTTTTCTGGTGCCTGGTTTCTGTAATGTAAAATTCACAGCCCACCACGGGTTTCACTTTCACTTTTCCATTTTCATCCTTATGCTTATAGGCTTCTGCTACAAATTCAAAAACCCCGAACATATTCCCATGGTCGCTGATGGCCAGGGCGGGCATACCATCGGCAATAGCCTTTTTATATAAATTCTGAATAGAAGCAGCCCCATCCAGCAGGGAAAACTGCGTATGTACGTGAAGGTGAGAGAATTTCATATCTGAGCCCACAAGCCAGGATGTCCGTAAGCCAGGAAGCCATAGGGTCAAATCTTTCGGACTTCCGTTCTTCCGTCTCCGGGACTATTTTTTAATTCTTTTTAAAACTATAAATACTGATCGATCCGCTGCTATAACTGCACACCCAGGCTTCCAGTTTTTCATCATTTTCAAAAATATCCACACCCACCGGGTGACCGCCACAAGGCAAAGATGCCACTTTCTCAAAGTTGTCGCTGTTGATCTTATACACATCCACAAAATCGCTGCTGTAACAGGTAACAAAGATAAATTTGTAATTCTTCGACAAAACGATGGTACGCGGTTGCGCATGGGTTTGAGTGGTAAACAATGATTCACCGGTAGCGGCATCCAAACAGGCAATCCTGCCCAAACTATTATAAGAAACAAATAAATGCCCGCTGGTATCCATCACAATATGCCGGGGGCTGGCCGCTACATTCACGACACCATCATCTTTCCAGGTATCGTTATTGATCCTGGCCAGGCTTGCTCCTCCCATAATAGCCACATAGGTTTTTTTATTCTTTTCATCCACCACAATGCCCCTGGGTATGGCGGAAACAGGCACAGTGCTGATGATCTTGCCATATGGATATTCATCCTTGCTCATCTCCAGCACACTGGTGCTGCGTGAATGCCAGTTGCTCACCAGTAAATATTTGCTGTCGGAAGTACGGGCAATCACTTTGGGTGTTTTACCGGTTTCAATTAATGGAACATAAAACGAATCTTTTTTAGCCGTACCCGGGTAAATCACTTTCACTGGTTTTGTTTTCTGATCCGTCCCGCCTTTTTTGTTCTTAGAAAAATCGTTTAACCAGATAGGGATGATACCTTCCGCATTATGAAGGGATATCCAAAGGATCTCATCATCATGGCTCAGGCAGGCTTCCACAGGTTTTTCCTGGAAAGAAGAGATGGGACGGCTTTTATCATAGTCCCAGCCCATGCCACGGGTGGGGGTGAACTTGAATTCGCGGGTTATTTTGCGGGTGGCCCGGTCAAATTCGTACACACTCATGCCTTCCAGGTTCATGGCATAAAGTTTTGTACCGGCTGCATTAAAAATGACCGATTTGGTGCCACTGGCTGCCGAAATGACCTCCTTTTTTTGAAACACGATAGCGGAATAAGGCCTGGGTATTGGCGCTACGGGAAGAGTATCTTTCGGAACGGGTGGCGGGAATTTTTTCAGTACTTCCCGGGCCAGCGAATCATTCAAAGTATTGTTGCTGCTGCCCGAAATCTGGCAGGAACTGGTGAGGTAGAATAAGGCGATAATGGAAAATACCGTATGCATTCGTGTTAGTATTCTTCAATAATAATCAATTAATTGCAACTGGCCATCGGTTAACCATTCAGGATATTAACAACCCGTGCGAAAATCTAAAACCCTTAGTAACAGTCCGTTATCCCCCGGGCAATTTCATGGCATAAAATTCGTTAAAGAGATGCTGTAATAATCGGGCAATAACTTATATTTTTGCACGCCTCCCTTTGGAGGACCTGTCCCTTGACCCACCGCCAGGAAGCAGGAATTTAACCAGCCCTTTGAAAACATTCTAAAGAAAAGCCGTATGGTTAAGCAGTTTTTACCAGCTTTGGCAGTTATTGTCTTCCTGAGCAGTTGTTCCACGTTTAAGCCGTTGAATTTCACCAGCAATAAACAAACAACTGTATCACAATCTGCTACCGCACCCCCCAAATCAAAATTCATCGAAGATATTGCCGTTACACCCTCTTCAGAAGAACTGAAGAAGGACGTAAAACCTCAACCACAGGCTGCAATTGCCACATCCGCCATAGAGAAAAAGCAGGTTGCCATCCAAAAGGATGAGTATCAAAATAACTCCAATATTTTATCGCATCGTAAACCTGAAGTAGAGAATGCTTCACAAGTGCAGTTGAAATATGCTGTACTGATGGATACCGAGGTAGAAGGTTTGCCCGATAAAACTTTACTGGATGCCGTGGATGAGTGGTATGGTGTTCGCTATCGTGTGGGAGGTAATACCAAATCAGGAGTGGATTGTTCGGGTTTCACAGTGGCAGTGTATGCGGCGGCATATGGCATGATGTTGCCGCGCATTTCAAGAGATCAGTACAGGATGAGCCGCAAAATTTCCACCACGGAGCTGCAACAGGGCGACCTGGTCTTTTTCAATACCACCGGAAGAGGTGTATCGCATGTGGGGGTTTACCTGGGCAACAATAAATTTATTCATGCTTCTGTTTCCCGCGGGGTAATGGTAAACGATCTGTTTGAAACCTATTACCTGAGGCGTTTTGTGGGTGCAGGAAGGATCGATGACAAACAGCTCATCTCCCGGAACTGATCATTCTGCCTTTATTCCCAATCTCTTTTTGAGGGCTTTTATCACGGGTGGTATATCCGGTGATAATTTCATGTACAAAGCTCCGCAGGCATAGATCGCTATAAATAATATACTTCGAAGGAACATCCCCCCCCATCCGTGAATATTCATAAATGCAAAATGACAGGCTGAGTAACAGGCACCAGCCAGTAACAGTGTTTGCAGCGTGTGAATAGTAAAAGGAAATAACCTGAATTTTTTCCAGAGAAAAATAATACGGATGAGATTATAGCAGGTGATAGAGATAAGTTGTGCAGCAGCCGTTCCAACGATCCCGAACTTCACGGTTAATATGTAGCTCAATGGCAGAATTGAACAAAGCAACAGGATGCCACTGACGAGTTCAAATCTCCAATAAGTGGAAGTGGCTATGATCTGCGAATTCACACCCGTGCCCATATCTATCACTTTGGTAAGTCCAAGCAGGATCACAACATAATAAGCGTCAAGATAAGTGCCTTTCAGCTGAAAGGTGCTGACTGCATCAGTGAAACTCAGGACTACGAGTGAGTAAAGACCGCAGGCAAATATCAATTGATTGATGGAAGAACGCTGATAGATCTTTTGTATCAATGGCAGGTTCTTTTCTTTCCAGGCAGTGGAAAGATGTATAATGGAAGCTGCAATAATACCCCGTTGCGGCGCCTGGATCATCGTGGCAATATTTTGCCCTACAGAATAAACAGCCAATTGAGTCAGGTTCAATACTGAACCAATGACCAGTGAATCAAAGACAAGGGAAAGGTTGAAGATAACCAATCCTGCATACACAAAAGAACAGAGTTTTAATATGGTCTTTGAAAAACGCCGCGTAACCTTGCTGAGCCGGAATGTAAAATGCAGTTTCCGCGTCCAGATCAGATAAATGATCAATACCAGGGCAATAAAGGGATAACTGAAAGCGAAAAGTTTTATGAAACTGTCAAAATTGATCAGGCCAAACGCAAAGCAGGTGATCAATATCGTAGTGAATAACCGCCAGGCCACTTCTTTCAGAAAATTTGTAAACACCGATTTGTGAAGTTGCCAGGCATATGCTTCCAATAAGGTAAAAATGAGCAGACCAAACCCCAGGGGAAATATCCATTCATAATAGGCAACGATCTCTGCTGCATTGGTTTTGTATTTACGGATCACCAGGTCTTTGAATACAATTCCGGCTACAATGATCAGAATGAAAGCGATAATGCCCACGGCCAGGACAAGGGATATCTGGTCATTCTTTTTGTCAGGAAGATGGCTCTTGTAATAGGGATAGAATTTGTAGATATAGGTGGGCATGCCCAGGCTGGCAAAAGACATCATCAGAGTGGAAATAGCAATAAATGCATTATAAAGGCCGTAATCTGTATCTGTAAAAATGCCCTGCCTGGTAAAGAGATAGATATTCAGCAAGCCGATGCCGAAGCCAATATAAATAACCACCGATGAAATGATGCTTTGCCTGCGGATGCTGCTCATTCAGTAAAGATAATGGTGGTTACTGCACTTTCTTTACAGTGATATAAAAATTCTTGTCGGCCTGTATCCCGGATTCCAGCAGGGTGCCGGTCATGGTAACGGATGTCCATCCTGTGGTGGGGTTTAACCATTCACCATTGGTGAGCTTTACAGGCATAGTAAACCCATCCACACAATTTGCCCATCGATAAAGTAATTTGTCTCCTTCCACTTTATATTCCAGTACCGGTATCTTTACTGTTCGCAGGTACTGGTCAAATATTTTAGACAGATCTTTTCCTGATTGTTTGGAGAAATAGGTTTCCACGTCTTTTGAGTTTACCGTTTTGTGGTAGAACTCCTGGTTCATCCCTCTCAGTATTTTCCTGAACAGGGTGTCGTCATTGATCACCTGCCGGATGCTGTGCAGCATGTTGGCTCCTTTATTATACATATCACCGCTGCCTTCCTGGTTCACACCATAGGGCCCTATCAGGGGCTTGTCGTTATCAATATTATTCCGGATGCCCTGCACATATTCATCAGCTGCTTTTTTCCCGTAATAGTATTCAATGAACAAGGGCTCAGAATACATAGTAAAACCTTCATGTACCCACATATCGGCAATATCGTTGGTGGTGATATTATTTCCATACCATTCATGACCGCTTTCATGAATGATGATATAATCCCATTTCATGCCCCATCCGCTTTCGGAAAGGTCCCTGCCCAGGTAACCGTCCATATAATGATTGCCATAGGCAGTAGCACTTTGATGTTCCATGCCCAGGTGTGATGATTCTACCAGTTTGTATCCGTCCTCATAAAAAGGGTAGGGGCCAAACCAGTATTCAAATGCTTTGAGCATGCGCTTTACATCGCGGTCAAATTGTTTCTTCGCTCTCTCCAGGTTATAATCCAGTACCCAATAGTCAAGGCTGAGTTCTTTGCCGGTTTCACCGCGATAACTATCTGACCAATGCACATATTTTCCGATATAGGGAACGATATTATAATTATTGATGGGGTTCTTTACCTGCCAGGTGTACAATACGGTACCGTCTTGCTGATCATCTTTTGAATATAGTTTTCCATTTCCCACTGCTACAAGTGTGTCCGCTACCCTCACCTGCAACATAGCTCCCAGGTCCGGTTCATCACTTTGATGATCTTTGCAGGGATACCACACACTGGCCCCCAGGCCCTGGCAGGCTACAGTCATCCAGGGCCTGCCTTTTGCATCTTTCCCCCAGATCCAACCGCCTTCCCAGGGTGGATGAACAGCCTCCAGCGGTTTACCGTGAAAATATATTTTGATGCTGGGCGTCGTGGCCTTGTTATTCTTTTTCAGTTGTTCGTTTACAGTGGTGAAATGATAAGACCCAAAATCAATAAAATAGGCATTGCCATCCCGTTTGATTTTAGTGATCTTTTTATTATTAAAAATCACACTGTCAATGACCATAGGTCTTTGAAGATCGATCTGCATTTTTTTAGATTTACCCCCTGCCAGTACATTAAAACTGATCTGGTTCCAGCCTTTGATTGTCCTGGCCCTGTAATCCGGGAATACCTGTATATTATAACTCATCACATCCCACCAGGCCCTTTGCGGTGTAATGCTGCCACGAAGACTGTCTTCGTGTTTAAAAGTATTTTTTTGATTCAGGGGTTGTGCGCAGGATGTGTGCGCAAAAAGAAATCCGGCCAATAAAACGAAACCTGATCTTTGAATGTATTTCACCACGGTATTTTTTGATGATGTAAATTTATGTTCCCTTATTAACAATGAACGTTAAAACCTGCACGAATATATGTCTCCTGTTGTTGACCACCCTTGTATTGCAGGGCTGTTACAATAGTGAGAAAAGCGGCCGCCAAATATTTCATTACAATGAGTATTCGGGTATTCCCAGCCTGGACCCGGCATTTGCCAAAAGCCAGGCTACCATGTGGCCCGCTCACCAGCTTTTTAATACACTGGTGGAAATTGACAGTAACCTGCATATTGTTCCTTCGCTGGCCACCAGCTGGGACATTTCTGATGACCGCCGTCAGTTTACTTTTCATTTAAGAAGAGATGTTTTTTTTCATGATGACGCTGCATTTCCCAACAGCACAGGAAGGAAATTAACAGCCCGGGATGTGGAGTACAGTTTCTACCGGGTCATCAGTAAACA
Source organism: uncultured Chitinophaga sp. (assembly GCA_964606155.1). Taxonomy (GTDB): domain Bacteria; phylum Bacteroidota; class Bacteroidia; order Chitinophagales; family Chitinophagaceae; genus JJ008. The sequence goes on along the minus strand of CAZSGD010000019.1, from coordinate 24,659 downwards.
ACTCGCCAGCCCCGGGGCCTGGATATTCAATGGCAAAGTGGATACTGTTCAGCCGTTCAGGGCAATCGATGATTCTACTTTTCAATTAACATTATTACGTCCGTATAACCCGATACTGGGTATCCTTTCCATGCAGTATTGTTCTATAGTACCGGAAGAAGCGGTCCTTAAATATGGTAATGATTTTCGCCGCCATCCCGTGGGTACCGGACCTTTTCAATTTGTGGCCTGGGAAGAGGGACAGGCACTGATCTTTAAGAGGAATGAGCATTATTTTGAAAAAGATGACCAGGGCAAACGACTGCCTTACCTGGATGGTATCAAAATCAGTTTTTACGACAGCCGGGCCACGGAGTTCCTCCTGTTCAGACAAAAACAGGTAGATTTTATTAATGATATAGAAGCATCCTTTAAGGATGAAGTACTCACGAAAAAGGGAAGTTTGCGAAAAAATTGGGAAGGCAAGATCAACCTGTTCACACATCCTTACCTGAATATCGAATATTTCGGCATATTGGTAGACTCCACCAATGAATTAATGAAGAACTCTGTGCTCCGCTCAGTTAAAATAAGACAGGCGATCAATTATGGGTTTGATCGCCGGAAAATGATCCTCTATCTCCGAAACTCCTTAGGCACACCCGCAGAATCAGGCTTTGTACCTGCCGGCCTCCCATCCTTCGACTCGTCTGCAGTTAAAGGATATCATTATAACCCTGTAAGGGCAAGACAATTATTGGCAGAAGCTGGATTTATCAATGGCAGGGGATTGCCCCGTATCAAACTACTAACGGTGGCTGTATACGCAGAGATCGCCAACTTTATTGCTAAACAACTGGAAGAAACAGGGATACCCGTGCAGGTGGAAGTGGTACAGAAATCGCTGCTGCTGGACATGACCTCCAACTCAAGGGCGGCTTTTTTCCGGGGAAGCTGGATAGCAGATTACCCGGATGCTGAAAATTACCTGTCGGTTTTTTATTCCAAAAACCCTGCACCGCCTAACTATACCCGTTATAAAAACCCCCGGTTTGATCTGCTCTTCGAAAGTGCGATCAGTGAAACCAATGACTCCATAAGATATGAGCTGTATCGCCAGGCAGACCAGGTGATGATGGAGGATGCACCCGTAATTCCACTATGGTATGATAAAGTGGTTTGGCTGGTGCAGCCCCATGTAAAAGGTTTCCATCCCAATGCCCTGAACCTCCTGGAGCTTCGTTATGCAAAATTTTTTTAAACAGTAATTTTCTCATTTCCCGTTTAGAATCGTAATAATCCTATATCAAAAAGGCTAGTATTTCTACGTGGACTATTGCATAATTCCGAAAGTCATTCTACTTTTGGTGCAGGTAAAAAAAGCAGGTGTCATGTAAAAATCGCATACTGCTCACCGATAGAATACGATGTCGGATTTACCCTGATCTCAACCCTAAAGAAAAACAAACCTGTACTAATGAAAACGAATGCTACGCGTGTTGTGGTGATCAGATTGATCCTGATCCTTATTGCCTCTCTTTACTTCCTGGTTGTCTTTGGGCAACCCCAATATAGTTTCCAGAATGCCACTTTGATCTCCGGTACCGACAAACAGTTGGGTGCTGTTTACCGTTTCCCCGATGTGAAAGCCGGTACCGATGCCCTGGTTACGATCCAGGCCATTACGCCGGGTATGTCGGTAAGAAATATCGACAGAACAGCCGATGGCTTCCCCGAAGCTTTTCAACCTGAATACCGGATCAGCAGTGCTACCGTGGGCGGATATATTGAGTTCGCCATCACCTTTGTTGCCACAGGTACAAGTAACCCTGTTAACCAGGCCAGCGTGGCTGCCACCGGGCTGGATATCGATGGTGATGATGACAATAACGCAATACTTACCGAGATGAACCGTATTGACCTGGGCAGCGGTACTTATGGTTTTAATTCCACCAACAGCCATCTTACTATTTCACAAACGGGAACTGCCTTTACGGCCTCTAACTACACCGGTATACTCTTCGGTGCGCTGGTGGATACAACGTCCAAAGAAGTGATGTACACAGTGGCCGGAGCAAATGTTACAACCATGACTTTCCGCGTGGGTGGTACCAACCTGATGGCGAATACCAGCAACCGTTACGCCAGCCTTTATTACAAAGCCTTTACGTATTCTACCGTATATCTCAGCCTGGCCAAAATTCAAAACTTCCAGGGAAATGTATCGGGCAGAAAAGTTGGACTGAACTGGTCCATTGCCGGCGAAGGAGAGTGGAGTGAGTGCACGCTGGAAAGATCAGCAGGTGGTAATAAGTATGAGCAAATTGCCCTGTTTTTAAACAGCGATAATACAGTAAAGGATTTTTCTTATCCCGACCAGGTGAATGCCGATGGTAAGTATTACTACAGGCTTAAACTCCGCAACACACAGGGCGAAGTGAAGTACAGTAACATTCTTGCTTTTACAACCGGCGATGCAATGAATACTGATACCAGGCTGGTGGTCTATCCTTCCATTGTGCGTGACCAGTTTGCCGTAAAACTCCATGCTGCGGGTAAAGAACCTGCTTCGCTGCAAATAGTGGATTATGCTGGCAGGATGGTATACAATAAGCAGGTTAAATTGCTGGAAGGTGACAATACCCTGGCTGTAGCTGACCTGAACCTGGCAAGAGGCAACTATGTGGTGGTGGTCCGTTCTGCCATGCAAACATTCACTCAGAAAATAATTGTTCAATAATAACAACCGGATCATCCGGTAATAAAGACCCCTGGACGTACTCATGAAACTGAAATTTACAATTCCTGTTATCCGCAAGTTCGTTACCGTGGCCGCCGGCGCCTTATTTGTTTTCGCGGTGCAGGCACAGGACTATTCCTTTACAGGTGGTGTGCTTAAATCAGGCACAGCCTTACAGGCAGGGGCAGTATACTCTTTCAGCAATGTAAAATCAGGTGTTGACGCCACAGTTACCATTACCAATATCACGGGAGGGATTACCGTTACGAGCATCGATGGTGGTGGCGGTTTTGCCAAGGCATTACAACCGGTATTAAGTGTACCGGGCGGGGCCAATGGATATCTCGAAATGCTGGTAAATTTCTACGACGCCGGCAGCACCACCCCCATGAGCCAGGCAGAAGTTCCGGTTACTCCTATTGATGTGGACGGCGGCACTTCATCGGGAACTTATTTATACGAATTCGATGAAATTGAAATGATCAACGGCTATACTTATTTTCAATATGCCGGAAGTGAGCTGAATATGTCAATGGTCAGCGGATGGGCCAGGGGAAAAAACACCACAGGTGTCGATTACCCGGGTATCGATACGGTGCAGAAATCAGTGATGTTTACTTCCATCAATGCAAATATCAGTTCTTTCAGGATACGGGTGGGGGCAGATAATCAAACCAGTGGCTCCGCCTCCCGGCTCAGAAGCCTTTACTTTCAGCGATTCACCTATCCGTTCACGTTAGTATTGCCCAACAGAACGTTATTAAATTTCAGTGGAGCGGAAAAAAATAATGGTGTGGAATTGAAGGGCACCCTCTCCGCCAGTCACACTTTTGATAAAATGTATATTGAGCGGGGCAATACATCCAACAACTTTGAAACCATTGCAGAAATCAATATTACCGGCACTGCCACATCTGCCTATTCCTTTACTTATTTCGATAGTCATCCTGACATTAAAATGAATTTTTACCGTATCAGGCTGGTGAATACTACCCAAAATCTTATTGAAATAAGCAATACCCTGATGGTGAAAATGAATGGAACAGAGCCGGGTGGATTACAAGTATTGAATACAATGGTAAAACAAAACGACCCGGTGGTTGCCATCCAGAGCAGGCAGGATATAAAATCAACTTTGCAACTGTATGATATGTCGGGAAGAATGGTGTATCAAAGGGGTGCAAAGATCAATACCGGTACAAACTCGATCGATCTTTCCGGTTTAAAAGCCATGCGGGGGTATTATGTGCTGACCGTGAGTTCAGATGTAATGACAACCAAACAAAAAATAGTTATACAATAAGCTCTTTGAGGGGCTGATCCTTACTATGAAAGCCGACCGTCTGCTGTACACCATTATTCTATGAAAACGATCCAACACCTGTGAAGTAAACCACCCTTATCATGAAAACTATTCGTTTTTTTTAACCAAAACAAATTCGTCTATGATGCGAATAGTACCCTGGAAAAAAGGCCCCGGAAACGGGGCCTTTACATTTTATGAATACTTTTTATGCCGGAAATTATAAGTCAAGCATTTTCTTGTCTGCAATAGCGATCAGGTCTTTGTCCGGAGGCAGGAGCTTGTCTTTATTGTCGCTGACATAATTCAGAATATTTTGCGATCCGGATGATGTTAAGTTAATATCATGAACAGTCGTCCATGTTTCCGTAGTATCCACCAGTATCATCCGGGTCAATATCTTTCCTGTCTCGTCTTTGAGCAATAAAAAAAATTCGAAATTATAATAACTGGTCACCTGCCAGGCATTATAATTTTGGCTGTTCGAAAAAGGCCGGGTGTAGTCTGCAAATCGTGCATCCGTGTACCGGGGGTCACCGGGTTTAATAAAAAGGTTGGTCCGGGTGTTGAGCGGCGGATTCTTTTTCTGGGTGTAATAATCAATCACCACCGGTTCTGTCATATAAAAATCAACCGTGTATTTGGGTTGGCAATCATCGCCGCAAATATCCTTGCCGGAGAGCTCTTCACATATTTGTGGCAATCTATCAATCAGCACTTTCCACACTTTATTTCCTCTGCCCCAATAATCAGGAAGATTGATTCTGTATTTGTTTTCGTTAACGGCAGTTTTATTTTTTTGTGCCTGCACACTGAAAGTCACCAGGAGGCCACCCAGCAGCAGGAGATGGATCAGTTTTGCACTTCTCATGGCAAATAGTTTTACTGAATATATAAAAAAATGACAGGTTTGTGAAACCTGTCAAGTTAAAAAAAACTAAATATGGTATCGTTTACTGTGCCACTTTCAGTTTGTCCTTGAATACTTTCCTGAATTTATCCAGTTTGGGCCTGATCACGATCCGGCAATAAGGGTTTGAATTTTCGTTATTTTCAAAATATTGCTGGTGATAATTCTCGGCTGCATAGAAGGTGTCAAATGCCGTGATTTCAGTAACAATGGGCCGGTCGAAAGCGCCGCTCTTATCCAGCTCCGCTTTATACTTCTCGGCTTTGTCTTTTTGCTCCTGGTTATGATAGAATATACCGCTTCGGTACTGTGTACCCACATCGGCGCCCTGCCTGTTCAGTGTGGTGGGATCATGGGTTTCCCAAAAAACCTCGAGTAATTGATCGAAGCTGATCTTTTTGGGGTCATACACGATCTGTAAACATTCGGCATGCCCCGTTTCACCGGTACACACTTCCTTATAAGTGGGGTTTACCGTATTGCCGCCGGTGTAACCCGAGGTGGCGCTGATAACACCATCCAGTTCTTCAAAAATGGCCTCCGTACACCAGAAGCAACCGTTGGCGAATGTGGCTACTTCTGTTCCGGGAGGATTCGTGTTGTTTGTTGATTTCATATCTTTTTTGTCCTTTTCAGTATTCTTTGCAGTAGATGATTTTTGTGCACAGGAAACAAGGGTTACCAGTCCCACAATAGCTGTACAGATGAATGCCTTCATTTTTTCGGGTTTTAATATCAGCTTCATAAATTTCATGCAATTTAGCATTATTACAGGGGGTTGTTTTGTAAGTTGCATGACAATCAAAAGCTTTTGAATTTTCATTAACAGTTCTAATAAGAATACAATAAATACGATAAAACGGCTGAAATGGTTCTGGTATGAAATTCAGCTGCTTTAAATTAACAATCAGAACTTTGGTAAGTTCACAAAGCAACGAAATAAGCCAGGAAGATATATTATCACCCGGCTCATGCCGGGAGAAGACCTGAAGGCGGGAATTGACAAAAAACGAAAGAAAAGAACTGACCATTCTTTCCCGGCTGCCGCTGTGAGCCCTTCACCATAAATCCCGAAATTTGCCATCTATTTTTTAGCGAATAAAGAAACAACGTTTGAAACTTTTCCCCGAATCGGCCCATATACAATTAGAGTTTGATAAAATAAAGGAACTGCTGGCCCGGTATTGCCAGTCAGACTATGCCCGCACAAAAGCGCAGGACCTCCGCATCCATACGCGAAAAGAGTTTATTGAACTGGAATTAAAGCAAAGCCATGAATACCGGCAGCTGATCCAACATGCCATTTACTTCCCTAACGATCACGTGTTGAACCTGGCAAAGGAACTGAAACTGCTGTCGGTGCCGGGAGCTGTTTTGAGTGGAGACCAGTTCCTGCAGTTGAGAAAGCTGGCAGAAAGTATTGAAAAAATATTCCGCTGGTTTGATAATGAAAGAAGATTAGCTTATGATGCCATGGTTAAAGTGATCGACGGCACCTATTATGAAAAAGCGATCATCGGCCTTATCGACGATGTACTGGACGAATACGGGCAGGTAAAGGACGATGCTTCCCCGGAATTGAAAGAGATCCGTATGAACCTGTACCGCAAAAGAAACGAACTGAGACGGATGTTTGAAAAGATCATCGCAAAGCTCAATAAGCAGGGTTACCTCACCGATATTGAAGAAAGTTTTATGAATGGCAGGAGAGTAGTGGCCATTTTTGCCGAACAAAAAAGAACGGTGAAAGGTATCCTTCACGGAGAAAGTGAAAGTGGCAAGACCGCCTTTATGGAACCGGAAGAAACCATTGAACTGAATAACCAGGTCCATGAACTGGAAAATGAAGAAAGAAAAGAAGTTTACAGGGTTTTAAAAGAGCTTACAGCCAAATTATCGGTATATGCCGGTTTACTCCTGCAATATCATGCGGTAACCGGTGAATATGATTTTATCCGGGCCAAAGCAAAATTGGCGGGCGACATAAAGGGCGAATATCCTGCACTAACTGATAAGGCAAATGTTCATTTGGTGGAAGCGCTGCATCCCTTATTGTATTTGTATAACCAGCGTACGAATAAAACGACAATACCACTCTCCATTACGCTGGATGATCAAAAGCGTATCCTAGTTATCAGCGGACCTAACGCAGGGGGTAAAACTGTTGCTTTAAAAACGGTGGGCCTTCTGCAAATGATGGTGCAGAGCGGCTTACTGGTGCCGGTACATCCTTCGTCGCAATTCGGCATATTTAAACAACTGATGATCCATATCGGGGATACGCAAAACCTGGAATTTGAACTGAGCACTTACAGCAGTCATTTGCTGCACATGAAGTATTTTATGGAGAATGCAAATGGCCGCACATTATTTTTCATCGACGAACTGGGCAGTGGCAGCGACCCGAACCTGGGTGGTGCATTTGCAGAAGTAATTTTACAGGAGCTGGTCCGCAAGCACGCTATCGGTATTGTAACCACGCATTACCTGAACCTGAAAGTGATGGCTGGAAAAACGGCCGGCATTGTTAATGGCGCCATGGCCTTTGATGAAAAGAAACTGCAACCCCAGTATAAGCTCGTAGTAGGTAAGCCCGGAAGCTCTTATACTTTCTCTATAGCCGAACGAATTGGATTGGATAAAGGATTGATCCAAAGGGCCCGGCAATTGGTGGATGAGGACCAGTTCAGACTGGATAAACTATTGAACCGTACCGAGCAGGACCTGCGGGACCTGGAAAAAAAGGAGAAGGAACTGGGGCAGTTGATGAAAGAGAATGAGAAGCTAAAAAAAGAGATGCAGCAGGTGATGGACAAGGAAAAACATCAGCAGCAGATGCAGCTGTTAAAGGAACAGAACCGTATATCTGAAGAGAGGCTGGCTTATCTGAAGGATATGGAGCGAAAATTAAAACAGCTGACAGTTGAATGGAAGAAAGAAGAAGACAAAAAGAAAGTGATTAAGCAATTCGACGCATTGTTGCTCAAAAAAAATGAGCAGAAAGTGGCGAGCAAAATGCAGCAAAAAATTGATTCAAAATACATCGAAGTGAACGGGGATATAAAGGTGGGCGATCAGGTGAAGATGAAAAAGAATCACCAGGTAGGAAAGGTGATAGAGATCAGGGGTAAGAAGGCAGTTGTAAAAATTGGATTACTGCCGATACAAGTACAAACCAGCGACCTGGTGCTGGTAAAAGAAAAGGACATTCCGGGGAAATAAAAAGCGAAGCCTTACGGGGCTCCGCTGTGTATTTAATGAGTGTGTAAGTCAACTGCTGATATAGCTCTGTAAATGGCTGATGGTTTCTTTCTGCGCTAAGATCGTTTCTTTCACCACATCGCTCATAGAAATAATGCCTGCGAGCTTATTGTTATCAAAAACAGGCATATAACGTATATTTTTCTCTGTCATCAATTGCATACAATGTTCAATATTATCGCCCGGTTTTACTGTGGGCAGATCGGTGGACATGATATCTGCCACAGTAGTGGTGGCAGAATCTTTGCCTTTCAGGATCACTTTTCTTGAATAGTCTCTTTCCGTCATGATGCCAAGATATTGGTCACCTTCCATGACAATCACAGAGCCGATATTCTTTTCAGCCATGATCTGCAAAGCGTCGATGACCGGGGATCCCGGCGAAACAATAACTGCAGTTTTATTTTTTCTGGCAATAACGGAAGCAACCGTGTTCATGGGCAAATATTTCTATATGAAATTTACAAAAAAGATATTACGCATACAAAACTATTTCGTAACACCGCCTCCTGCTGCCAGGTATTTGCCCGTGATATGCGAACAGGCCATCAGTAATACCACGGCAATGGCAAAAAGTGTGGCGCCACTTTTCAGCTCGGAAACAATAATCCGGGTGTCGAATTTCAGGTTAAGTATCAGCAAAGCCACTACAAATACATCCAGCATGGCCCATTTATTGATCACTTCCAGCACCGTGCTGATATAATGGTGCCGGGGAAATTTTTTGTCAAGCAGGGTGAGCAGCAGAAAAAAGTACTTAATAATAGGAAATATGATCGTGAAAAGCAGCAATATCAGGCCGATAAATATCTCTCCCCGGTTAAAAAAATAGCGAACGGAACTGCTCATATAAACATCGTCACGGCGCAGCGTGATGGGGCCAAAGCCATACCCCGTTTGCATCAGCGGATAAAAAAATCCCATTGTGAAGAACAGGGCAGAAGCGAACAATAAGACGATCGCCACCTGTCGTTTATCCTGTCCGTTTTTCATGCTGGTAAGGTATAAAAAAAGAAGCCCTAGAAATCACCCTGTCATTGATTACCTTGTAGCCGGTTAAGCCTGTCAACCGGACAAAGAATGGAACAAAAACCTGCCACGATAAAGGAAATTGCCCGAAGATTGAACGTTTCTGTCTCCACTGTATCCAGGGCATTACATGATCATCCCAGCATTGGATTGCGCACCAAAACCCAGGTGAAGAAACTGGCAAAGGAGCTGAACTATGAACCTAACCAGGCAGCTATTTCATTTAAGCAGGGTAAAACACTGACCATTGGGGTTATTTTACCCAGCCTGGGGGAAGAATTTTTTTCTATTGCCATCAATGGCATTGAAGATGTGGCCACACAGAATAATTATACGGTGCTGATCGGGCAATCGCATGATGATATGGAGCGGGAAATACGTATTGCGGATACCATGCGGCGGCATAGGGTAGATGGCCTGATCGTTTCCCTGGCTAAAAACACAAAATCGTATGAACATTTTCATCAGTTGTCGAAATATCATATACCCGTGGTGTTTTTCGACCGGGTACCGGAAAGCGAGGATGCTTATTCCGTTTCCTGTAACCTGGAGAAAAGTTCACTGGAACTCATGGACTGGCTGGTGGCACAGGGGCATAAACGTATTGCATTCATTAAAGGGCCGGAAACACTGATACATTCCAGGCAAAGATTTGACGGGTACCAGGAGGGATTAAAGAAACATAAATTGAAGCCGGATTCTGCTTATATCGTATCCACTGATCTTAGTATTCAAAAGACGCAGGATGCTATGCACAAATTACTGGCATTAAAAAATCCACCCACTGCAGTCATTGCCTTCAATGATTATGTGGCTTTAGAAGCGATCAAATATGCCCGCAATAGCGGGGCAAAGATCAACCAGGATTTATTCTTTGTGAGTTACGCCAACCTTCCCATCATCAGTTATCTTGGCGACCCGCCAGTGGCATCTGTGGAGCAGTTTCCCCGACTGCAGGCAGAGAAAGCCACCGATATGCTTTTTCAACTGATCAATTTTAAGGAAGGATCAGCACCCGTGGTAAAAAAGCTGGTGCTGGAAAGCAAGCTGGTGATTCATTCGGGAGATAACTGATTGATTGTCAATATTTCGATAAGTTCAATTTGACAATCAACCAGGCTTTTAAGGCAGCCTCTTTGTTTGTTTTGCGGAGAGAGAGGGATTCGAACCCTTGTCAAACAACTATTGCAAGTGTTTGTATATCAGATAAATAGAAACTGCAAATGAAAGAAAGAACTACTTGGTCTCTGAAATTACCATCATTTTTAATACTCCGAAGATACACAAAATAGAATTCCTCAAATAACGAGGGTTACTTAATAAGAGCACATGGCCTTACTCCACTCTAAGCTATTTGCTCTGAGAATCTTGAACAAATACGGCCCTTCGGGGCCATAACTGATTTTACTGGTATCCCTTTAGGTAAACAGAAAATAAATCATGGCATGGGCTTAAGGTTATCGGTAAAAAGATAGTGTACCCCCCTTTTCCTACAGGGTTAAATTAATCATTTCCACTCTGATAGTAATGCCAACTTTGGGCTAGAATCCACAGCGTTGTGCAAAAAATGTTAGCCAGTAGATAGGGAATTAGCAATCCCATTAAACCGAAATTTCTATGACTGCTATGATCAATGCCGAAGCCATCAAATCCCATTTTTTGCATGCCATCCGCCGGGCCAAATCACCTGTGAGCATTGGTGAATTGAGACGAAAGACGCCGGGCGTTGATGTTTCTACCAAAGATCTGCTCCGAAATCTTTTGAGCTGGGCTATATCGTTTATCCGGCCGAAAACCAGGTGTCGTTGTCGGAGAACGGACGGCAGCAGATGGAGCTGGAGTTACAGGAAGAATTTGATGTTTATCGGCCGCTACTTTTTGACCGCGAATATAACCTGGCATTTCTGGCAGCCCTGAATAACAGACCGCATACCGTGCGCCTGGAGGATTTTCCGAAGGAGTTCAAGCAGCGGGGCAATCTGCATCACGCCACCCATATCATGCGGCAGTATATTGACCGGACGGGATCGACCTGGTTCAGAATCAATGAAATGGGGCGGACATTTTATGAGCATCATACGCGGAAAGATCGATTTTCGGGCCTTGAGGTGCACTTTACTTGGAAAAAGGCGATTTTTTTAGAGTCGTCTTTTTTATTTTCTCACTAATCCCGCTTCTGCACAGTATAGACATAGTTTTCATTTTTAGGTATAGTGAAAGTCAGCCCAACCATTCCAACCTTGTCGGGTGCCTCTTCTCTTATTTTTTCAGCGGACAGAGTCACAAACTTAATTGCATGGTCATTGGATAACAACCTAGCAACAACAGTGTGGGCGGCTTCATGGTAGGCAAGAGTCTTAAAGAATATTCCAGAATCTGTATTCATCGGTCTGGGGAATTGAAATGCAAAGATAGAAGGAGTTGATTTTGTTCGCCTGCACCTATATTTCATGGCTTTGTTACTTTCTACCCTTTTGCCAGGTGCCATTTTGGCGAACGGAACTCAACTTCGTAGTATTCTATGATAAGGCCGAGTCTGTCCCGAAAGAATTGGGACGACTCGGCGTCTTTCTTTAACGGTTTCCTCAAAATCTTTCCATTAGTGGCAGGTATTTGTAATAAAGTAAGCTCCATCCGGTTCAGTTATCAGTCGCTTTACGGGCATTGACTAATTTACGCCTTCTCCACGCATTCAACAGCGGGTGTCGAAATGCCAACACACAAGGCTTTCCGGCACTCTCTCTATAATGTTTTATGATGGGTGTCTATCAGCAGCAGATGAGGTAAAGATACCGTGACCACCGTTTTTGTTCCTTTTTGAAGAATAATAAACTATTTATTTGCAGCGGACATTTGCCAATTCTTTTACTGACAGTTTTCAGAATGAAAATTTATATTCTATGGCAGTAACAAAGCTTCTTGTTAGTCCATCAGGCCTTGCATCTCTTGTAATAAAAGGGCTTCCAAAACTTAGTTGCAAACCACTTTTTTGATTTACTCTAAAATCAAGGTAAAGATTACCGTTGAGCGTCAACCCTCTTGAACCAATGATTTCCTTTTCTTGCACTGCTTCATCTGTGAACTGGTCGTTTTTTAAATGATATATGGCAAGAAGCCCCGGAGATAATTTTACTTTTTCCGAAATCATAAGAAAATAACTAAGCCTTGCCAGCACATCTCCGCTTCTTTTAAACTTGTTTGTTGTTTGAAAACCCTTAAGCGGGGAACCACTGGGGTAATCAGTGGCAATAAACCTGTTGTTATTTTGCGAAACAGGTTGCTGAAGGGCCGCACTAAGCTGAAATGATTTTATAGTATATTTTATACCGACAATTATATCAAAAGTTCCGAGGCTTGATTGATAGTCCAGAGGCAAAGGGAGGCTATTCCTTGTTTTATTTCCGGTAGTAAACGGAATCTTGATTCCGCTACTAAGCTGTGTTTGCTTCCCCGTTTTGTAATCAGCCGTTATATAAATGTCAGACAGGTTAAACACTGAAACGTTATTTCCCTTTTGCCCTAATGAAGTAACTTTTGCGGTAACTCCAAAACTGTTTTTAACTTTCCTGCTGTATTCCAGATATGTTCCAAAAACAGAAATGTAATTATCTGCCTTTCCGTAAGTAAACCCCAACTTCAGTTCGTTTGAAAAAGATTTCCGGTCGTTCAGTTTACCGGGGCTAAAACTGCTGAGTGTACAGAACCCCGCATCGCTGCAGCCCTGGGCATTACTATCTGTTGGTAACAATATCATTAACCCGGAAGTAAAAAATATCAGGCTTATCTTTTTCATATACATTAATTGAGTTACTAAAAGCTCCCCGGTAATACGGCCGGGGAGCCATGAGACCGACCTTTACCACTAACTGAATTCAGTTTCATCAAACATCTTTTATTATTGCTTTTATTTTTATTTGAACGTGGTATATTACTACCGGCTCACTTTAATCTGCAGCCAGTCCATTTGCCCCCATAGGAAGCCCAGTAACTGTTTGTAATGATGTTAACCCACCATTATTGCCAACCGAATACACAGAAATACTTTTTCCGGCGCCATTGAGCACATACAGGTATTTTGAATTATCGGACAGATCTGCATCAATTGGTCCTATACCGGATGTGGAAGCCACAGACTGAAGCAGGTTGATGTTTCCCGTATATTGATGCACACTGTAAGATGATAAATTATTACTTCCGGTATTTGTTGTATAAATGAACCGGCCATTGTCTGTCAATACCACCCAGCAGGCAGCGCTTTGTCCTGTGGGAACTGGCCCCTCGGACAGGCTGATAGCGCCATTCCAGCCGATGTGATACGAGGAAACATTGCTTGCATTTGCCGCACCGCCCACGGCCTCCGAAACATAAATATTCCCAAAGCGGCCCGGTGCAAAACCAAAAGGCGTAGGGCTTGCAGATGTAATACTGTGCATGGCGCCAGGCACCCCCCATTCGTTTACTGTATAGGTAATAATTTTATTGGTGGCCTTTTCAGTAATAACCAGCACCCTGCCGTTCCTTACAAAAGATACCTGTGCTGCACCTGCGCTGGATGAACTTAATGGTTTTGTTGAATTTGATATCGGCGTAAGTCTCTTATTCTCGCTAAGCCTAAAGCCGCTGATATTGCCTGTACCACCTGCATTTAATACATACACTACGTCCTCATGTACGGTAATGCTTACAGGTGTAATGCCTCCGCTGCTGACGGTGGATTTAAGACTAAGATTACCATTGCCATTTACCCGAAATGACGAAATGGTATTGCTACCCGCATTTACAGCCAGCAGCGCATCTCCTTCATCATTAAGTACTATGGCACCCTGGTTTCCCAATCCCCCGCCTGAGCCATTGCCGCCAGTGGAGAAAGAAGCAGTATAGGTCAATGTGCCGTTTACACTTCTGCGATATGCGATTACAGCATTACTTTGGGCCTGGTTTGACAAGGTGTAAACAAAGCCCCGTCTGTTGTTTTCGGGATGATTTGCACCTGAACGGTCAGAGATTGTTTCGTCTTCTGCCTCTGCATTTGCATTTTTTGATTGCACTGATTCTTGTGTAGTTTCTTTCTGGCATGACACCAGCATCACCACAGCAAAAACCGCTGTGGCCAGCTTATTGACTAATCTCATAAGAGTAGTAATTTAGAGTTGACTAATAATGTTTGTTGAATCCATGTTTACCAGCGCAGCCCCGTGCACACGGGCGACGCAGGATAATAACCGGACATTGATAGAACATACAAGAAAATTTTAAAAAAAGTTTTAACACTTAAAAAAAATTTATCTGGAGATTGGAGGCTATTTTTAACCTCTTCTTAACCACTATAATTGCAGAAAAATTGCCATGCAGCCTGCCATATGGAGAAGATGTTTTGATTTCAGCGCTTAAGATGCATGACGGAGCAGCTTACCGGCTGCTTTATTTGCATTACCGGGGAGCATTATACAGTATTATCCTGCAACTGATTGCGGATAGAGAGACCGCCAATGATGTATTACAGGAAGTGTTTACCACCGTGTGGCAACAAATTCACCGCTACGACAGCAGTAAAGGGAGGTTATTTACCTGGCTTGCAAAACTGACCCGGAATACCGCCATAAATAAACTTCGCTCTAAAAATTATAAGTCAGTATTGAAAACCGAAAGCATAGAAAATTTTGTATCTTCTGTAGACCAAACATACAGCCAGCAACACAGCATCAATCATATCGGTTTGCGGCAGCAAGTGGAACAGTTGAAAGAGGATTATAAAAAAGTAATTGTGTTGTCTTATTACAATGGCTTTACACAGGAAGAAATAGCAAAAGCATTAAATATACCTTTAGGAACAGTAAAAACAAGGTTGCGCAGCGCCTTGCTTGAATTAAGGAAACAGTTTACTTAAATGGATATACAGCAATACATAGCATCCGGCATCATTGAGTCCTATGTAATGGGGCTTTGCACCACAGATGAGGAAAGGGAGCTTGAGCGGTTACGGCTACAATACCCCGAACTGAACAAGGCTGTTACGGCCTGCGAAATGCAAATGGAAGAGAAGCTGATGCAGCAGGTAGCATTACCGGGTGATGAGGTTGATAAAAAAATTATTACATTATTTGAAGCTATGAATAAGCCCGTTTCCGGTACTGTTTCTATAAAACCAAAAAGAAATAGCTGGCTTAAGCCCTTATCAATTGCTGCAAGTGTTTTGCTGCTGATAAGTGCAGGATATAATTATTACTTATATAAACAAAATAAGGAGATAGTTGCGAAGGGCAGTGTGACGTTACCCGTTGGCGATTACAAAATAATGAACGACCCTTCAATAACACCGGTGGCCATGTATGGCGTGATTCCTCATAGTATTTGCCGGTGCACTATGTTTTGGGATAAGAAAACAGGCAAAATGTATATTATGATTCATCACCTGCCTTTATCATCCGGCACGCAGGATTACCAGCTTTGGGCCATGGTTGATGGAAGGCCTGTAAGCGTAGGAATTGTAAGGGATGAGATAAGAGGTCGCTTTATTGAGATGAGTAATGTACCCGCTGGCGCTACGGGATTCAGCATTACTTTAGAAAAAGCAGGCGGCAGCACGTCACCCACTGTTGAAGAAACTTATGTGCGGGGGGTAATTTAGTTTTTTTTCAATATTCTTCAGCCTGAGTTAGCAGTCACCACAACCATTTTGAGGCAATTATAGAGTATTCAGTTTCTGAGCCCCCTTTTGCTGGTATGCCAAATTGTTAGGCGGCCTCTATTTTCCCGACGAGTCCCGGCAATTCTCTTTCTTATTGAAAGTATAAGTGACCGTAGATCATTGATCTACGGTCACTTATACACTTACTGGTATTTATAGAACACTTCCGCAATTTATAGTCGGATTAAATACTTTTTGCGGCTCTTTTAATTATCCTTAAAAGAGATGCAAAATTGCATGACGAGTAGTAAATATCTATGCAACCAGGACTAATTTCTAAGAAATCTTAGTCATAAATCGATGTAATCCACTTGGTTGTTCATGTGGCCTATAAATGATCTTCAGGTGAGGTTTCTTTCTTTATTACGACGGAAAGTACATCGAACTGAACATGTTTATACCTCTTGTGCTGTGCTAAAAAGCGGACGCGGCGTTTTTTTATTGATAAAAACTTTTTACTTGTTACGTGATTTTCGGGATAGACCTGTTCATCGGATGAAACCGATTTTACCTCTATAAAATGAAGTGTGTCGTCTTTGGTCGCGATGATATCGATCTCGTAGCGGGAGTGGTGCCAGTTGCGGTGGATGATTACATAGCCATTTGTGCTAAGAAAAGCCGCCGACAAATTTTCACCCATCGCACCCTCCGATGTATTGCTGATTTTTTTCAGGAAGCTAATTTGACGTAAATTAAATAGCTTTTTTGATCATCACGAAAAATGAAAGAGATAAAAGACGCTACGATGGAGGCGATTTGGGAGGTATTCAAGTCCCCGCAGGATCGTTTTAGCTGGTCGAAGCACATTGAATACGCCAGGAAGGCACCTGATCTTTCCGTTACACTGCGTAACCAGTTTGCAAAAGCGATTGCTTTCTTACAGGGAGAATTGGGAGATAACTTTTTAGCAGTCAGTCGCCGAAGTAACCGCAATCACCCTTTCATTCGCCTGATGCTGGAGAAATCAAGATGGAGAGCCATGCAGACCATCCGGATCGTACGGACATTGCGGAAACTCAAAAAGAACGAGGCTCTATGCAATTATAGGAAATTGAAAATAAAATTTCAATCAATGCATGATTGCAATACAGAGGCTTTGCCTTTCATTGATATTGCCGCAATGTTGCAACAGGCAGGTTTTGACATTTCTTTCCTTGACGAACTACAGGGGCAAACCAACCCTGATATTTTAGCACGATACCCCGGATCTCAGCATGAAATATACATTGAAGTCTCAAAGCTTGGGGAAAGCCTTGAGCGTGATCTGTCTGCCGAAAATTATAAAGAGCTTTATGCAGCGTTTAATTATGAAAAATACACACTGCCTTATTCTTTCAAACAACTCATGCCGATTGGTAATGTTGAAATGCCCGCTGTATTAGAAAAGATTCGCAACACGCTTGAGCAGGCAGTCTTACAGAAAGCATTCCTCCATTACACGGATGATAAGATCCGGGTTGGTGTTGCTCACGCAGACAGTTATGAGAAGCTCATGAACTGGATTGAAACAAATGACTACCGCAAGGGACCACTTGGCCTTGACCTGAATTTTGATGAGACATCACGGATCGCGAACTATAAGATCAAAGAAGAGGCGTCCCAAATCCCTGCAGCGTCGAGTGGGGTAATCTATATACCCGTGAATACGTTGTATTTCTGGAAATTTGACATGGAAGATGCAGCCCATTTATTCCAACATAAAATGAAAGAGTTTCCGAATCTGCTGGGAATTGTGTTATACGGTTATCTCAACTACGAAGCGAAGCCCTGTGAGTTTCATATCGACGGAAATTTCTATGGTATCAAGCCCATTTTTGAGAATATCCGGCGTCATTTACTGTATGTTCATAATCCGTCTTATTCAGGTGGGTTGCCAAAGCATATTATCAGCACTCTTTACAATTCACTTATGTAGCTGGAATTGTTCATGCAGCCCTGATATTTTTGCAGGCTCTTTTTTTTCATCACCGGCATGTTCATGCTAACTTCCGAGCCTTTTTTCAAGTCGTTTTAACAGATTATGAGCCGTGACAATTGTGATATGATACCGAAACGTACAGTCTTCTTCATCTGAAAGACCAGGATGATTGCCGGCAGGGTGCAAGCGTTTCCACAAACCTTCGATAAATGGCTTTTTACAATTGTTGCTTTCAACTTCATTTAATGCCTCCAGTAAAAAAGGAGGGTTTGCTGTTTTCGATAAAATGGTGATAGCGGTATTCGCATTGTTACAGGGATTGTTTGGTAATAATACGCTACAGATATCGATCAGTAAGGACTCGATAAACGGACGAAATTGACTGTTTGCACTTGCCCAATTAGCCTGGGAATGATTTGCTATGGCCTGCTGGAGATGCCCTCTGGCAGTAGTAAAGTTGAATTTGTTGAGCAGGCCTTCCAGCTCCGTTTCAATTTTTGCCTCTTCTATTTCCTCCGGTAACATCTTTTTGATAGTTCGACCTTTGAGAACATAGCCGTCTCTCTTCAAAGAACTTGCCAGGGCTGGATAACTGTAAGTAAACCTGTCTTCATAGGGTATGTGGTCCATCCTATCCCTGGGTAAGAAATTGCTTTTGTTTGGATCATCCTCATGACGATAAAAATGATTCAGCATGTACTGTAATAAATCCATACGTATCGATCCGCCTAAAATTGTCGGTTCTCTCCTCCAAAGGAGTTCTTTCAGTAAAATATTCAACTTCTTCTCGTGGTTAAATCTTCCCTCGGAAAGATGAATGCGATGCTCCAGATCAAAGCTCGTAAAAATGCGGTCCGTAATCTTTTCAACATATGTTTCAATGACCGCAATAAGTTCTATACAGGTAGTATTTGATAACATATTCCCGGTTTAAAACGCTAATTTACTTTAAAGATAAAATTTGGGGAACAAGCAAAATAAACCGTTTTTATCCTGCTATTGCAAAGGTTCAAAACCCCCATGAATGCAGTAAGTCCTCCATAGACCCGGAACGTACCGATTCAATACCGGATACTTTATTTTTCAGCACATACTGTACAGGTTGAATGTAAGCATTAACGGTACTGCCGTAATTGTAGCAGAAGAATTGAACATCAGGATCGGTGCATCGCTGCTGAAATAGCCGTGTCGCGATATACTCATTGTGAAAATGGACAAACCTTTCCTGAGGCAAACGAAGCTGGTTAAACACCAGTCTCGCGAGGCTTTCCAGGTCAATATCGGAATAAGGTGCCAGGCTATCATTTACACCTGACGTTTCGATGCCGGTAATTCTTTTCAGTACCGGCGGAATTTGGAGCGGGTACGAAGGAATCATGAATTGATTTTCCAATTCTGCTTTGTCGGACTGCAACGCCTCGATATAGTGTTCGGGAATTTCGTTGTAGTAGTGCTTAGTAACATACATCAACTCCAATGTCGTACATAATGATCTGTACGCATCCACAGGATTTCCCATTTCTCTGAACAGCCGGAAAGCCGTAAAGGCATACCGGGTGAAACGCTTTATCTCTTCTTCCGGGATTTTTGGAGAATCCGGATAACTCAGTAATGAAAATAATTTCTGGAGTGCGAAAATACCCAGCAATGACTGGGCTGTCGCCTGCAGGAATTTATGATCTTCCCGCGTTGCCCTGTTGTAGATGTTCTCTATCCGCTTTAAGAACTGCATTTCTTTATCCATAGCATCCCTGATCTTGCTCACTCTTTCCTCCCTTGGTATTTCCCTTCCGCTCGCTGTCATCATGCGGAACGAGATATAATCCAGGTGCTGCTGATGGGTCATCAAATGTGAATCGTGTTCGGCATTCCAGAGGGTCAGGATATCTTTTACATGCTGGTGAAGGGTACTTGTTTCGATATCCCCGTATATCTTACGCAGTTCCGAGAGAATAGATGACGGTGTTTCAACCGGACCCCTGAGCTCAGCTATCCGGAAGCGTTGCAGATTGATCCGGAGTGTAAGCTCGTTTTGTTTGCTGGTCATGCGGGGCAGCCTTGTTTCCATTTTGCGAATGAACCCGGCTGGTGTCATCTGCCCTAACTTGAGTTGA
Source organism: uncultured Chitinophaga sp. (assembly GCA_964606155.1). Taxonomy (GTDB): domain Bacteria; phylum Bacteroidota; class Bacteroidia; order Chitinophagales; family Chitinophagaceae; genus JJ008. The sequence goes on along the minus strand of CAZSGD010000019.1, from coordinate 4,717 downwards.
TTTTTCGCCTCTGCAAAATCGATCATCTCGATCTCACTTTCGTCTAATGAAAATTTATACCTTAATTTTTTAATGAACAGATCGGATTCGAGATAACGTCCCGTTTCACCATAAGCCACACATGCCAGTACCAATAACTCTTTGTCCCGCTCGATGTCTGCTATTGTCAATCGTTGCAAGGCGCTATGCAGCGGCGCGAGGTCAAAATGAAAGAGCATCGCCTGGCCGTATTCCCGTAACCAGCTCCGAAGATGTTCCGGATTATTCCAGTCAAATACAGCGGTACCTACTAATTCAATAACAGGTAACTGGTACCTATCGCCAAAGGCTACCTGCATGCGGGCGGCATTCGCAAAACGATCCATCAACAGCTGGTGCAATGACTTTACAGCACTTGCCGTCAGCACATTCGCAAGGGGCACACGGATGTTAACCGATTCCTGCAGGGTCCAATCATCTGACTCCCTTTCCGATTTGATCCTTTCATAGACCTTATGGGAGAATTCGTAAAACAGGTTATCTGAATCGACCGCATAGAAAACGATTATTCCCGTAGTGGGTAATTGGTTGAGCATATAACCCAAACGTGAAGTCAATATCGGATAGGAGATGTAAGTTCCTTGCCCGACGAGGTTAGGTTTCTGGATGCTCTTAAGTTGTATCGGAAATTTCCAGTTCGTCGCACCGGTCTTGTCAAGCATTTCGCACATATAGTCACAACCCTTGTCCGGTTGCTCTTTGCGCAGAATAAAGCCGGTATCCTCATTGAACCAGTCGTTCAACTTTCGTTCGGAGCGGGATGAATTCGCAGCGGAGGGGTCGATTTGGGGTTTATCTCTAAGGGCCATCAGGTTTCTTATCGAGGTTATCTGCCGGCATTTACTTCTGCTAATTCGATACATTCGGGAAGGTGTATCTTTCCTTCATTCCAATCGTAACTTTACTTTTTATAAAGAGAGGACAGGGTGATTGTTCTCCCATAATGCGTACTCGGAAAATGATTATTTCTAATGGTTCGTAAATCCCTGAATTCTATCCAACCGTCATCTCTCAATTCAAACAGGCTAATTATTTTCCCTCCTTTATCGATTTTTAGTTTCAGGTAATCAAAAGGATTCTCTCCTGGCCAAAATTTGATCTCACCCTTATTATCTTTTATCCAGTTGATCCCGACCCCCAGCTGTCCCTTTTTCATCTCAAAACTCTTTGCAATCTCATAGCGAACAAACCTTCGCGAATACGTTTCACTTCCAATCAAAACACATGTAACGCTAGATCCCATCAATTCGGAATCAATTAATTTCTTAATAGTACTAACTTGTTTTTCTTTGCTTTCTTCCCATATTGATGCATCCCGAAAATTAATATCACCAGCCCGGAATTTATAACTCATACGAACAACATTCGCACGAAATGACTTGACATCATCATAATGAAAAGAAAAGTAAACGTTTCTCGCCATTACTTTCCGGCATTTTTTGCTGCTTCCTCGACCCAGGTTCCAAGATTATTGTATCCATCATTGTCAATCCAGTCATAAGTTTTGAATCGCTGAAAGAAATATTGCTTATCATCATTTCGGCTTGTAAAAATGGGGCCAAAGGAATTGCTACCTGTCGCGGTGGTATTCCCATGTCTGTCTTTTATCTTATGAACGTAAACCCCGACAATACCATTTCCTCTTTTCCAACTCTGCTCCAGTTCATAGATTACATACTCCCGGTTACTCGTTTCTGCTCCTATCAGAACGACCGTAACCGATGTGCCGGTAAGCTGATCATCGACCCATTTTTTTATAGCGGCATCACCGCCTTTTTTAACCGCTTCAAAATCTGCAGCATCAACAAAGCCTGCGGCCTCTCTATCAGGTTTTGTGACCCAACTATTTCTTACAATGTTTGCTCTCCAAACATCGTTTTCATAATGAAAGCTAAAAAAGGAACGACGTGCCATATAATTTTTTTAAAGGACCAAAAATTTTAGGAGTAAGTTTTAGTACGGAGGGGTTACAAGATTAATTAAAATGGGTAAGAACAAGCATGAGTTTTATTAACATCTTTTAAGAATATCAAAATCAATCCATCTGTTTGATACAGTGATAGTTGTCTTGAGGTATTACCGCCTGCACATGCGCTAATAAGTGTAAACAATTAATATTCTTTGTTTTCCATTTCTAGGAAAAGGTTTTTACTTTCAGGGGATAAAATACGTTTACCGAAGATTGAACTACTACGTGATAATAAAATATCAAATAGCACTAATCGGCAATAAGCATCCCTGGAAACAGGCTATAATGGATGTTATATATTTTCATTTGAAAGAGCTTGGCCTTAAAAAAGAATACGTGGTTGAAATTGATCCGGTGAATTACAAAACGGAGTACAAAGCGAATGCTCCTCTTTTCTGTGTGTATTTTGGCGATGCAGGCGGTGATTTTAAAGACCTGGACATTCTCAGTGCACTCACTACTGACGCGTCATTGATTTTGCCCGTTGTAGATGATCTTGATAGATTCAAAGCGTCTACACCTCCGTCTCTGCATAAAATAAACGGCTTCAAATTGTCAACTAAAGCTGAAATAGAGCCCTTAGTGAGTATAATTCTGGAAGGACTTGGATTATTAAGATTGAGCAGGAGACTTTTTATTAGTTACAAGAGGGATGAATCAAGTACTGTGGCCATGCAGTTATACGAGCAGCTTGAAAAAAATGGCTTTGACGTATTTCTTGATACACACAGTATACGCCCGGGAGAACTCTTCCAGGATGAATTATGGCACCGGCTGGCAGATACCGATGTGGTTGTTTTAATCAATACTCCGCGTTTTCTTGATAGTGACTGGACAAAGGAAGAACTGGCACGGGCAAATGGAATGCAAATTGGTATTTTGCAAGTACTTTGGCCAGGACACAAATTGGCAGTAACGGCTTCTATCAGCATTCCGCTTCAACTCAAAGACAGTGATTTTGGGAATAGCAAATTTTCTGATTCTAAAAGCTATCTTTTAGACGAACCTGTACAAAGAATTGTTGAGCAAGCTGAGTACATACGAGCAAGAACCCTTGCTGCGAGGCAGGATAATATTGTAACTGAATTTATGGCTGCAGCAAGAAGGACAGGGAAGGCTGCGGATTTACAACCTCAGAAGTTTATAAGGACAACTAAGAAAAATGGAGATGATATCCTCGTGATACCCACTGTCGGTGTTCCTCACGCCTTTACCTACAATCGCTCTCAGGATACTGTAGAAAGGCTATTACTTGCAAAGAAGCCGGATATTTATCTATTATATGATCATATTAATATCAGGGATAGATGGCTGAAACACCTGGACTGGCTTGATAACTATCTTCCTATTAAAGCTGTAAAAGTAGTAGACGCCGAAAAATGGTTGCAAAACGTTTAAATAAGATTTTTTTATCAGCGAGTATCCCTTCCGTGGACAGGGATCAGAAATTCTATGATACGGCGGATATTATTGCTATCAGAGATTCAGTCAGAGCTCTTGCAGCCGTAGTAGTGCCACAGGCTCACCTGGTTTGGGGAGGTCATCCTTCAATAACTCCGTTAATTCGTTATGTAGTTAATCAAATGAAGGCTAATTTAAAGCAGCATGTGACGCTGTACCAATCTGAATTTTTCAGGGACTACTTTCCTGTTGATAATTTCGATTTTGAGGATATTGTTCTTACGGATATTTCAGGGGACAAGAATACCAGCCTACTTGTGATGCGTGAACAAATGTTCAAGGAAAATGAATTTAAGGGCGCGGTTTTTATAGGGGGCATGGAAGGTATATTCGAGGAATATGAATTATTCAGGTCGTACCACCCGTCAGCTTTGGTGCTTCCTGTTGCCAGTACCGGAGGAGCTGCGAAGATTTTGTTTGACAATAGCCCGATCAGATATAACCAGCGTCTAGCAAATGATTATGCTTATATGGCACTATTCAAAGATCTCTTAGCAGACTATTTATAACAATTATGGGAAAATCAATTTTTATATCATATAAGTATTCTGACTCAAAAGTATTGCCATTATATGGAGTTGCCGGGACAACAACTGCCCGACATTATGTAGACGAGATCCAAAAACATCTTGAGGCAGGGGATCACTTGTTCAAGGGAGAAGATGATGGGGAAAGCATGGCTACACTTGAGGATTCCACTATCGGGTCCAAATTAGGAGACAAGATATTCGGTAGCTCCGTAACCATTGTTTTGATCTCAAAAGGAATGAAAGAAAACAATGTGGCTGAGAAGGAGCAATGGATTCCCTGGGAAATATCATATTCTTTAAAGGAACAATCACGAAATTATGGAAGAAGCAAAACTAATGCTGTATTGGCTGTAGTTTTACCAGATGAAGCAGGCAGCTATGAGTACTTTATGAAGGACAACCCAGCTTGCAACAGTATCACCTATTATACAAGTACACTTTTTCAAATACTAAGAGATAATATGTTTAATCTGAAAGCAAAGGAGCTTAATACCCGTAGCTGTGAGGGGTCGAAGATATACGAAGGCTACCATTCATTTATCCATTCAGTAAAATGGACTTATTTTGTTTCCCATGTTAACTCTTGCATTGAAATATGCAATGAGATCCGGCAGCATATTAACGAATACGATATTGTAAGAACTGTACAATAGAATCCCTATTTCCTGAACAATGGATAACTAATTATTATCAGTCACTATGTATCCCAAAGACTATT
>CAZSGD010000018.1:0-87671 GCA_964606155.1 uncultured Chitinophaga sp. | reverse complement strand
GCGTAAAAAACCCGCCGTCGCGAAAGCTATGGCGGGTAAAGCGGAGACTGAGGGATTCGAACCCTCGATACCCTTTAGAGGTATACACACTTTCCAGGCGTGCTCCTTCAACCACTCGGACAAGTCTCCATTAAAGGGCTGCAAAAATACAGATTCAGCAGTCAAATTCCGAATAAATTCAGGTCTTTACAGGATATCAGATACCAGCAAAATATGCCTGTAAAATGCTAACTTCAGACCCATATAGCCGGTCATTTTTTTAACTGCTTTCCTGCTTCGCTTCTGCTATAAAACCGATTGCGTTAATGAAATTGCCTGCACTCAGAAAAATAATCCTTGTTACCGCCCTGTTAGTGGCAGTTATTGTGACTTTGAGGGTCTTTATGCGCTCCACTGAAAAAGTAGATTTCAGTGCCGACGTAAAACCCATCCTCAATAAAAAATGCATAACCTGTCACGGAGGTGTTAAAAAACAGGCCGGGTTCAGTGTGCTCTTTCGCGAAGAAGCCCTGGCCATGGCCGAAAGTGGAAAATACCCCATCATCCCCGGAGATCCCGACCACAGCGAAATGATCCGCCGTGTTTCAGTAAACGATCCCGAAGAACGCATGCCCTATAAGCATGACCCTCTCAGTAAAAAAGAAATATCCATATTAAGAAGATGGATCAAACAAGGCGCTCCATGGGGTGAACACTGGGCCTATGTACCGGTCAAACAACAGGAATTGCCTGCTGTAAAAAGTGATTGGATAAGAAATGATATCGACCCGTTCATTTTAGAAAAACTGGAAGAGCAAAAACTAAAACCCTCGGCGCCAGCCGATAAAGCTACCCTGCTAAGAAGAGTTAGCCTTGACCTTATCGGCTTGCTGCCTTCTGATGCAGTGGCAAAACAATATCTCCAAAGCAAAGACAACGGGAAAAGTTATGAGTTACTGGTGGATTCCCTGCTGGCTTCACCGCATTTTGGTGAACGATGGACCACGATGTGGCTCGACCTGGCACGCTATGCCGATACAAAAGGATATGAATCTGACCAGGGCCGTACCATCTGGAAATACCGCGACTGGCTGATCCGCGCATTCAATGAAGATATGCCCTATGATAAATTTCTTACAGAACAGATTGCCGGCGACCTGCTGCCCGACCCCACCGACGCCAATTATATTGCAACAGCTTTTCACCGCAATGCCATGAATAATGATGAAGGAGGTACAGATAACGAAGAATTCAGAATTGCGTCTGTGCTTGACCGTGTGAACACCACCTGGGAATCATTGATGGGTACCACATTTGCCTGCGTGCAATGCCATAGCCATCCTTACGATCCGTTCCGGCATGATGAATATTATAAATTCGCTGCCTTCTTCAATAATACAAGAGATGAGGATGTGGGAGGGGAGTATCCCATCCTGCGGGACCTGAATGACACTTTACATGCCGAATATGAAGCCGTGATGAAATGGGTGCAGGATAACTCATCTGCAGCACAGGCAAAAAACATGGGCACTTTATTGCGCACCTGGCAACCAGCCATCAACTCCAACAGAGCCGATAGCCTCGCAAATGCCGTGGTGATTAATAACAACGATATAGTACTGGCACGCAATCACGCTATTATTAAATTAAAACAGGTGGACCTGGAAAAAGTGGATCAGATGATATGTTTGCTGTTCACTAATAAAAAAGGCGGTGTGATAGGAGTGCGAAGGGATGCCCCCGATGGTCTCCTGCTGGCGACTGGTAGGTTGAACCCCTCCGATCAGCGACAATTTATTTCGGTTGATCTTCCCCTGCAAAAAGGCATACACGATGTATATATTACGTATGATAACCCCGGATTAAAAAATACAGATGATGCAGTGTATATCGACTGGTTCTCGTTTACACAACAATTGCCGGGGAAAGGCAAACCCGGTTATGCAGAACAGAAAAAAACTTTCTGGAAACTGCTCACTGCAGAGGGGCTCACTACTACCCCGGTAATGATGGAAACCACTCCTAATAAACATCGTATCACGAATGTATTTGACCGTGGCAACTGGAAAGCAAAAGGAAAGGAAGTACAACCTGAAGTACCGGCTTTGTTAAGCGTGGCCATGCCGGCCAATGCGCCAAACAACAGGATGGGATTAGCCATCTGGCTTACCAATAAGCAAAACCCGTTGGTGTCAAGAACGATCGTCAACCGGTTGTGGGAACAATTATTCGGGACTGGTATTGTGGAAACACTGGAAGACATGGGCACACAGGGTATTGCTCCCACGCATAAAGAATTGCTGGACCATCTTTCCTGGAAATTAATGAATGATCACCAATGGAGTTTAAAAAAACTGCTGAAAGAAATGGTGATGAGCGCCACTTACCGGCAGGAATCAAAACTAACGGATGAAATAAAGGAAAAAGATCTTTTCAACCGCTATTATGCACGAGGGCCCAGGATAAGATTGAGTGCAGAACAGATACGTGACCAGCATTTATGCATCAGCGGTGTGATGAATGATAAAATGTATGGCCCGCCGGTGATGCCCTGGCAACCGGATGGTATCTGGCTTTCACCTTATAACGGGGCAAGATGGGAAACAAGCAAGGAAGGCAATCAATACCGCAGGGCCCTTTATACTTACTGGAAACGAACATCGGCCTATCCATCTATGATCACTTTTGATGCCCCCCAGCGGGCCGTTTGCAATGCCCGGCGTATCCGCACCAACACACCCTTGCAGGCGCTGGTTACCTTAAATGATTCTGCATATCTCGATATGTCGCGGCAATTTGCCTGGCGAATGAAAAAGGAAGCAGGTCATGATGTTAAAAAACAAATAGCCAAAGGATATGAATGGATGTTGTATAAATCTATCTCACCTGCAAAGCTGCAGGTATTCCTTGACCTGTTTCATAAAGCAGAAGAGGAATTTAAGAAAGACACAACCCAGGTACGTGAAATGACCGGAATGGATGATAAGAACAATAAACCCTCCGATGCAGCATTGATCGTGGTGGCCAATGCCATGCTGAACCTGGATGAAGTGATCATGAAAAATTAGAACATTAAACTGTTTTGCTATGACGCAAAAAGAATTACATGACCGGCGCTTGCTGTTGGAAGCAGAAAATGAAGTGAGGCGGATGCATACCCGCCGGCATTTCTTAAAAGAAAGTGCGATGGGCCTGGGTGCATTGGCCATGGGCCATTTACTGGGCGGTTGTGGCGGAAATTCCTCTATGATGCCGTCCTCCATCTCATTTGATCCCGCACATCCTTTATTACCTAAATCACCGCCATATCCGGGAAAGGTAAAAAGCGTGATCTACCTGCACATGGCAGGCGCTCCATCCCAACTTGAATTATTTGACTATAAGCCCGAACTGATGAAAATGGATGGCCAGGATTGTCCACCCTCATTAGTGGAAGGAAAGAATTTTGCTTTTATCCGCGGGGTACCTAAAATGCTGGGGCCGCAGGCCAAATTTTCACAACATGGTCAAAGTGGTGCATGGATCAGTGAGCATCTTCCGCATCTTTCCACCGTGGCAGATGAGATAACTTTTCTAAAAGCCGTGACCACCGACCAGTTCAATCATGCGCCTGCACAATTGCTGATGCATACAGGCAGTGCAAGGTTGGGCAGACCAAGTATGGGTAGCTGGGTCACTTATGGACTTGGAACCGAAAACCAGAACCTTCCTGGTTTTGTAGTGCTCACCAGTGGTGGCAGTTTCCCCGATGCCGGTAAAAGTGTATGGGGAAGTGGTTTCCTTCCTTCGGTGTACCAGGGTGTGCAATGCCGCAGTGAAGGCGATCCTGTATTATTTATTAAAGATCCCAATGGCATGAGCCGGGATATCCGCAAGGCTTCCATTGATGCGATCAATGATGCCAACCGGCAGGAATACGAAGAGTACAACGATCCTGAAATTCTGTCCCGCATTTCCCAATATGAAATGGCCTACAGGATGCAGATCACGGCGCCGGATGTGATGAACATCAATGATGAGCCGGATTATGTTCACCAGATGTATGGCACCAAACCGGGCAAGATCTGCTTTGCGAATAATGTCTTGCTGGCCAGAAAACTGGTGGAAAAAGGGGTGCGCTATGTACAACTCTTCGACTGGGGATGGGATGCGCACGGCGATGGGGCTTACAATGCACTGAATGTGGGTATCATCAATAAATACAGGAGTGTGGATAAACCCATTACGGCTTTATTGCTCGATCTGAAACAGAGAGGGCTGCTGGAAGAAACATTGGTCATATGGGGTGCCGAATTTGGCCGCACCCCGATGATGGAAAACAGGAATGGCTTGCAAAATCCTTATAAAGGAAGAGATCATCATACAGAAGCATTCACGATATGGATGGCAGGCGGCGGTATCAAAAAAGGATTTTCTTATGGGGAAACAGATGAGATAGGGTATAGCCCCATCAGTGGAAAAGTGGAAGCATTTGACATACAGGCCACGATCCTGAACCAGATGGGCTTCGACCATGAAAAATTCACCTACCCCTTCCAGGGCCGCCCGTTCAGGTTAACGGATGTATCTGGTAAAGTGATCCATGATATAATTGCATGATATTGTAATAAGAACAACTAATGGCTGATATGAAACAAAACCGACGCTCTTTTATCAAAACCACTGCATCTGTAACGGCTGCCAGCGTTTTACCTTCATTTAAAGAAACGAAAGAAATGCATAATCCTGTGTTTACCCAAAACAGCAATTTTCAATTATTGCTCCTTGCCACCAACTGGGGCTTTCAGGGGAGCCTAGATGCATTTTGCGCAGCTGCCAAAAAAGAAGGTTATGATGGGGCAGAGCTCTGGTGGCCCGATACACCCAAAGAACAGGAAGAGATGTTTGATGCATTACAGAAGCATAAACTGCAGGCCGGGTTCCTGTACGGAGGCTGGCAGGCCAACTGGCAGGAACATCTTGACACGTTTAAAAAAGGCGTGGATGCTGCTTTGAACAACTCAAGGCAAAAACCTTTATATATCAATTGCCATTCGGGCCGCGATCATTTTTCGTATGAACAAAACAAACCATTTATAGATTTTACTCTCAAAAGATCAAAAGAAACAGGCATACCTGTTTATCATGAAACACACCGCGGCAGGATCATGTATGCAGCCAGTATTACAAAGCAGTACATAGACAAGATACCGGAACTGCGGCTAACCTTCGACGTTTCTCACTGGTGTAATGTACACGAGAGTTTATTATGGGACCAGCAGGAAACGGTGAACCTGGCATTGGAAAGAACGGACCATATTCATGCAAGGATCGGGCATGCCGAAGGCCCGCAGGTGAATGACCCACGGGCACCCGAATGGGAAGAGGCCATGAAAACACACCTGGGCTGGTGGGATAAAGTCATCGAACGGAAAAAGAAAAATGGGGAACGCATGACCATCCTTACCGAATTCGGACCTCCAGATTATTTACCGGCATTGCCCTATACCCGTCAGCCACTGGCAGATCAATGGGCCATCAACGTATATATGATGCAAATACTCCGTAAACGATATCAATAAATCCGTATTCCGAAAATGTTTTACTTATCCATATTCGATCTGACGGGCCGTCTGCATCCTGTGCTGGTGCATTTACCGATTGGTATTTTATTATTGGCCTGTTTTTTTCAATGGCTTACCCTGAAAAGAAGGTTCATCATTTTATATCCTGCCATACCTATTGCTTTATTCTGGGGAATGATCAGCGCTGTGGCATCCTGTATCAGCGGTTTTTTACTCTCCAAAAGTGACGACTATGATATGCAGCTGGTAAGCCGGCACCAATGGCTGGGTATCAGCGTGGCTTTTGTTTCATTGATTTTATATTTCCTGCATAAACGATCGGTCAATGATAAAATATTAAGATGGGCTTCCATGGGCCTTGTCATACTTATTTTCATTACCGGTCACCTCGGCGGATCATTGACACATGGATCAGGATACCTTAGTGCATCTTTCAATAAAGAGGATAAAAAGGGCAAAGCCATACCCGCCATTCCGAATGTGCAGGAAGCAGTTGTATATTCAGATATCGTTCGGCCATTATTGGAAAACAGGTGTTATAATTGTCATGGCCCCAATAAGCAAAAAGGAAAACTAAGACTGGATGCACAGGAATACATATTGAAAGGGGGAAAAACGGGTAACACTATTCTGCCTGGTGCGCCTGGAGAAAGCGAACTAATAGAAAGAATGCTGCTGCCGGTAAATGATGATGACCACATGCCACCCAAGGAAAAACCACAGCTTACGCCCAACGAGATCGCTTTGCTGCATTGGTGGATATCGACTGGTGCTGACTTCACGAAAAAAGTAAAGGAACTTGAACAAACAGATAAAATAAAGCCGGTGCTGTCTGCTTTGCAGTCAGGTACAGAAGGCCCCCGGTCATTAACTGATATTCCGGAAACAGCGGTAAAAAAAGCGAATGATACGGTGCTGCATAAACTTAAACAAGCGGGAGTAATGGTGACGCCGGTAATGCTTAACAGCAATTATTTGTCTGCCAGCTTTGTTACTGCTAATAAAAGAACTGATAGTATCATACTCTTGCTGGAGCCATTGGTCAAACAACTGGTGTGGCTGAACCTGGGGAATACCAGTATTTCTGATAAAGCCCTCCAAACCGTTGGTAAACTCACCAATCTATCCAGGTTGCATTTGAATAATACGGCTGTTTCGGATAGCGGATTGTTTCACCTGCGTTCACTGGCCCGTCTCCAGTTTGTGAATCTTTCCGCAACCGGGATTACGGAAAAAGGGATGAAACAATTAAATGCATTGAAAGAGATAAAAAGTATTTACCTGTACAAAACGGCGGTGAATAAAAATGCCTGGGCAGAAATTAAAAAAATATTCCCCAAAGCCACCATTGACTCGGGCGGATATAAAGTACCCACTTTTATTACGGATACGACAGAAATAAAATTCTGATTTTTTTCTTTGGCAAATCACCAGTTATTAGCCTGGTCAGCATTCAGTCGTTCTGAGGCATCTTCGGGTTTATGTATCTTCCAGTCAGGGTCATATTTCACAAACCAGGATATCCAAAAACTGCGGCTTACCCGCATGAGCCAGGGTTGCAGGGCCAGCAGGAAAACAGCATTTATGATCAGCCATAGAAAGAAGCGGTTATCTTCTGTGGACAGGCCAATGAGCATCCACCATATCACCAAACTTGCCACACTGATGGCTACTGTCAATGCATAACTTACATAGCTGGTGCCATAATAAAAACCCACTTCTATTTCGGTGTTCTGTCCGCATAGCGGGCACTCCCGGTTCATTTCCATATTCTGTTTGAATTTCAGGCTTACCGGGTGTTTGAATAATTTACCTTCCCGGCAGCGTGGGCAACGGCAACCGACGGATGAACTTAAATAACTTCTTCTTTTATGTGAGTCATTCATTTTCTAAAAAATATTATAGATGAGCGGAAATAATTTTTTCAAGCTGAGCAGCAGGCACCACTCCTGACTGCCTCCATAATCCCTTTCCCTTTTTGAACAGCATCAGCGTGGGTACACTCTGTACCTGGAAGGCATTGGCAGCAGCAGGGCTTTTATCTATGTCCACTTTCAAGATCCTCACTTTATCGCCCAGGCGACTACGCAGTTCCTCCAGTACAGGTTTCATCATTTTACAGGGGCCACACCATTCTGCAAAAAAATCAACGAGTACAGGCACATCACCATTGATGATCTCACTGAAGGAATCCTTTTTCTGTTCACTTGTTTGCATGTTTGTCTCTTTTAAATAAACTGAACAATAACCCGCCCATCAGCGCTCCATAGCCTGTGCTATTTTGCCATTTGGATGTAATAGCACATGTGCCATTGATGCATCCTATCTGTTGCCAGTACAGGTAGCCGCCAACAGAACCTATCAGCACGCCTGCCACTACCCATTTATTGTTCCATATCCAGTTTTTCATTTTTCGTTTAAAAGGTTTACAAAGTTACCTGTAATCCCAACATGGGCATTACAGTTCTGACAGGCTGGCTTTCGAAGCCGGGAAATAATTCACCTGCAAAGTTCAGCTATTGGATAGACAATGATTGTGATCATAGTTACATAATAAAATGCTGGATACCAGTTAATAACTCATCTCATCCAGTTTTACCTTTCCTTTAAAGGTCCAGAATACAAAACTGGTGTATACCGCCACTAAGGGCGTACCGATCAGGGCAATGATCAGTAGTGTCTTCATGGTTTTTGGTGAGGAAGCTGCGTTTTGAATAGTGATACTGTTGGCTGCATCATTGCTGGCAAATAAAAGATTGGGAAATACCTCCGCCGCCACCGTTATCAATAATGCAGCTATTGTAACGGACGAACTGATGAAAGCAAACCTATAGTTCCCTTTTTTCAATTGACGGGGAATATTTGCAATGGCCAGCAGCATCAATGCGGGAAATACGAAATATACCGGGTGGCTTCGTATCCTGTCTGTCAGATGCGGAATATATAACAACGTATATAACGTAGTTAATGCAAATGCCACCAGGAAAAATACGGTGAAATTTTTAGCCAGGATGGTCAGTTTGGTATACAGCCTGTTCTCTGTTTTCATAGCCAGGTAAATGGCGCCATGCATCATAAAAACTGCCAGCGTGGTTACGGCCACCAGGAGGGAGAACGGGTTAAAAAAAGTAACCATACTGCCTGTGAATTCTTTCTGTTCGTTCAGCGGTAAACCCAGGGCCACATTACCTAACATCAATCCTAACGACAACGTAACAACAATACAGGCAAATGAATAAATGAAGTCCCATATCAGCCTCCACATTTTCCCGGGTTCCTTGCTTCTGAATTCAATAGCTACGGCACGCCAGATCAACCCAATAAGGAAAATAAATGCAGGTAAGTAAAAAGCAGAGAACACAGCTGCATAGGCCACCGGAAAGCCTGCAAACAAAGCACCTCCGGCAATGACCAGCCATACTTCATTACCGTCCCATACAGGACCAATAGCATTGAGTGCTATCCGCCTGCTGGTTTCTTTTTTCAGGAATAAATGGAGGGCGCCGGCGCCCAGATCAAAACCATCGAGAATGGCATAGCCGCTGATCACTGCCCCAAATACAAGAAACCACCAGGTGTTATAGTCTAATCCTAAAAACATAATTATTTATTGTTTCATCAATGGGTTCTTTCTCCGGCTGGTCGATTCATTATCTTCATCGGGCACCTGCGCCGCAACCGGACCATGTTTAATTTTTTTATTCAACAGGTATATAAATAATACAAACAGTATAGCATACACCAGGGTGAACATGATCAGCGAGGTAAGCACCTGCTCAGCTTTTACTGAAGCCGATAAAGCATCGGATGTTCGGAGAAGGCCATACACCACCCAGGGTTGTCTTCCCATTTCTGCAGCAAACCACCCTGCCTGGTTGGCGACCTGGGGTAACAGTACTGCCCAAACGAAAATGAACAGCAGCCATCGTTTGTCAAATAATTTGTTCCGTTTCCATTGCCAGCTGGCATACAAGGTTAACCCGATAAGTGTGATGCCTATGGCCACCATAATATGATAGAACTGGAAAACGGCATTCACTTGTGAGGGCCTGTCTGCTGGTTGTATGGCATTCAGACCTGTAACAGGTGCATGGAAATCACCATGAAGAAGGAAACTTAAACCGCCGGGGATCTTTATACCAGTGGTGGTTTGTGTTTTTTTGTTTACCCAGCCCACCAAATACATATCTGCTTTTGCACTGCTATCAAAGTGGCCTTCCAGTGCTGCTAATTTGGCCGGTTGGTTCTTTGCCACGCCTTCTGCACTTTTGTGACCGGTAAATAACTGTGCCAGCGAAAAAAAGGTAGCCACGACTAATGCAATTTTAAAAGAAGGCTTTGCTATTTCCAGATACCTGTTCTTCAGGATATAATAAGCATTTACACTCAATACTAAAAAAGCTCCGGCTAAAAATGCTCCTATCCATACATGCGTCAACCGTTCCATACTGGAAGGATTGAATACCATTTCCCAGAAATCGGTGATCTCTGCCCTTGCCTGGACGCCTTCCCCTACAATATGATAACCGGCTGGTGTTTGCTGCCAGCTGTTGGCCACTACGATCCATACGGCGCTGAACATAGAGCCTAAGAAAACCATCAGCGTGGAAAAAAAATGCACTTTGGGACCCACCCGGTTCCAACCGAATAAAAGAATACCTAGGAACCCGCTTTCCAATGCAAAAGCAAAAATACCTTCTGCGGCCAGTGCACTTCCGAAAATATCACCCACATAACGGGAATAGGTAGCCCAGTTGGTGCCAAATTCAAATTCCATGATAATACCGGTGGCCACTCCCAATCCAAAAATGAGGGCGAATATTTTTATCCAGAAACGGGTCATGGTCTCATAGATCTTATTCCCCGTTTTCAGGTACATGCCTTCCATGATCACCAGGATCAATCCCAGGCCAATACTTAAAGGAGGATAGATATAATGGAATGCTATAGTGAAAGCAAACTGAATGCGGGAAAGTATCTCGGTATCCATGTTTTTTGTTTCAAAAAAAAAGCAGCCATTGGCTGCTCTTCAATATTGAACTATTTTCTATGAGAATATTTTTCACTCATTGCTGCAAAGGTACGAACCGGCAGCAGATGCTGTATCAATTGTGGAATGTATTTACATTTTTCCCGGTAAAATTTTATGCCAGTACAACCAGGGTAATACCCTGCGCTTTAACTGGTACATAGACCACCTTTCTTTTCCCTGGTCAAACGGGAAGGTTTCCACGGGGTTGTTGTTGTAATCGAATTCACAGAGTACCAGCTTGCCATAACCCGTAACCACCGGGCAACTGGTATACCCATTGTATTGTGCAGTAAGAGGCTTGCCTTCCATCAGGGCCAGCAGGTTTTTTACAAGCACGGGAGCCTGTTTGCGTATGGCCGCCCCGGTACGTGATGTGGGCAATGAGGAGGCATCACCCAGTGAAAAGATATTTTTAAACTTTATATGCTGTAAGGTGTATTTGTCCACATCCACCCATCCGGCCGCATTGGCAAGTGGGCTGTTTTTAATAAAGTCCGGGGCGCCTTGAGGGGGTGTAACGTGAATCATATCGAAATCCACCCAATATTCCTTGTCCTTATTCATTTCGCCAAAACCAACAAATTTTGCTTTTTTACGGGGACCGTCTATCTCCACCAGTTTAGTAAAAAAATTCAGTTGCACCTCATCTCTCTCGGCTACTTTTTTCAGGGTCTTCTCATATTTTTCCACACCAAACAGGCGGGTGCCTCCGCTCCAGTATTGAATATGGGTTTTATCAAAAACATGGTGGCGCTTAAAATAATCGGCCGCCAGCCACATGATCTTATGTGGGGCCCCGCCACATTTTACAGGGGTATTAGGATTAGTAAACAAAGCATTACCCCCGCGAAAATTTTTGATACACTCCCAGGTATAGGGCACATGCTGAACGCTGTAATTGGAGCATACCCCGTTTTTCCCCAAAGTTTCTTTCAGGCCTTTTATTTCATTCCAGTTTAATTGTATGCCCGGCGCCACCACGAGGTATTCATATTGCACGGTTTCATCATTGTCCAGTATAATGGCATTTGCCCCGGGAATAAACGAGGCTGCTTTTTGTTTTATCCAGGTAACTTCTTTGGGCATTACATCCGCCTCAGCATGGATCGTTTTTTTCATATCAAATACTCCTGCGCCCACCAGTGTCCATGCAGGCTGGTAATAGTGTTTATCAGATGGTTCTATTACGGCAATATCAAGGTATTTGTTTTTGCGGAGCAACTGTGCGGCTGTGGAAATCCCGGCATTACCGCCACCGATGATCACAACCTGGTGATGACGTATCATACAACAATGTTTAGGATGCTAAGATAGAAGACGGTTGAACCGGATTGCGTGATGAAAGTCACCTGCCGCATTGATAAGACAACAATCATAAGAACCGGCCACTATGGCTGACCATTGTCATTGGGTTTTGTGACTTATATCATTTACACCAGCCCTGCCTCCGTTGAAATTTGCTGGAAAGCTTAAAAATTAATGTCATGAAACTATCCTGCACATCCCGTTGCCCTTAAAGGCAGCTTTTCAGAATTTATTCAGGTATAACTGTTTGATCATTCTTAAAACTCATAAATATGAAAGTAGAGCAAATCTATACGGGCTGTCTTGCAGAAGCAGCTTATTATATTGAAAGTAATGGCGAAGCCGCTATTATTGACCCACTGCGGGAAACAAAGCCTTATATCGAAAAGGCAGAACGAAACGGTGCAAAGATCAGGTATATCCTTGAAACGCATTTTCATGCCGATTTTGTCAGCGGTCATATCGATCTTTCGAAAAAGACCGGGGCTACGATCGTGTTTGGCCCCACCGCAGCGCCGGGGTATGATGCTCATGTGGCAAAAGACGGCGAGATACTGAAACTGGGAAATGTTACTATTAAAGTATTACATACACCGGGGCATACCATGGAGTCCACCACTTACCTGCTCCTGGATGAGAAGGGGAAAGAAAATTCCATTTTCACCGGTGATACTTTATTTATAGGTGATGTGGGAAGACCTGACCTTGTACAAAAAGTGAAAGCGGAGGTCACACCACAATTGCTGGCGGGCTATTTGTTCGATTCGTTGAGAAATAAGATCATGCCTTTGCCTGATGAGGTGATCGTATATCCCGGGCATGGTGCAGGCAGTGCCTGTGGTAAGAACATGAGCCGTGAAACCACCGATACGCTGGGCCATCAAAAAAAAGTCAACTACGCCCTGAGGCCCAATATGACTAAGGAAGAGTTTACAAAAGAAATTACCGAAGGGCTGGTGGAACCGCCTCAATATTTTCCCTTTAATGTGCTGATGAACCTGCAGGGAGGGGTGGAGAGTATTGATGATATTATTGCAAGGGGAAACAGACCTCTTACAGCGGCAGCATTCCAGGCCGCCTGGGAAGGTATGGAAGCCCTGGTGCTGGATACACGGAAAAAGGAGGCATTTGTCAAATCGCATATCCCCGGGTCTGTATTTATTGGTATCGACGACAATTTTGCACCCTGGGTAGGTACCTTAATTACCGATTTAAAACAACCCATTCTGTTTATTGCAGATGAAGGCCGGGAAGAGGAAGTGGTGACCCGCTTATCCAGGGTAGGATATGACAATACAATTGGTTATCTCAAAGGAGGAGTAGCGGCCTGGAAAAATGCCGGATTGGATACAGACCAGATCAATGAAATAAATGCGGAAGAATTTGTGGAGCTGTATGAAACGGAAGGTAAACAAATTTACCTGCTGGATGCAAGGCGTAAAAGTGAGTACGATTCAGAACATATTGTAGGAGCTGAGAATTTTCCATTGGATTTTATTAATCAACGAATGGACCAATTGGACAGAAAGAATAAATATTTCATTCATTGTGCAGGCGGATACCGCTCAGTGATCATGTGTTCCATTCTAAAAGCAAGGGGGTTCAATAAGCTGGTCAATATCCACGGAGGTTACAATGCACTAAAACAGACCGACCTTCTAAAAACGAAGTATGTGGAACCCACCACCATGCTGTAAGTTATTCAACAGGGTTATACAGACCGGTCCGTTATTCGGGCCGGTATTTTTATCAATGGGGTAAACGCTCCCTGAGCCTGCCATAGATCCAGGTGCCTGCAATGGCACTGAGGAGTGTAACAATAATTACCAGTGCACCGGACCCGATCTGTGCAAACAAAGGCCCCGGGCAGGCGCCGGTAATAGCCCAGCCCAGCCCGAAGATGAGGCCCCCGAATACCTGGCCTTTATTGAATTTTTTTGGCTCCAGTTTTATCGGTTCACCTTCATAAGATTTGAGGTTGAATTTTTTGATGATATAGACACTGATAATACCCACCACAACGGCGGAACCAATGACGCCATACATGTGAAAACTCTGCAAACGGAACATTTCCTGTATCCTGATCCAGGAGATCACCTCCGATTTCACCAGTATGATACCAAAAAGCATTCCTGCAATTCCATATTTTATTAATGACAACAGGGGTTTATCCAGCTTTGAATGATTAACACACATCGCATGCTCAGAGCGAACTTCATAATCTGTATGGGCCAGTTCTGATACAAAAGGCTTTTCGCTGGAAGCAATTTCTGGTGATATATTTTCTTTAGTCATGAGGTTAAGCTTATTATCCGGGTCAGAGTTTTAAAATGAAAGGGAGAATGAGGTTGGCCATGATAAACCCTCCTGCCATGAAGCAACAGGTAGCTACCAATGAAGGCCATTGAAGATTGCTCAACCCCATGATGGCATGGCCGGAAGTACATCCGCCGGCATACCGGGTACCAAAACCTACAAGAATCCCACCGATCACTATCATCACAAATCCTCTTGCAGAGAACAACTGGGGCCAGGAAAAAATTTCAGCAGGTACCAGCCCGGAATAACTGGTAATGCCGTAACCGCTCAGTTCTTCAGCCAGTTTAGCATTCACCTGTACCGGGTTAGGGTCAGACAGCAGTTGACCGGCAATGATCCCGCCGATGAGGATACCTGCTACAAAAAAAAGATTCCAGCTTTCTTTTTTCCAGTCATATTTAAAGAAAGGGATATTGGCAGGCATACATGCAGCGCACACATGCCTTAATGAAGAGGATACGCCAAAGGATTTATTTCCCATTAGCAATAGAACCGGTACCGTTAACCCGATCAGTGGCCCGGCCACATACCAGGGCCAGGGTTGTTTCAGCCATTCAAGCATGAGCATTCAAATTTTTTGCAAATATTAATGTACGAAATAATCGGGATGGTGACTTTTGTCACCCCAAACCAGTGTCATATTGAAAAATTCAAGGTAATAAAGAGTTGGTGACGATAAAATACAGAATGTCTGCCTTTTTGTACCACCCATTGGTAACCAATATCAATACTGTTACGGGGCTTTTCCCATTGAATGGCATTATAAATTCGATCCTGATCGAATCCGGCGCCGGTTATGTCCTTCCTGAACAGGATTTCATTGGACAAATGATAAGAGATCTGCTGATCTCTGAAAGAGAATACCGGGACAGTGAGGTTATTTTGCAGCCTGAAGCGGGATTGAAAGTAAGACTCCTTTGTATTTACCCCGGTAAAACGGGCATCATACAGCAGCCGGATTTTGTTTTTTATTCTGCCGGTACTGAAATTGCTGGTAATACCCGGTGAAACCCTGAATTCATGGGAAGTCCTGTATACACCGGTTTCGTCCTGGATCTCCTCATTATTAAAATAGCCCGCGGGCGACAATACAACTGACCATTGACGTGACAGCCGATAGTTGATCCATACCCTTGCCATGTTACCAAGGGGGTAATGAAAGATATTTTTATCACCCGATCTGTAATTCGATTGCCTCCGATGATGCAGTTCCACTGCTACCGACCACTCTTTTTTTAAAGGATGAATGATGTTCAGTTTCATCCAGTATTCATGTCGCGTTTGCGAAAAAGAAGCCAGGGGGAGAAACAGGGTGGCAACCAATATTCTCATCCGGCGATATTACTTTTCAGCGTGGTCCATGGACCGCCGTTATATACTTCTACACCTGCCGCCTGTAAAATATTCTTTGCCATACCGCTCCGCATGCCGCTGCGGCAAACGGTGATCACCGGTTTACCGGCCTTTAATAGTTCCGCAGCTTTGCTTCGGATATTTTCCAGCGGGTAATTCCTGGAGCCGGTAATATGGCCTGATTTATATTCTGTTACAGAACGCACATCCACAATAATAGCGCCCCTGTCCAGCAGCTCTTTGTAGTTTACAACAGCACGACCGAATATTTTCTTTAATAGTGTAATCATGGCTTATCAGTTTAATAGAAATTTCATATCGTCCAGGCTTCCGCCATTGTATAATTCTGTAAGGCCCAATTGTTGTAAAATACTAACCGCCATACCACTCCTGTTACCGCTGCGGCAATACAGAACAAGCGGTCTTTTAAAGGACTTCAGTTCTTCCGCCATACCGGGTATTTCATCCAGGGGTATATTTACCGCACCGGGAATATGTTCTGCTTTATACTCCCACGCGTTTCTTACATCCACCACAACGGTGGCGGGATCATGTACCAGTTTTTTAAGATTATTCATACGATTTTTTTAGAAGTTATAGTAACGTGGACGGACAAACGTATTCGCTGATCCTGAATTTTCCACTTTCTTTCAGGGCTTTAAAACCGCCTTTTACATCCACCAGCTTATCATACCCCCTTGCCCGGAGTGCAGAAATAAAGATCATGGAGCGGTATCCGCCTGCACAATGCACATAATATGTTTTGTTTTTATCAATAGCCGTCATACTGTCATTGATAAAATCAAGAGGGGCATTCTCAGCATCCGGGATATGCTCACTCTGGTATTCACTTTTTTTGCGAACATCCAGAATATTTACTTCTTTTTGTTGCATCAAAAGGGCAAGTTCTTCTGCGTCAACTGACGTTATTTGGTCTGTTTCTTTTCCTGCAGCTTTCCAGGCTTCCATTCCGCCTTTCAGGTATCCAATGCTATGGTCATATCCCACACGGGCCAGGCGGGTTATCACTTCTTCTTCACGGCCCTCATCGGTAACCAGCAAAATTTCCTGCCTGATATCGGGAATAAGGGTGCCTACCCATGGCGCAAATTGTCCGTCGATGCCGATATTTACCGCATTGGGTACAAAACCTTTGGCAAAAGTTTGCGGGCTCCTCGTATCCAGTATCAAAGCACCTGTTTCGTTGGCAGCTGCTTCAAAAGCATCAGGGCTTAATGCATGCTGCCCTCTTTCGAGTACTTTATCTATACTTTCATAACCCTGGATATTCAGCATCACATTCAATGGAAAATAGGCAGGAGGGGCCACCAACCCGGTAGTTACTTCTTTTATAAATTCTTCTTTTGTCATATTTGCACGAAGAGCATAATTGGTTGCTTTCTGATGGCCCAGTGTGTCGGTTGTTTCTTTACTCATATTTTTACCACAGGCACTGCCTGCGCCGTGTGCAGGGTATACAATAATATCATCGGGCAGGGTCATGATCTTATTGCGAAGGGAATCGAATAAATAACCTGCCAGTTTCTCCTGGGTAAGATCAGTTACCAGCTTTTGGGCCAGGTCAGGCCTTCCCACATCGCCTATGAAAAGCGTATCGCCTGAAAAAAGGGCCACTTCTTTACCTGTTTCATCTTTCAGCAAATAACAGCTGCTTTCCATCGTGTGGCCGGGTGTATGCAACACTTTCAGAGTTATATCACCCACTTTAAATTCTTGCCCGTCCGCAGCGATAATCGCTTCAAATCCTGGTTTCGCACCGGGGCCATACACAATAGGCGCGCCTGTCTTTTTGCTGAGGTCCACATGACCACTCACAAAGTCTGCGTGAAAATGCGTTTCCAAAACATATTTAATCGTTGCCTTATTCCGATTTGCACGATCAACGTATGGTTGCACCTCACGTAGCGGATCAATGACAACGGCTTCTCCATTACTTTCAATATAATAGGCGCCCTGGGCCAGGCAACCAGTGTATATCTGTTCTATTTTCATGTTGAAATGATTTAATACAGCAAAATTGGGGTATGATTGAATGCTTATCTATGACTTTTGTCACAGTTGTGCGGGGCTCAGGGAAAGAAAAACTCCCGTGTAATAATGTAAATACCCATGATGAGAACGAACCATCCAAATCCTTTCTTTAAGGATTCTCCCGGTATTTTGTCAGACAATCTGCTTCCAATAAATAATCCCAGCACGGCCAGGGCGGTGAAAGAAAGCATCAGCGTCCAGTTGTATTCAAACTGCTTGAGACTGAAAAGAAACCCTAAAAGAGAATTGATGGCAATGATGAAAAGGGAAGTACCTACTGCTTTTTTCATAGGAAGCTTCAGGAACAATACCAGCGAAGGGATGATTAAAAACCCGCCACCAGCTCCCAGCAAACCTGTGACCACACCCACGAATAATCCTAAAAACACAAGTGGAAGTGCTTTCTGGTGTCTTTCATGTGCTGGTGTTGCCGCAACAGGATCCACTTGCCGGCTTGTTATCATCGTATACGAAGAAGCGAGCATCAAGATGGCAAATATCACCATTAGCAGCATTTCTTTGGAAACACTAACATTGCCGATGGTAAAAATATGAGAGGGCAGGGCCGGTAAAATGTAATGCCGGGTAATGAATATGGAGAAAATGGAAGGAATGCCAAATTCGGTAACGGCTTTAAAATCGACCAGTTTCCTGGTATAAGCCCGCATCCCGCCAAACAGGCTGGTGGACCCAACTATAAAAAGTGAACTGGTGGTGGCCAGCATAGGATTTACCCCCATCAGGTACACCAATACGGGCACGGTAAGGATGGAGCCCCCGCTGCCTACAAGGCCCAGTGAAATACCGATGGCAACAGATGCGATATACCCGAGTATCTCCATGAATTTTTATGCAAGAGTAGACGAAAGCCAGTTTTTATAAAGTGACAAGTATCACTTTTCTTATTTCACCAGTTCAATCATATTGCGATTCAGTTTTACTATATTTTTTTGTTCCATTTTTTTCAGCAGCCTTGAAATCACTTCCCGGGAACTGTTGAGGTCATCAGCTATTTGCTGGTGAGAAAGTTCGATATTGTTTTTGCCGGTCCGCTCTGCATGACGTTTCAGGTAAAATTCAAGACGCTCATCCATATTGTGAAAAGCAACATTATCGATCACAGTCAGTAATTCCTCAAAGCGGTTGCGGTAGGTTTGAATCACAAACTGGTACCAGCTTTTATACCTGTTCATCATTTCATCCATCAACTGAACCGGTATCAGCAGCACTTCGGTATTTTCTTCTGCCTGTGCCATGATCTCGCTGGTTTGAGATTGAAGGGCGCATATCATAGATACGGCACAGGCCTGCCCCGGCCCGATATAATACATCAGGAACTCGCCCCCATCGGGATCTTCGCGGTAAATTTTTATCTGTCCCTCCAGCACCAGCACCGTGGATTTGATAAACTGCCCGGTACGCATGATCACATCTCCGGCATTAAATGATCTTTCCACTGCATTTTTTTCAATCAGTTCGATCAGCCCGGATTCAAATTGCGGGAATATTTTTTTCCATTCCATAGTACAAAGTTAATCTTCCAGTACTTTTTCCATCTTCATGCTTCGGCTCCCTTTTACCAGTAAATGTGTATTTTCAAAATGTTGTTGCTGTAACCAGGTCCTGGCTTCCCCTGCATTATTAAAGGAGATAAAAGGATGACTGAACTTCAGAAAATCACCACCCACCAGCACCACCGCTTTCCAGGTATGTTTACCGATCAGGTTCACAATAGCTTGATGTTCCTCCAGGCTTTCCTGGCCTAATTCTGCCATACCTCCCAGCATCAGCACTTTATTTTGTGCATGCAACCGGGCAAAATTTTCAATGGCTAATTTCATACTGCTGGGGTTGGCATTGTACGCATCCAGTATGATCCTGTTGGTTCCCTTTTCCACCAGTTGCGAACGGCTGTTGGAAGGACTATATTCCTCAATAGCTTTTTTGATTTTATCGCCGGGTACTTTAAAGTAGCTGCCTGCCGTTACTGCTACCAGCACATTCGGCAGGTTGTAATCACCTACAAGTTGTGTTTGTATAATGCCGGCAGAAGGTCCTTTAGTGATCTTTACTACCAGGAAGGGCTCATTCTCCACTACCACCGCTTCTACATCTGTATCATGGGTGCCGTATTTAATGATCGTGGGAATCCCTTTACTCATATCCTGTAAATAGTCATAATCCCACATTACAAAGGCCGTTCCATGATGAACACGCAGGTAATCATATAATTCACCTTTACCTTTTCGAACGCCTTCAATACCACCAAATCCTTCCAGGTGCGCTTTGCCGCAATTGGTGATGATGCCATGGGTGGGCTGGGTGTACACACAATAGCCGGCGATCTCTTTTTGGTGGTTGGCGCCCATTTCTATCACTGCCAATTCAGCGTCTGCTTTTATTTTTAACAGGGTAAGGGGTATGCCGATATGATTATTGAGATTTCCTTCTGTGGTATATGTTTTATAAGAAGAGGAAAGAACAGCATGTACCAGTTCCTTGGTGGTGGTTTTACCATTGCTGCCGGTAATAGCTAGGAAGGGAATTTTAAACTTCTCCCTGTGAAATTTGGCAAGCTCCTGCAGGGTGGTCAATACATCCTTCACCAATATCGTCTTTCCTTCTATCGAGTGCTTCTCTTCATCGATTACTGCATAAGCAGCCCCGGATTCAATGGCTTTTTGGGCAAAAGCGTTACCATTGAAATTATCGCCCTTTAAAGCAAAGAAGATGTCTCCCTGCCTGAGCTGTCGGGTATCGGTTTGTACCGAAGGATATTGCTTGTAAATGGAATAAAGCTGTTCGATGCTCATACAGCAAATGTAAGTTTACAAAAAGAAAAACCCCGGCGATTTATACCGGGGTTTTAAATGATATACGATGTGATTATCGTTTTTGTCTCTTTGTTTTGAAGTGCTGACCTGTTTTACGTTTGTTACCCTCAGGGCTACCCATACGGGTCATAGCGCAACGGAAACCTAATGTACTCAGGGCCTGGTCTTCTTCGAGGTAACGGCGTGCGCCGGGGCTGAGCCAGTAAGCACGGTCGTTCCAGCTACCACCTTTATACACTTTAGATTTTTCAGGATGGATCAGGGTAGTTACACCGTATCCGTAAGATGATTGTGATAAGGAGTCACCATCGAGGAAGTCGATCACATTACCTCTCTGGTAGTTTCTGCGGTTCTGGCTCTCTTTATCTGTTACATCCACCATTTTCACACGGCCGGTGCTATCTTTTTCATAGCGTGTGGAAGGGTCCATGGTAGTGGAATCAGCCACATACAGTTTTTGATATTTGTTACCGCGGAAAGGAGCGGGCATATCATCAAAGTCAAGTGAAGAAAGGGGACGATAAGTATCTTCCACCCACTCACTCACGTTACCTGCCATGTTATAGATACCGAAACCGTTCGGGAAAAATGATTGTACCGGCGCAGTATAGAAGGCACGGTCGTTCAAACCACCTGCCACACCAGCGTTATCACCAGATCCTCTTTTAAAGTTTGCAAGGAATACGCCCTGCCAGCTGCCATGACGTGTGTCACGAAGACCATTTACGTTTTGTGCCCAGGGATAAATTTGCTTGTTGGATTGTAATTCCTCACCTCTCTTACCTTCTTTCAGAGAAGGACGGGGGTTTTGGTTGATCAATCCATAGGCTGCATATTCCCACTCAGACTCGAAGGGCAGGCGGTAGTCAGGCAATAACAAACCTGATTCCATATTCGGGGTCACCGGAGGCTGACCTTTTTTGCTCTTCATGCTTTTACCGGGAGGAGCCGTGTATAATCCTAAGAGGTATGATTTAGTGGTAAAGTTGTTATCTCCCTGCTGTGCGCCGGGTTTAACATTCGCTTTGTTTACATATCCTTTTGATACCAGTGTACCTTCATTCACACGGTCACTTCTCCACAAACAGAAGTCGTGGGCCTGTCTCCAGGTTACGCCCACCACAGGATAATCATTAAAACCAGGGTGACGGAGGTAAAATTCCACCATAGGTTCATTATAGCTCAATTCACTTCTCCATACCAGCGTATCCGGTAATGCGCCTTCAATGATCTTTGCATTAGCAGGATCAGAAGGGTCAAATACTTTACCTAACCAGTGCAGGTATTCACGGTAGTGAACGTTAGCAACTTCGGTACGGTCGATGTAGAACGAAGGCACAGACACGCGGCGGGGAATATTATTCCAATCGCCCATTACGTCTTCATCGGTCTGGCCCATGGTGAACGTACCACCTTCCACAAACACAAGACCGGGGCCCATGCCCTGCTCCTTGGATTTGGACACCTGGTATCCACCCATGTTTTTATCGTTATAAGCCCAGCCTGTTACGTCAGACTTGTCTTTCTTTTTGCCGAATAAGCCTTTTCCCTTGCAAGATGCGAGCAGCACCACACAGGATAATAGGATTGTTAAGTTTTTCACTCTCATTGTTTTTTGCATAAACCTATGAATTGGAATAATTTTAACGCCGGATGGGCCTATAATATTGCACCTGTTTAAAGTTTTGCCACCCGGGATTGCGAATATATGCACTTTCAGTAAAAAGGGTCACGCAGTTTTACTTTTTTTCAGGTGTAAAATCCCCTAAAACCAGAGGATTATAACTATGCTGCTGCGCCGGTATATCGCCTTGTTGGGATACTTGTTTTTCAATGTCTTTGCCGGTTTGGGGCAACGGACTTACCTCCCCAATTCAGCCCTTTCCTCAGGTACCTGGTATAAGATCGCTGTGAAAGACCCGGGGGTCTATAAAATAGATATTCCTTTTCTAAACAACCTGGGTATCAATACAAACAATCTCTCTTCCGTTTCCATCCGGCTCTATGGCAATGGCGGCCAGATGCTTTCTGAAGCTAATAATGGCCCCTGGACAGATGATCTTACGGAAAATGCGATTATGGTCAATGATGGCGGGGATGGAATCCTGAACGGGACGGACTATATATTATTTTATGCTTCTGGTCCGCAGGCCTGGACCCGCGATTCTGCCAACCAGCGCTTCTCCCATCAAAAAAATATCTATTCCGATAAATCATTTTATTTTTTGTCTGTGGGCGGAAATGGAAAACGAATGTCAACGGCCGCGCCTGTCAACAATCCCGTTGTAACTATTACACATTTCTCCGAAAGATATTTTCATGAATTGGATACGGTCAATTTTTTGAACAGCGGAAAAGAGTGGTACGGGGAAGAGTTTGCCAGTGCACCGGGCAAAACGCTGGTGAGGAACTTCACCATCGGCACAGCGGGCGTTCAAAATAATAGCCCCGTCACACTCCAAACAAATTGCATTGCCCGTTCAGTGGGCGCCGGTAGCCGCTTCGATATTAAGATCAACGGACAGCCCACTGGTCAGGTATTGATCAATCCCATTGGTGGTGGTGTTTATGATCTTTTTGCACAGCAAACAACCCATATCGTAAGCTCACCTGCCAGCGGAAACAGCACAGTGATCGATTATACTTATGTACCCGGTAGTTTTAATGCACAAGGGTGGTTGAACTGGTTTGAGCTTTTCTACAGGAGGGCTATTTCTTTATCAGGTGCCGATCAATTGCATTTTCGCGACTGGTCGTCGGTCAATAGCAGTGCCGGCGAATTCGTAATCACTAACGCAACTTCTGCAACACAGGTTTGGGAAATCACAGATCCGCTGAACCCGGTCCGGATACCCGGTAATTTTATCAATAATGAGTACCGTTTTGTCAACACCTGTAACCGGTTACGGGAATATGTGTGTTTCAATTCAAATAGTTTTTTAACAGCTGAACCAGTGGGCAGAATCGCAAGTCAAAACCTGCATAATACTTCACCAACGGATATGATTATTGTGGTGTACCCCTTGTTTACAGCGCAGGCACAGCGACTGGCTTTATTGCACCAGCAGCAAACAGGGCTTCGTACAACCATTGTTACCACGGAGCAGATATACCATGAATTTGCCAGCGGTAGCCCGGATCCCACGGCTATCCGTGACCTGGTAAAAATGTATCACGACCGCTATGGTACTAATCCGGCAAACCGGTTGAAATATCTTTTATTGCTCGGAGATGCTTCCTATGACTTTAAAGACAGGATAGCGAACAATACACAGTTTGTTCCGGCTTATGAGAATAATTCGTCGTTGGACCCTTTGACTACATATGTATCGGATGATTATTTTGGTTTTCTTGATGACCAGGAAGACATTAACAATGTAACACTGATCAACCAACTGGATATTGGTATCGGCCGTGTGCCTGCCAGGAATATGGAGGAGGCTAAAAATTTTACCGATAAAGTGGAAGCCTATTATGCTGCAAAAAGCCTGGGCCCCTGGCGAAACCATCTCACTTTTATTGCCGATGACGAAGATGGGAACCTTCACTTGCAGGATGCTGAGATCATAACGGCAACAGCGGGTAATGCCATACCCGCTTTCAACCAGCAAAAGATCTATCTGGATGCTTTTCAGCAGGAAAGCGGGGCAGGGGGAAGCCGTTATCCGTTGGCCAACCAGGCCATCAATAATCAATTGTATAACGGTACTTTAATATGGAATTATAATGGTCATGGAGGTGCAAGAAGACTGGCAGAAGAGACCATACTTGACCAGGAGATCGTCAATAGCTGGAACAACCCTGACAGGCTTCCTCTTTTTATTACGGCCACCTGTGATTTCGCTCCTTATGATAATCCTGTTGTTAATTCAATTGGAGAGAACATTCTTTTAAGGCCGCGGACCGGTGCCATTGCATTAATGACCACTACGAGGGTGGTGTTTGCTTTCAGCAACCGGGTGATGAATAACAATTATATGCAGATCGCCCTGCAGGCAGACCCCAATGGAAAATTCAGATCATTGGGTGATGCAGTGAAGGAAGCAAAGAATTATACCTATCAAACTTCGGCCGATGTGGCGAATAACAGAAAGTTTACCTTATTGGGTGATCCTGCACTTACACTGGGATTTCCATCACACAAAATAAAAGTGACGAAAGTAAATGGTATTGCTGCCACACAGGCAGATACACTGAGTGCCACAGAAAACGTAATAATAGAAGGTGAAGTAACGGACCAGGCAGGAAATATTTTAAATGGATTTAACGGTTATGTTTACCCGGCAGTGTATGATAAACCACAGGTGGTGAATACGCTGGCAAATGACCCGGGCAGCCAGGTAACCAGCTTCCAGTTGCAAAACAATATTCTTTTCAAGGGCAGGTCTTCGGTGGCATCCGGACGTTTCAGCTTTACTTTTAAAGTGCCCAGAGACATCAACTACCAGTTTGGAATAGGAAAGCTGAGCTTATATGCAGAAGATGGGGCCATAGATGCAGGCAGTGCCTTTACCAATTTCATCGTAGGGGGTGCCGGCACCGGTGGGAACACCGACAATGAAGGACCGGATATAGACCCTTATTTGAATGATGACAGGTTTGTAAACGGGGGTATTACCAATCAAAACCCGGTTTTGCTGGTAAAACTGGCCGACTCCTCGGGCATCAATACAGTGGGTACAGGGATAGGTCATGATATTGTGGCCACCCTGGATGGGGATAATAATAAGTATTTTATCCTGAACGACTTTTACCAGGGCGATTTGAACAGTTTTCAGAGCGGAGAAGTGCGGTTTCAGCTTTCGGGACTGGCCCCGGGGCCCCATACTATTAAAATTAAGGCCTGGGATGTACTAAATAATTCAAATGAGAAAATTTTAGAATTTGTTGTGGCGGCAGACGAAGAACTGACTATCAGCCACGTTTTAAACTACCCCAACCCCTTTACAACCCATACCAACTTCTGGTTTGAGCATAATAAGCCGGGGGTGGACTTGAACATTAATTTACAGGTATTTACCCTTACAGGAAAGATAATTAAGCGGATACAAAAGACAATAAACACCACCGGAAACCGTTCAAGTGAGCTGGAATGGGATGGTAAGGATGATTTTGGTGATAAAGTGGGCAGAGGAGTATATCTTTACAAACTTTCGGTGAGCTCCCCGGGGGGTTCTAAGAAGGAAAAAATTGAAAAACTGGTAATTTTTTAGTTTCCCGATAAATTCCATATTTTAGTTTCCTATTTAACCAAAAGCTATATATTTACACCATTATTAAAAATTTTCTAATGAGACCAACTGCTTTAAAACTAACTGCCGGCATCCTGCTCTTTTGTGGTTTGACTTCATCCGTAAAAGCTCAGGTTGACCCCATTAATGTAGTAACCACTGCCGTTCCTTTTCTTCGTATTTCACCCGATGCCCGCTCAGGCGGTATGGGGGAACTCGGAATTGCCACATCTCCTGACCAATACGCAGGTTTGTGGAATATGGGTAAGGTTGCTTTCAACACATCTAAAGGTGGCGTAGGCGCTACTTATACTCCATGGCTGAAAGACCTGGTAAATGATGTTTACCTGGCTTCTTTATCTGGCTATTACAAAATCGACGATAACCAGGCTGTTACCGGATCACTCCGTTATTTCAGCTTAGGTAATATCGACTTTACTGACAACACCGGTAACTCTTACGGAAGCTTCCGCCCCCG
This sequence comes from uncultured Chitinophaga sp., assembly GCA_964606155.1. Classification (GTDB taxonomy): domain Bacteria; phylum Bacteroidota; class Bacteroidia; order Chitinophagales; family Chitinophagaceae; genus JJ008. The sequence goes on along the minus strand of CAZSGD010000018.1, from coordinate 61,524 downwards.
TGAGTTCGGTATCGATGTTGGTTACTCACGCAAGCTGAGCGCTAAAAGTGGTGTGGGTATCGCCCTGAAATACATCAACTCTAATCTTACTGGTAATATCACTGCCGGTGGTAATAACTACAAAACTGGTAGTGCAGTTGCTGCTGATCTCGGATATTATCATGATGGTAAAAAAGCTTCCGGCGATGGCTGGCAGTGGGGTGTTGTATTACAGAACCTCGGTTCTAAGATCGCCTATACAGATAATGCTGATATGAAAGATTTCATCCCTGCTAACTTTGGCTTCGGTGCTAACTACACTAACAGCTTTGGCGGTGGTGACAACCAAATCTCTTTCGGTATCGAAATAAACAAATTACTGGTTCCCACTCCTCCTGCGGAGCCTGCAACCCAGGCTGAGATCGATGAATATCGCAGCAAAGGTGTTGTTGGTAGCTGGTTCAGCTCATTCGGTGATGCTCCTGATGGCTTCAGCGAAGAACTGAAAGAATTCCAGGTAGGCCTGGGTGCTGAATACTGGTACAAGCAACAGTTTGCGCTGCGTGCCGGTTATTTCTATGAGAACGAAGACAAAGGAAACCGTCGCTATTTCACATGCGGCCTGGGTGTTAAATACAACATCTTCGGTTTCAACTTTGCTTACCTCGTTCCAACTGGTAATGGTGTTAGCCGTAACCCGCTTTCAAACACACTCCGTTTCTCTGTGCTGTTTGATTTTAACGGAGGCGCTAAAAAGTAAAAAGACAACTGTATCAATGTATAAAGGCGTCCTGTAGCATTTGCTACAGGACGTTCTTGTTTTTTACCCATAACACATCCTGTATTTCCTTTTGGATTTGTTGATATTTGCATAAACCTATTCACTCATGGCATATCGCATCGGATCAGGAGTAGATTTTCATCAACTGGCAGAGGGCCGTGACCTTTGGATCGGAGGGGTGAAGATACCCCATCATAAAGGGGCAAAAGGCCATAGTGATGCGGACGTATTATTGCATGCTATCTGCGATGCGATGTTAGGGGCCCTCAGCCTGGGTGATATCGGTGTTCATTTTCCGGATTCTGACCCTGCATATAAAAACATCGACAGCAAGATTCTGCTTCAGAAAACCTATGATCTTATTTGTAAGGAAGGATATAAAATAGTGAATATCGACACCACAGTTTGCCTGGAACTGCCAAAGATCAAACCCTTTGTTCCGCATATGCAGGAAACCATTGCATCGATACTGGAGCTTACTACGAAAGATATATCTATCAAGGCCACCACCACCGAGAAAATGGGTTTTGCAGGAAGGGGAGAGGGATTAATGGCCTATGCCACTGCTTTACTGGTAAGACAATAACCCAGGCAGCAGACAGGATCAGTACTTATCTTTGTGCGAATGTCAGTAATTGAAATAAAAATTATCAATCAATCTTCGAACCCCCTGCCTGAATATGCCACAACTGGTTCTTCCGGCATGGACATCAAAGCGAATCTTGAACTTCCCCGTGCTTTAAAACCCCTGGAAAGAATATTGATCCCGACCGGGTTATTCATTGAACTGCCGGAAGGGTATGAAGCCCAGATAAGGCCCAGGAGCGGGCTGGCCATACGGCAGGGTATCACCTGTTTGAATACCCCAGGCACCATTGATGCCGATTACAGGGGAGAAATTAAGATCATTTTGATCAACCTTTCAGCAGAGGAACAGGTCATACAACCAGGTGACCGCATCGCACAGATGGTGATACAAAAAGTGGAGCAGGCCAGCTGGAAGGAAGTGGCCCTGTTAAACGTCACCGAAAGAAACGAAGGCGGGTTCGGTCATACCGGCAAAAAATAAATTTATCAGCATGCTCAGATACCTGGCATTTATTCTTATTCCCTGTTTTCTTTTTTATTCCTGCAGGTCCACCAAAAAGATCCAGACAGCCATTGCCAAAAAAGATAGCGCTGTGGTAACAATTCCAGTTGTCAGCCCGCATGAAGATACCCTCGCCTTTATCCGGGACCATTTCAAACTGATACAAAGCAAGTATATAGAGTTTACTACTTTTTCTGCTAAAGTGGATGTGGATTACCAGGACGTGGATGGAAAGAAGTATAATGTAAATGCACATATCCGGATGTATAAAGACAGTGCAATATGGGTATCCATTACCGCGATACTGGGAATTGAAGGGTTAAGAGCGTATATCACCAGGGACTCGCTAAAACTGCTGGACAAACAGAATAAGATTTATATTGCCCGAAGTGTTTCCTTTTTGCAGGAAGTAACGGCCCTGCCATTGGGACTTTCTTCCTTACAGCAACTCATTATTGGCAACCCTGTTTTCTTTGACTCATCTATTGTGTCTTACCGTAAAATGCCCGGCAGTATTTCTTTCCTGAACCTGGGGGAGTTTTTCAAACATCTTTATACGATCGGTGATGCAGATATGCTGGCCCAGAGCAGCAAGCTGGACGATATAGATGAGCAACGCAACCGAACCTGCTATCTTACTTATGGCGATTATGAGGATAAAAAAGGGTTCCCGTTCTCTACCCGCAGAACTATTAATGTATCGGAAAAAAGGAAACTGGATATTAAGCTGAATTTCAAGCAATATGACTTTAATGAAACGTTAAGCTTTCCCTTTTCCATACCTAAAAATTATAAACGTAATTGATCAATAAAATTTAATTTGCAGATTCCCGTTATATATTTCTGTATCCGCCCTTTTTTTAACCCATATCCCGAGTCATGAAAAAAAACTTCGTTCTCACATTACTGTTAGCTTGTTTCTCAGGTTATTTGGCAGCACAACCGCCCGGCCAGGACAAATCATCAATGGAAAAGGAAAGACAGGACATCCAGCGTGACCTGAAAGAGATCCAGGGATTATATGATAAAGTAAAAGGACAGAAAAAACAGACCCTGGGTCAGCTCAATGTGCTCAACCGAAAGATCAACCTGCAGGAGCAGTACATTAACAGTATCAGCCGGGAACTCAGATCTATCGATGACGATATCTACCTCAGTAATCTTGAAATATACCGCCTGAACCGGCAAATGGATACACTGAAAGCACAATATGCCCGTACCGTGGTATATGCGTATAAGAACAGGAGCAGCTATGATTACCTGAATTTTATTTTTTCCGCCAGCAGCTTTAATGATGCCGTAAAAAGAGTGGCTTACCTGAAAAGCTACCGGGCCTACCGGGAAAAACAGGTGAATACCATTCTGGAAACAAAAGACCTGATCGCCAGGAGGCAAAAACAACAATTAGGAAGAAAAGAACAAAAGAATGTGGCGCTGGATAACCAGACCAAACAGGTGCAGGAGCTGGCGGTTCAGAAAAAGGAAAAGGATGCGGTTATCTCTGACCTGAAATCAAAAGAAAAAGAGTTTCAAAAACAAATTGCTGCCAAAAAGAAAAGAGACCGTGATCTGCAAAATGCTATTGTGGCCATTGTAAAAAGGGAAATAAAAGCAGCAGAAGATAAAGCAAGGGCAGATGCCAAGGCCAAAGCTGACGCGGATGCAAAAAGAAAGGCGGATGAAACAGCGGTGAATAAAAGCAATACTGCAACGAATACACCCAAAAATAATACGACCAGTACGACCATCTCTAAAACGGAAGAAACCAATGTGGGTACTTCACGGACAACACTTGCCAAAAAACCAGATAGCTACCTGAACTTTAATTCAAGCGATGTGGCACTGAACAACAAATTTGAACTGAACCGTGGCAAATTACCCTGGCCGGTGGATAATGGCGTGGTAACACTGCGATTTGGAAAAAATAAGATCGATAACACGCTGCTTACATTTGATAACCCGGGCCTGACTATTGCCACACCCTCTTCGGGTGTTTCTGTGAAAAGTGTGTTTGATGGCGAAGTGAGCGGAGTATATAATCTCGGTGATGGCATGGCAATTACTGTACGACATGGTAAATACTTTACTACCTACAGTAATCTGGCATCTGTAAGTGTTACCAAAGGCACCCAGGTGAAAACGGGACAGGTGCTGGGCCGTGCCGGCAAAGACGATGAGGGAGTGGCCGGGCAGGTGGATTTCATTCTTATGATCGAAACAAAAAACGTGGACCCGCAACCGTGGTTGCGCCGCTAAAAATAATTTTCAGTTGTATAAAAAAACCGGCGTGAGCCGGTTTTTTTGCTATAAGAACCTTGCGTATAATTTCTCGTATAAAGGAATAATATTGGTGATATCGAACTTACGGGCATGCTCAGACGCTTTTTTCTTGAATGTATTCAAAGTTTTCTCGTCTTTTAATATAGCAATGGCCTGTTTGGTCATGCTGTCCACATCGCCCACATTGCTCAGGTAACCTGTTTCACCGGGAATATTTATCTCGCTCAAGCCACCGGCATTGGTGGAAATAACAGGTACGCCGGCCGCCATCGCTTCCAGCGCAGCCAACCCAAAGCTTTCATATTCAGAAGTAAGCAGGAAAAGATCGGCAATGGCCAGGATATCTTCCATTTGTTCCTGTTTGCCCACAAACCGGATCTCATCACAAACACCCAGTTCACGGGCCAGGTCCTCGGCCGTGGAGCGTTCGGGGCCATCTCCCACAAATAATAGTTTGGAAGGGATCTCCTTATTCACGTTGGCGAATATGTGAACGATATCCTGCACTCTTTTTATCTTCCTGAAATTGGATGCATGTAAAAAGACCCGCTCCCCATTGGGGGCAATTACTTTTTTAAAAGCATCGATAGGTTTCCGGCTGAAACGGCTCACGTCCACAAAGTTCACAATGACTTCGATCTCTTTTTCAATTTTAAAATGCTTGAAGGTTTCTTCCCGCAGGTTATGTGATACGGCGGTAATGGCATCGCTTTCGTTGATAGAGAAAGTGACCACGGGGGCATAGGTCTTATCCCTGCCCACGAGAGTGATATCCGTACCGTGCAGGGTGGTAATGACAGGAATATTCTTTCCTTCTTTTTTTAATATCTGCTTGGCCATATAGGCAGCCGATGCATGCGGGATGGCATAATGAACGTGCAGCAGGTCCAGGTCATTATTCTTGATCACATCCACCATTGTGCTCGACAGGGCTGTTTCGTAAGGTGGGTAATCAAAAAGCGGGTAGGTGGGCACCTGTACTTCGTGATAAAAGATATTGGGAATAAACCCGTTTAACCTTACAGGTTGCTGGTAGGTGATAAAATGTACCATATGACCTTTCTGCGCCAATGCCTTGCCCAATTCTGTGGCCAGTACACCCGATCCGCCGAATGTGGGATAGCAAACAATTCCAATTTTCATAAATAAAGATGTTTGAAAGGGCATCTAAGGTAACGGATTTGCGGCGGTTTGGTTTGCCGCTTATCTTAATTATTTACCCTCCTTTTTGCCTTACCTTTAACTTTATCCAAATTCGTAAGTATGAGACATTTGCTGACCTTTTTATTACTACTGCCCGTTACCACTGTTTTTGCACAAAAAGAGGATTCTGTCTGGATCAGGAAGATCTCGGATGAGATACTCACCAATGGCCAGGCCTATGAAAATTTACGGTATCTAACCAAGAAGATCGGCGCACGACTGGCCGGTTCTCCGGGCATGGTGAAGTCTGAACAATGGGGCCTGAAAACAATGGAAAAAAGCGGCGCTGATAAGGCCTGGATGCAGGTATGCATGGTGCCTCATTGGGTAAGGGGTGGTACCGATGAAGCTTTTGCGATTTACGATGATCAGCAAAGCCGGAAGATCAGAATCACAAAGAAACCATTGGATATTGTGGCACTGGGTAATTCTGTGGGTACCGGCAAAAGTGGTGTAACGGCCGAAATATTACTGGTCAATTCCTTTGATGAACTGGAGAAGAAAAAAGAGGAGGTAAAGGGCAAGATCGTTTTTTACAATTATAAATTCAACGATACCTATATCAACACTTTTCTTTCTTATCGTGATGCCGGACAATATCGCGGACAAGGCCCCAGCCGTGCATCCAAATATGGAGCAAAAGCGGTGATCGTAAGAAGCATGAGTCACGCGGCAGATAATAACCCGCATACAGGCGCTACCCGGTATGACAGCAGCTATGCTAAAATACCTGCTGTGGCCATCGGCTTAAGGGATGCCGACTGGTTGAGCAAACAAGCACAGGAGGGAAAAGTGAATGTGACATTGAAAACGAACGGGCACTTTTTGCCGGACACGATCGGTCATAATATCATCGGTGAATTAAAAGGAACGGAATTCCCGGATGAGATCATCACCGTGGGTGGTCACCTCGATAGCTGGGATAATGGTGAAGGCGCACATGATGATGGTGCTGGTTGTGTACAAACCATAGAAATACTTCGTGCGCTGAAAGCTATCGGTTATAAACCCAAAAGGACCATACGTTTTGTTTTGTTTGCTAATGAAGAGAATGGTTTGCGGGGTGGAAACAAATATGCAGAAGAAGCTAAACTGAAAAATGAAAAACATATCCTCGCTATTGAAAGTGATGCCGGAGGATTTACGCCGAGGGCTCTTGGTTTTTCAGGCAGTGATGCACAATTTCAGAAATTCATGAGCTGGAAAGAATTGATTGCCCCATACGGTTGCTCTGAATTTGTAAAAGGAGGGGGTGGTGCGGATATCGGGCCCTTGAACAGGGCGCTGGGCACGCCTACGGCCAGCCTGAATCCCGACTCGCAGCGTTATTTTGATATTCACCATGCACGGAGCGATGTGTTTGAGGCGGTGAATAAAAGAGAACTGGAATTAGGCGCAGTGAATATGGCAGCGCTCATTTACCTGGTGGACAAATACGGATTATAAAATGCTGATAGAAACACTAAAGACTTTATTTAAAAGGGACCTGGATAAACTCTGGCAGGAGATCAGCCTGTATAAGGATGAAACCCGGTTATGGGTAACCGATAGAAGCATTGCTAATTCAGCAGGTAACCTTTGTTTACATTTAATCGGAAATCTTAACACATACATTGGAGCGGAGATCGGGAAAACAGGGTATGTGCGCAACCGGGATTTGGAGTTTTCACAGAAGGACGTTCCAAGGGAGAAGTTGCTGAGTATGATCAAGGCAACAAAAGAGATGGTGGAAACAGGGTTAACCATGTTAAAAGAAGAAGACCTGGAAAAGGAATATCCGCTGTTGGTATTTGCTGAAAAAACATCAACCGGTTATTTCCTTATACACCTTACTGTTCATTTAGGATATCACCTCGGGCAGATCAACTATCACCGCAGGTTGCTGGACCACTAAATAGGTTACTATGGCGCAGTATTACCGGGTTAACAAAGATCATTACTTCATCAGTACGGATATCTCCCTGCTGAATATTGATTTAATCCATCACTATCTTTCCAAAGAATCGTATTGGGCGGCGAATATTCCCAGGGAGATAGTGGAACGGTCTGTTGCCAATTCTGTTTGTTTTGGCTTGTATAGCGGTAATGAGCAGGTGGGCTTGGCCCGTGTGGTGACTGATAAAGCCACTTTTGCTTACCTGGCGGATGTATTCATTCTTGAACCGCACCGGGGAAAAGGATTGTCTAAATGGCTGATAGCAACTATACAGGCTCACCCGGAGCTACAGGGATTAAGAAGATGGATGCTGGGTACAAGAGATGCGCATGGATTGTATGAACAATTTGGGTGGACAAGATTGGATGAGGAAATGAGTAAGCGATTTATGCAAAGGCATAATAAAAATGTTTATTTACCATCAACCCACCAGTCCTGAAATAGCCTGGTTCACTTTTTGAAAAGGAAATGATACCAGTGCCTTTTCCATTTCTTGTTTTATTTCTGCCGTATGCAGATTACCGATACTCCCTTCATGTGTGTGGGCCAATGAAGTTGAATAAGAAAACTTTCCGGCTTCAATATCCATCCCCACTTTTTTATAAGCATCGCGGAAAGGCATACCTGCATTCACGAGTTTATTCACTTCCTCCACGCTGAACAGGTATTTGTATTTTTCATCGGCAAGAATATCTTTTTTGATTTCGATATTCGACAACATCAGCCCGGCCATTTGTATGCAATTCTGCAGCGTTTTGAATGCAGGGAATAAATGCTCTTTTAATAATTGCAGATCACGATGATAACCGGATGGCAAATTAGTAGTCATCAGCATGATCTCATTCGGTAATGCTTTGATGCGGTTGCAATGAGATCGCAACAATTCAAATACATCCGGGTTCTTTTTATGCGGCATGATGCTGCTGCCTGTGGTGAGCTCTGCGGGGAAACTGATAAACCCAAAGTTCTGGTTCAGGTACAAACAGGCATCCATGCTTAACCTGGCCAGTGTATCGGCCACATTGGCTAATGATTGTGCCACTATTCTTTCTGCCTTTCCCCTTCCCATTTGCGCATATACCACGTTATGATTCAGATCATCAAAGCCGAGCAATTGGGTGGTAAGGGTACGGTTGATGGGAAAAGAGGAACCATATCCGGCTGCTGAGCCTAAAGGGTTTTTATTGACAATATCATAAGCCGCTTTAAGGGTAATCACATCATCCACCAAACTTTCTGCATAAGCGCCAAACCATAAACCAAACGAGGAGGGCATGGCCACCTGCAGGTGTGTATAGCCGGGCAATAAATGGGTCTTATATTTTTCGCTTTGCGATTGTAATAATTCAAAAAATGGATGAATAGTTTTTACCAGTTCTTCCAGCTCATTCCGAAGAAATAATTTGATGTCCACCAGCACCTGGTCGTTACGGCTGCGGGCAGCATGGATTTTTTTCCCGGTATCACCCAGCTTTTGGGTCAGTAGCAGTTCCACTTGTGAGTGAATATCCTCCACATCCTCCTGCAATTTGAATTCACCTTTTTGAATTTGACGGTAAATGTTCTTTAATTCCTTTTGTAAATGCGACAACTCATCTTTCGTGAGCAGGTTTACTGAGGCCAGCATTTCAATATGCGCCAGGGAACCCATCACGTCAAAGGCGGCCAGGTACTGGTCCATTTCACGGTCGCGTCCAACCGTAAATGTTTCCACCTCTTTCAGTGAGGCTTTGTCTTTCTGCCATAACTTCATAGTACCTGGTTTAGCAATTGAATGTAAAGTTCGATACCCTGTTTTATTTCGTCAGTATAAATATACTCATCAGCGGTATGACTTCGTGCAGAATCGCCCGGCCCGATCTTAAGAGAAGGGAAAGGCATCAGGGCTTTGTCAGAAGTGGTGGGAGAGCCATAACAGGTCCTTCCCAGGCTGATTCCAGCCTTTACCAGCGGATGGTCTAACGTAATGGAAGTGGACCGCAACCTTGTACTCCTCGGCTTTACTTCACTTTGCACATTTTCCCGGATAATATCCAGCACTTCCTCAAATGTATAGAGCTCATTGATCCTTGTATCGGCAACAAATTTGCATAGGGCGGGCACCACATTATGGGCTTTGTTTTCCGTTTCAATAACAGTCACGCTCATCTTTACGGGGCCCAGTAAATCCGATACCCTGGGAAAATGGTAGGTCTTGAACCAATCAATATCCTTTATTGCTTTGTAAAGGGCATTTTCACCCTCATTCCTGGCGGCATGCCCGGCTTTTCCATAGCTGGTACAATCCAGCACCATCAGGCCTCTTTCAGCCACCGCCATCTGCATTTGTGTGGGTTCACCCACAATAGCACAATCAATTTTAGGTAAATAAGGTAAAGTGTATTCAATGCCGCCGGTACCTGAGATCTCTTCTTCGGCTGTAGCGGCGATCACCAAATTATATTTCAAACCCGATGCTTCATAAAAATGGAGGAAGACACTGATCAGCGAAACCAGGCAACCGCCGGCATCATTACTGCCGAGGCCATATAGTTTTCCATTTTCCAGTAGCGGAGTAAAAGGGTCTTTGGTGTATTGCGGGTTAGGTTTAACGGTATCATGATGTGAATTGAGCAGGAGAGTGGGTTTGTTTTCATCAAAATGTTTGTTCAGGGCAAATACATTATTCCCCACCCGGGTATGCAGAATATTTCTAACGGCGAAGTGTTTGCATAAGATGCCGGCTGTCTGCTCTTCCTGTTTGCTATAGGAAGGTGTACTGATCAGCTCCCGTAGTAGCGCTATCGCTTCCTCCTGCCGTATCGTAATGTCTTTAGCCATGGATAATAGAAGTTCCGGATTTCCCCTGTATGAGTTCTTTTAATTGTTCAGCCTTGCCAATGATCACTTTACTCACGCCGTTGCTAAGTGCCGCAAAAGCATTATCAAGTTTGGGGATCATACCGGCGAATATTTTTTCTTCGGCCTTGAGTTTTTTATAATAAACGGGGTCCATAACAGGGATCACCGTAGTGTCATCATTGGCATCGAGCAACACCCCGCTTTTTTCAAAAGAATAAACCAGGGTCACGTCAAATTCATTGCTCAGGCCTTTGGCCAGTTCCTGTGCAATAGTATCCGCATTGGTGTTCAGCAATTGCCCCTGCTGATCATGCGTAATGGGAGCAAATACAGGGGTTAAATGCTGGTGAAGCAGGCTGCTGATAAGGTGGGTATTGATCGCATCCACATCTCCCACATAACCATAATCGATCATGGAATGGGAGCGTTTATGAGCGAGGATGGCATCTCCGTCGGCACCGCAAAGCCCGATAGCATTGCAATGATTGGCCTGCAGGGCTGCCACAATGTTCTTATTAATATATCCTGCATACACCATGGTGACGATCTTCAGGGTTTCAGCATCGGTGATGCGTCTTCCTTCCACCACCTGCTGGGGCACTTTCAGTTCATCGGCCAGCCGGGTGGCCAGCTTGCCACCCCCGTGCACCAGTATCTTACTGGCATCTATAGACGAAAATTCACCCAGGAAGGAGCGGAGCTTTTCTTCCTCATCAATGATGTTGCCGCCGATCTTAATGATATATAAAGTAGTTTTCATCATGCTCATCTTGCTTGCTTCATAGAAGTAAGCAGGGTGGACAGAACCGCCTGTGCTGCCCATACCCGGTTGCCAGCCTGCTGTGTCACGATACTCATTGGCCCGTCCAGGATCTCATCACTCAGCTCCACATTCCTTCTTACGGGAAGACAATGCATTACTTTGGCATTATTGGTATTCACCCATCTTTTCTTTTTCAATTGCCACTTGGGATCATTGGTATATATTTTCCCGTAATCATTATAAGTGCTCCAATTCTTAATATATACGAAATCTGCACCTTTCAATGCTTCTTCCTGGTTATGGGTGATAGTGGCACCTTTGGTGAATTCCTCGCTCAGTTCATAATCCTCCGGGTGCGTGATCACAAAATCAGCCCTGCCCCAGGCATTGATCCATTGAGCAAAACTATTAGCCACACACTGCGGAAGCGGTTTTACATGCGGTGCCCAGCTTAATACTATTTTAGGTTTTTTGTCCCGATAGCTATCGGGATTTGATTTCTCCAGTTCTTCTGTGATAGTAATTATATCAGTAAGGCTTTGCAATGGGTGCAGTGTGGCGCTTTCAAGACTAACGACCGGGATACCTGCATATTTTATGATCTGTTTGATGTAAAGCTCACTGTAATCATCTTCCCTGTTTTTTAGTGAAGGGAAGGTGCGGACGGCCAGTATATCAAAGTATTTTCCGAAAATAGGAGCAGCATCTTTCACATGCTCTACAGTGGTCCCGCTCATGATGGCTTCTTCTTCAAATTCCAGTGCCCAGCCCTCGCTGCCTACATTGAAGATGATTGCTTCCATGCCGAGGTTTTGTGCGGCTATTTGTGTGCTGAGCCTTGTACGCATACTGGGATTGAGAAATAAACAACCGATGCGTTTATTTATTCCCAGTGTTTTATCGGCAAAAGGATTGCTTTTATACGTCAGCGCTTTTTGCACGAGCGCATCGATATTGTTTACGTCATGAACAGAAACGAAATTTTTCATACAAAGCTTAACGCAGAAGGCTAAACGCTTTTTGCGCTTCGGATGGTTTTTATTAAGTTAATTAGTTTTGCTTTTACTTCATTAACCCTGGCATTTGCTATTTCATACTTTTCTTTTGATATAAACCCAAGATCAAAAGATAACAAAAGACAATATTCGGTTTCATGAGTCGAACCTAACGAAATGTCTAAAAAACGCACAAAATCCTTTTCAGAATTTCTTCCACAACCCTCAGCAATATTGAGCGCTATGGAAGAGCATGAACGTCTTAGCTGCGAAGCAATCCCGTACTCTTCAAATCTTGGAAAAGACGGAATGAGTTCTTTGTACACGAATAATGTTAAATGATGTGCTTTTTCCCAAACATCATACTTTTTATAATCCCGCATATAGTCATAGTACCCGGCTTTTACGTAAAGTTTTCAGTTTTTGGCATTAAGCCTTTGGCATTTTTCCTTAAGGACTAAGCTTTCATCATTCCGCTTTCAGCATTCAATAATAAAGCAATTTCTTCTTTTATAGAATCAATGAATTGTTCTGCGTCTCTCTTTTTCAGCGCCAGGGAAGGTAAAAGCCTGATCACATTGGGTTTGGCTTCGCCGGTAAATACTTTCTGGTTCCAGAGCAGGTTCTTTTTCAGGTCTTTTAATTCCTCCGGCACATCAAAACCGATCATCAATCCGCGGCCCCTTATTTTTTTTAACTCAGAGATGGATTCCAGTTCATCTCTCAGGTATTTGCCTACCATCACAGCATTGCCCATCAGTTTTTCTTCTTCGATCACTTCCAGTACGGCCAATGCAGCCGCACAGGCCAGGTGATTACCGCCAAAGGTTGTGCCCAGCTGAAAATGTTTGGGTTTGATATGCGGGGCGACAATGATACCCGCTACCGGGAACCCGTTTCCCATCCCCTTGGCCATGGTATAAATATCTGCGTTCACCCCGGCAAAATCATGACTAAAAAATTTACCGCTTCTTCCATACCCGCACTGTACGCTGTCGGCAATATATACAGCACCATGCTTATCGCATAAAGAGCGGATTTTTTTCAGGAATGATTCTTCTGCTACATTGATACCGCCCACACCCTGGATGCCTTCAATGATCACTGAGGAAATTTCTTTTCCCTGTTTGTTAAAACATTCTTCCAGTGCTTCTTCGTCATTAAAAGGAAGGAATATCACATTGTCTGTTTCATTCACAGGGGCGATATAGTTTTTATTATCCGTAACCGATACCGCCAGGGAGGTTCTGCCATGAAACGACTTGCTGAAAGCGACTACTTTTTTTCTACCCGTGTGAAATGAGGCCTGTTTCATAGCATTTTCATTGGCTTCTGCCCCGCTATTGCATAAAAACAACTGATAATCTTCTTTACCTGAAACTTTGCCTAGTTTTTGGGCCAGCTCCTGTTGCAGGGGAATACGGATGGAATTGGAATAAAAAGCGATCTTTTCTAACTGGTCTTCTATCCGCTGTACCCAATGCGGGTGCGTATGACCGATGCTGATCACTGCATGACCGCCGTAGAGGTCCAGGTATTGCTCACCTTTATCATCCCACACATAAGAGCCTTTGGCTTTTACAATGGTCACGTCATTGATTGGGTATACATCAAATAAGTTCATTATGTTGTAATTTTTTTAAGATAACTCAAAACGCTGTTGCCTTCAATTTCAACCCGGCTGTTTCTTTGCATCCAAATATTAAATTCATATTCTGTACAGCCTGTCCGCTGGCTCCCTTTAATAAATTGTCGATGGTAGAATGAATCACCAGTTTGGTACCTACTTTTTCCAGTTGAATGACAGCTTTGTTGGTATTCACCACCTGTTTTAAAAAAATCGCATCCCGGCTTACATGAGTGAATGGATGATCTTTATAATAGTCTTCGAATAACTTATTCAGCGCTTCCAGCGGCCAATCACAAGAAATAGTGGAGCTGATAAAAATACCCCTTGTAAAATCACCCCGCCAGGGTACAAAGCTGAGGTCGATACCTGCCGAGCCGGGTTGCAATTGCAGCAGTGATTCGGCGATCTCTCCCAGATGCTGATGCGATAATGTTTTATAGGCTTGAATATTATTGGCCCTCCAGCTGAAATGGGAGGTTTGTGTCAGCGATTGACCGGCGCCAGTGGAGCCGGTCATACCTGTTGTATAGACATCTTGCAGCAAACCGGCCTGTGCCAATGGTAACAACCCTAATTGTATGGAGGTGGCAAAGCAGCCAGGGTTAGCAATATTGTTGGCTTTTTTGATCAGTTCCCTGTTCAGTTCCGGCAATCCGTATACAAATTCCCTGTTACCGATAGAGGATTGTTGACTAAGCCGGAAATCATTGGCCAGGTCAATGATCTTTACTTTTTCATCGATCTTGTTATCGGTAAGGAATTTCCTGGATTCTCCATGGCCCAGGCAAAGAAAGATCACATCCGCATCAGCACCCATCTCATCCGTGAATGCCAGGTCAGTATCTCCCAGCAGATCGGCGTGTACGGATGAAACAAGTTTGCCCGCATTGCTTCGGCTATGTATAAAAGAAACAGCTACATCCGGATGGTGAATCAATAAACGAATGAGTTCGCCACCCGTATAACCTGCTCCTCCAATGATACCTGCTTTAATGTTTGGCATTCGCGTCTTCTTTTACCTGGTGATAGATCATGGTCTGGTTACCGAATATTTTGCTGAAACCTCTTACATCCTCACCGCTCCATCCTGCATTCATTTCTCCGTATTTGCCGAATTTGCTGTTCATCAGGTCGTATTTGCTTTCAATACCCATTACCTGGAAACGATAAGGCATCAGTTGCACAAATACATCACCTGTCACATTCCGCTGGCTGCTTTCCAGGTAAGATTCAATATCGATCATCACGGGATCCAGTATCTGACCCTCATGCAGCCAGTTGCCATAGAATTGCGCCAGCTGATCTTTCCATTGCAATTGCCATTTGGTGAGTACATGTTTTTCCAGCGCATGGTGTGCTTTGATGATCACCATCGGTGCGGCCGCTTCAAAGCCTACCCTTCCTTTTATACCGATGATGGTATCACCCACATGAATATCACGGCCGATGCCATAAGGGCCGGCCACAGATTGCAGGTATTGTATAGCCAGCGAAGGATGCTCAAATTTTTTATCGTTCACCCGTTTTAGTTCACCTTTTTCAAAGGTCAGCTTCACCTCTTCTGAACCGCTTTTGGTTACCTGTGTGGGCCATGCTTCTTCCGGCAACATCCCTTTAGAGGAAAGTGTTTCCTTGCCGCCTACGCTGGTTCCCCACAGCCCCTTATTGATAGAGTACATCGCTTTTTCAAAATTCATGTCCACGCCTTTGGCTTTCAGGTAAGCGATCTCTTCTTCACGGCTCAGCTTCAGATCGCGGATAGGAGTGAGTATCTCCACACCCGGGATCATAATATGAAAGACCATGTCAAAGCGTACCTGGTCGTTGCCGGCACCCGTGCTGCCATGTGCCACTGCATCGGCATTGAGGGTGGAAGCATGTTCGGCAATATGTAAGGCCTGGCTCAATCTTTCGGCAGACACACTCAGGGGGTAAGTGTTATTCTTGAGCACATTACCATAAATGAGATAACGGATGATTCGGTCATAATAGGTCCTGGTGGCGTGAACGGTTTTATGTGTTTTAACACCTAATTTATGCGCATGTGATTCGATTTTTTTCAACTCATCGTCAGTAAATCCACCGGTGTTGACAATAATACTATGTACTTCATACCCGAGATCTTCGCCCAGGTATTTTACACAATAAGAAGTGTCTAACCCGCCACTGAATCCCAGAACAACTTTTTTTGACATATTATGAGGTTAAAAATGAAACAGGTGATACAATAAGGATTTCGGTTTGGCGCCACCATTGGCGTCTTTGTCTTTGTCCTTTTTGAGAAAGGGACGCAGCAGTTTCCACTGTTTGAATTTGAGCAATCGCTCCAACCCCTTTTTATTTTCTTCAAAGAATTTCTTTGTTTCTTCCGGCTCATAGTGGTCTTTGGGGTCAAAGAGCATGGCTGTACACATACAATTTTTTCTATCCTTGCTCATCAGGATCTCATAGTTCACACAGCTTTTGCAACCCGCCCAGAAAGCTTCGTCCTGGGTGAGCTCGGAATAAGTTACCGGTTCATAGCCCAGGTCGGAGTTGATCTTCATCACTGCAAGACCTGTAGTCAAACCAAAAATTTTGGCGTTGGGGTATTTCTCTCTTGAAAGACCAAAGATCTTTTGTTTGATGCCTTTTGCCACCCCGCTTTTACGGAAGGCAGGGGCCACAATAAGCCCGCTATTGGCCACATATTCACCATGGCTCCAGGTTTCGATATAACAAAAACCCACCCATTCATTCTGATCAGTAATAGCGATAACGGCTTTGCCTTCATCGATCTTTTGTTCAATATATTCAGGGCTCCTTTTGGCAATACCTGTACCACGGGCGGCGGCAGAGGCCTCCATTTCATCAGTAATGGTCCTGGAATAGACCTTATCTGAAATAGTAGCGATCCTGATAATGATATTTTGATTGTCCACCTGTAAAATGAGTTAATATAAAAGGGCCACCAATCCTGAAAAAAACGTTCGCGGGGTATATTTCACTGACAGGGACCATGGTGAAGGGTTCGTCCTGTCAGAAAACAGGGCGACGTCGCGGGCGGGAAAAAGTAAACACATCAAAGCCAACAGAGTACACTCCGCTGGTGATAGGTGCGTGAAACGCAAACTGCTTTGTATGTGTCAGAATGTTAGCCATGAAGACAAACAATTAGTAACTTGGACGCAAATTTATAATAATAATTGTTTTAGGGGGACAAATTTTTTGATTTAACTAACATTTTATGGATCAGCCGGGAACAAATAAACCAGAACAACCGTTAGCGTCGCCACTACCGAAGAAGAAATCCTGGTTCAAGCGGTTTGCCAGGACCATACTGATCGTGCTCATTCTCGGGTTGGGCATTTTCATTTACGTAAAGTACTTCTATGTATTTGGAGAAGGCAGCAAGGCAGGGGAACTGAATTTCTTTGTGAAGAAAGGGTATATTTTCAAAACCTATGAAGGAAGGGTGATACAAACAGGCTACCGTTCAAAAGTGCCGGGAAGTATCCAGTCGAACGAGTTTGAATTTTCTGTAGTGAATGAAAAAGTGGCGCAGCAACTGATGTCCAACAGCGGGGCTTTTCTTGAATTGCATTATAAAGAATACCTGGGCGCACTTCCCTGGAGGGGTATGAGCAAATACGTGGTGGACAGTATCATCTCCATTCAGCGTCCTGACAATAATAATATCCGGTCACTGGTGCAGTAATATCAGCGGGCGTATAATAAGAATATGGCCGGACGTTTATGAATGTCCGGTTTATTTTTTTGCCATTCCGAGATTCGCTTTGTTTTCACCCATTCATCTTTCCCGGTCAGGTCAACAGCAATGCAAAGTTTGGTGGCGGGATTCAGCTGTTTTAATATGGCTTCTGTCAAAGGGTTGTTGCGATAAGGGGTTTCTATGAATATTTGGGTGCAATCACTCCTGGACGATTCATGTTCCAGCTCTTTCAAAGTTTTTATGCGCTGCGCATTATCTATAGGGAGATAACCATGAAATTTGAATTGCTGGCCATTCATGCCGCTGGCCATCAGCGCCAATAAGATGGAACTGGGCCCCACCAATGGTTTTACCGTGACATCCATTTCCTGGGCTATGCCGATGAGGGCCTGCCCGGGATCGGCCACGCCGGGACAACCCGCTTCACTCACAATACCGATATTCTTACCTTCTTTTAAGGCCTGGCGAAATTTGCCCGCTGCATCATCATCTGCGATATTCACCCATTCATAATCATCAATGATTATATCCTGCCCTGGTAAATACTGTTTCCACAACTGTTTGAAATAACGACGGGTGGTCCGTTCATTCTCCACAAAGAAGACCTTGCAGTTTTTGATGGCTTCTGTAGTGCCGGGGTGGATAGCCAGGATGGCTTCTTCCTGCAACACTGCTGGTATGAGATACACCGTTGCCATGGGGTATTAACTATCCTTTATTTTATGCACGCACAAAGTAGCGGCAATGATGGCATAGGCAGGTGCAAGGAAAATAACAATATGCATTAAATAAAACAGGAGCCCGTTGCCGATAGCAAGGCCTTTATGTCTGCCGGTAAAGGCAATACTTTGTGCTGGCGTGAAACCGGCCCGGGCATAACTATAATCGAGCATGGAAACACCGAAATAATATCCTTCCATCATCAGGGCTATTACCGGGGTGATCCAGCCGATAACGGGGATCAATGAAAGAAATATCAGCCCCACCAGGTAAACCGATTGCCAACCGGCATTACGGAGCGCCAGCTTTACCCCCCGCGAAGCATCTTTTTTAAGATCGGGCCAATTAAAGGAATGTTCTTTTCCGGCAATGATGGCTTCCGTTTTTTCACTGAGATAGGCAAAAACCGGGGACCCAATGATCAGGATAAGATATTTGAAGAGGGAAAAATAAAAAAGTACGAGTACCAGTCGCAACATCATACCGGTCATTACAAACAGGAAACTGAGCCAGGGGCTTCTTTCTTTCTGCAGCCAGGTTTCCACACCCAGTTTATCACTTACCCATGATACTACGTTATCTGACGATTGCCAGAAAAAGATCATACCTGCAATAAACAGTAGGGTGTAAATAATACCGGGCCCCACGATCCATTTAAAGAACCGGTGTTGTTGAATAAAATGACGGGTTTCTCCCCAGGATTGGACAGCTATGACTATTTCTTTGAGCAAAGCCTTAATTTGGGTGGTAAATATAGGGACAAGAACCAAAGGCGCAAAGCACAAGATACAAGAAAGAAGGGACAAGGCACAAGGGACAAGGAACAAGAAACAAGGAACAAGGCACAAGAAACCAGCAACACGAGTGAAGAAATTAACTACATCATTTTATAAGCGAAAAGATGTTTTGCTCATAGCAAAAGAGCTGCTGGGAAAGATATTGGTGTCCCGTTTCGATGGAATGGAGACCAGTGGCCGCATTGTGGAAGTGGAGGCCTATAGGGGCGTGGTGGATAAAGCCTCTCATGCGTTTGGTGGAAGGAGAACAAAACGTAACGAGATCATGTATGCTGATGGGGGAGCGGCGTATGTATATCTCTGTTATGGGATACATCATTTGTTCAACGTGGTCACCCATACAAAAGAAACCCCTCATGCCATCCTTATCCGCGGGCTGGAACCCGTTAAAGGAGTGGAGATAATGCTGCAACGGACTGGAAAGAAAAAAGCAGATCAGACACTCACCCGGGGGCCGGGTAATTTATCGAAAGCACTGGGCATATCCACCAGGCACAGCGGATATTTATTGAAAAGCAATGAACTCTTTATTAAAGATGACGGCTGCGTGTATACGAAAAAGGAGATAGCCGTTTCGCCCCGTATAGGAGTGGATTATGCCGGGGATGATGCCCTGCTGCCTTACCGGTTTTATGTAAAAGATAATCCCTATGTAAGCGGGAAAAATAAATAGACAGCAGTTAAAAGGTAAACAGGCGGCTTCCTGACCGCTATGACTTTACTAACTTATTTGACTATTTACTATCTTGAATCAAAATCCACTGCTTGTCCAAACAACGTCTCAAACTCATTTCTCTTGGTGCCGGTATCCTTGTATCACTATTTTTTTGGCTGGTCAATCCCTTCCAGGTATCACCTGCTGCGGCCAAAGTACTGGCTATTGCCGGCCTGATGATCACCTGGTGGGTAACAGAGGCCTTACCGATGCCGGTGGTGGCCTTGCTGCCCATCATCCTTTTTCCATTATTAAAGATTGCTAAGCTCGAGGAAACAGCAGCACCTTATGCCAACCCTGTTATCTTTTTATTCATGGGTGGTTTTATGCTGGGGCTGGCTATTGAAAAGTGGAACCTGCACCGGCGCATTGCATTAAATATTGTACGGTTAACAGGTACCAGCGGCGACAGGATCGTATTGGGTTTTATCCTGGCCACCGGGTTACTAAGTATGTGGCTGAGCAATACGGCTACCACCATGATGATGTTCCCCATTGCTTTGTCGGTGATCCATGTGATGAAAGAAAATCACAAAGGGGAAGGGAATATCGGCAATTTTTCACTTACGATCATGCTGGCGATCGCTTATGCTGCCAATATCGGGGGCATTGCCACTATCATCGGCACACCTCCCAATGTGGCTTATGTAGGCTATATTTTGAAGCGGTATAACTACGAAATCGATTTTATTAACTGGATGCTGATCTGTACACCCCTTTCTTTGTTGTTATTGATCTCCTTGTATTGGGTTACGGTAAAATGGCTTTTTCCGAACAAAATAAAATCAGATGACGCCACCAGGGAATTAGTGAGAAATGAAATAGCCGCATTGGGCCCGGTATCCAAAGCTGAAAAAAGAGTGCTGATCATCTTTATCTGCACCGCTTTCTTATGGATTTTCAGGACGCCGATCAGTGATATCCAACCCTGGGTAAAACTGGATGATACGATCATTGCGGTGATGTGTGCGGTGGCGCTTTTTATCTGTCCTTCCGGATCGAACGAGGAAAATAAAGATGCTTTGCTGGAATGGAGTGATACTTCAAAAATGGCCTGGGGTATTTTGTTGCTTTTCGGTGGAGGGATCAGCCTGGCATCCGCCCTGGAGAAAGCGGGGTTGATCGAACAACTCGGAAGCTGGTTAGCCCGGTTTTCGGGCAGTGGATTTATGTTAGTGCTGGTCATCATCATTATTTCCATTTTCTTAAGCGAAGTGATGAGTAACGTGGCACAGGTCATCGTTTTTGCACCTGTTGTTTCTTCCCTGGCCACTGCATTGAATATGGATCCGCTGCTATTAGGCATTCCTATGACGCTGGCGGCCAGCTGTGCCAGCATGTTACCGATGGGCACTCCACCCAATGCCATAGTATTTGCCAGTGGTCATATTCAATTCAGGCAAATGATGAAGGCGGGGTTTGTGATGAATATGGTGGCGATCATTTTGATCATGTTATTCTGCTGGTTCCTTTTACCACATCTCATGAAGGTTTTATGAACGCGAAGCCATAAAAAAAGCCGCAATGGAGTATGCGGCCTTTTAATTCATTAATTTGATCGATCAGAATCGGGGACAGTTCAGCTTCCGGGCGTTGGGGTCAGAAGGCTTCTTAATATAGATCAGGGAAAGTTCCATACCACCGCGGCTGTTGGAGGCCGGTTTCAGACTGGAAGTGTTCACATCATAGGTGGAACCGATCTGGATGCCTTTGAACTCAATACCGATATAAGGGATCACAGCATCTTTAAAACGGTACCATCCGCCCAGGTAGATATTTACCGGATCATCTTCATTGTTGTTGATATTATAAGAAAAAGCACCACCCACCACAGTATTATAGGCTTTTGCCTGTATACTATAATTGGCTGCCAGGTGAATGTAGTTATTATTTCCCATCGGGATCTTACCACCGCCCTGGATGGTGACCCTGGGATTGATATAGAATTTCACGTCTCCGGGTAACTCCTGTATATGTGACTCTTCCGGTCTTGTGATATGGTACATGGAAGCGCCAAGATAAAAGTTGTTATAGCCATTGGTGCTTCCATTGTAAAATACGCCGGCATTCAAATCAAAATAAGAAAGGTTGAGACGATTGTTCAGAAAAACTTCCTGTGTGGTGCCCGGTACAAAACCATTTGCTGTCAGTTCATCTTCAAAAACCACTTTACCCGGGTCCAGCCTTTTGGAGCAATATACTCCCTGGAAGCCGGCGCCAATCTGGTGAAAACCGTCTTCATCCAGTGCTTTATGATAAGCTACGGATAATCCTAAATAATTATTGGTGAGTACGCCACCACCGGCACGGTCGGTGAACCCGATAATACCCACACCAAACTGATCAAACTCAGGTATCCTGTTTTTCATGATACCAAAGTCAATTGAAGCGGTTTTGGTTTCAAATGCATTATTGATAGTGGGCCATTGATTGCGGAAATTGCCGGCGAGCCTGAATACCCCATCGAATTTTCCGGTGAGTGCCGGGTTCAATGTAATAGGGGAAGCAAAGAATTGGGAAAAGTTAGGGTCCTGTGCTTGTACAACATTTAACAGGGCTATACTTAACAGCAGCGTAGAAATAATTTTTTTCATCAGCAATTGATATTTTATCACATATCAGACAGATGAGAAACCGGTGTCCGGCCGGTTATTCTATAAAACGCCTGTTGGCACCCTGAAATTGTATCCCACGTCAGTTATTCTCAAAGCGTTAGGCGGTCAGCACTGTCTAAATCCGAATTGGAAAAATACAACAATTTACAGACCTGTAAAAGGGAAATATTGCTGCTTCAGTTAGTTATGGGTTAGGCGTTACGAGTTACGGGTTATGGGTTATGGGATGTCTTAGAGTTTGAAGAGTATCCCCTTAGCAGTCAGTCATTTCGGCGTAATTAATCTGTAAGTCATAACTCTCAACCCGTAACCGGTAATTACATCTGAACTTTAGTCCCAAAAGCCAGGTCCCCTGCATCCCCTAATCCCGGCACAATATATCCCTTGGCTGTCAGCTCATCATCTATATCACCACACCAGATGGTCACCGAGGGCTCTTCACGTTTTACATATTCTATGCCAACGGTACAGGCTATCGCCGCCACTATATGTATTTCACGGGGATTTCCCTCTTCTTTTAGAAAATGTATGGTTTTTACGAGGGAAGAGCCCGTAGCCAGCATGGGATCTGAGATAATGACAACCCGGTGTTCGAGTTCGGGACAGGAAACATAATCCAGGCTGATCTCGAAACTACCATCCTTATTATGCTTACGGTAAGCAGATATAAAAGCATTATCTGCTTTGTCAAAATAGTTCAGCAGGCCCTGGTGCAGGGGTAAACCGGCCCGTAAAATCGTGGCCAGAACGGGCTGATCTTTCAGCATTTTATGCTCCGCAATACCCAGCGGGGTCTGGATCTCTGCTTCCACAAAAGGCAGTACTTTACTGATCTCGTAAGCAGCCACCTCGCCGATCCGCTCCAGGTTCCGCCGAAAGCGCATCCGGTCCGATTGAACATTCACATCCCTGAGCTCTGCCACCCAGTTACTCACCAGAGAATGTTGCTGACTCAGGTTGACTATCATTTTTGATGTTTGGTTTTTGATTTGGTGTGCAATCCGGCTCTTTCGTTAAAGACCTATTTTTGAACTACGTTCGGACTGTCTATTTTATACAAAAGCACATTTATAAAAGAAAATTACTTTTAGCAAACTTAATTCAAAATCTAATCCCGAACGCTTTCGGGACCGGAACCTAAAATATTAATATGATCTACCGTGCCATCGGATTAATGAGCGGCAGTTCCCTGGATGGACTGGATATTGTTTTTGCAGAATTTCAGTCACAGGGCGGCAAATGGAGTTATGAGATCGTTGAAGCAGATTGTTATACGTATAACAAAGAGTGGACAGAAGCCTTAAAGAACGCCATTCATCTCTCTGCAAAAGATTACCTCCTGCTGCATAGTCAATACGGACATTATCTCGGACAGCAGGTCAACCGGTTTATCCAGGAACACCAGTTGCATTATAAGGTGGCCGTGATTGCCTCACATGGGCATACCACTTTTCATATGCCTGCATTCCAAATGACAGCTCAGTTAGGAGATGGCGCTTCGATCGCCGCGGAAACACAATTGCCTGTGGTAGCCGACCTAAGGGCATTAGATGTAGCTTTTGGCGGGCAGGGGGCCCCCATTGTACCCATGGGAGAAAAAATGCTGCTGCCGGGGTATGACTATTTTCTGAACCTGGGTGGTATAGCCAATATTTCGATCAATACGGGGCCTGATTATATTGCTTTCGATGTATGTCCCGCCAACCGTGTGCTGAACATGCTGGCCCGGGATGCAGGTAAAGAATATGATGAGAATGGCAGCCTGGCTGCTACAGGCACTGTCAACTCTGATCTGCTACGGCAGCTCAATGCGCTGGACTATTACAGTAAGCCCTACCCAAAATCCCTGGCCAACGATTTTGGAACAGATACTGTGTTCCCCATGATCAAAGCATCGGGGGATAATACACCCAACCAGTTACGGACGTATGTGGAACATATGGCGATCCAGATCAGTAATTCCATAAAAACTATCGGTGATCATCAAACGAAAAACCCCGGCCCTTCTTTGCTGGTTACGGGTGGCGGGGCTTTTAATTCATTCCTGGTGAGCAGGCTGACGGGGCATTTACAAACCCAACATATAGAAGTGGAGGTACCGGATGTCAAACTGGTTAATTATAAAGAAGCGCTGATCATGGCCTTTATAGGCGTGCTTCGCTGGCGGCAGGAGTATAATGTCATCTCCTCGGTTACGGGCGCTTCCAGGAATAGTATCGGGGGGGCATTATGGACAGGGCAGGAGGCCTGATTCCTGGAAGAGTCTCAATGTATATACATCTGCCAACAGAGAGCCGCAGAGGTAAGGAGTCGCACAGAGTTCTCTGCGGTTCTCCAGTTCTCAGCGTACCTCTGTGGCCAATTAATAGAAGCTAAAACCAGGCAAAGACACTACCCATTTTTCTCCTCAACAATCCTTACATTTAGAGGAATAACTGTTAAGCCTTTTACTCATGGCAGAGACCAGGAAAATGCAGTCGCCTGCAGTGGCCCATTCAGAACCGCCTCCCGGGTCCATGGAAGAAGTGTTGTTATTCCGGAAAATACAAAACCAGTTTCCCCGTCAGTTCCGCAAAGCCTTTCCGGATAAACTGGCATCCAAATCAGTTATCATCATTCCGTCGCTCACACTGGACCAGCAAATATTATCCAAAGTGAGTGGCCATATTCATTACGAAGAGAGATTGCTTTGCCTGCTGATGCTGCTGCGAATGCCACGCACCCATGTGGTATATATTACCAGTATGCCGGTAGACCCCGTGATCATTGATTACTACCTGCACCTGTTACCCGGTATTACAGGCCGTCATGCACAGGAACGGCTAACGATGCTCAGCTGTTACGACTCTTCGCCACTACCCTTAACCCAAAAGATACTGGACAGGCCCCGGCTAATAGACCGAATAAAGAAAAGTATTCCTGCCGGCAATGTGGCCCATATGGCCTGTTTTAATGTAACCAAACTGGAAAGAACGCTTTCCGTAAAACTGGAAATGCCCATCTATGGCTGCGATCCTGAATTATTTGACCTCGGTAATAAAAGTAACAGCCGCACTATATTCAAAGAGTGTGGTCTTACCGTGCCACCCGGATTTGAAAACCTGAAGAATGAAGAAGATATCATCAATGCTATTTCTGATTTGAAGCTGAACGATCCATCGCTGAAAAAAGCAGTGGTGAAAATGAATGACGGATTTTCCGGCGAAGGCAACGCCGTTTTTTCTTATGAAGGGATAGAAGAGCAAAGCGAATGGCGCAGCTGGATAGCCGCCCAGCTTTCCAGCCGGTTGAAGATCGTGGCCGGCGACCTCAGCTACCACGAATTCATGTATAAGTTCCAGTCCATGGGTGGTATCGTGGAGGCATTTGTCGAAGGTGATGTGAAAACATCGCCATCGGTACAATGCCGTATCAACCCGTTGGGCGATTGCAAAGTTATTTCCACGCATGACCAGGAAGTGGGAGGTGAAAGCGGGCAGGTATTCCTCGGGGCGCATTTCCCGGCCAACCAGGATTATGCGATCCCTATTGGTGGATACGGATTAAAAGTGGCGGAAGCCTTGCAGGCAAAGGGGGTGATGGGCCGGTTCTCCGTTGATTTTATTTCGGTAAAAGAAGGAACGGGATGGAAACATTTTGCTATTGAAATTAACCTTCGCAAGGGGGGTACCACGCATCCATATATATTGCTCCAGTTTTTAACAGATGGTGATTATGATTATGAAAATGGTATGTACCTGACGGCCAACCGGCAAACACGTTATTATTATTGCACAGATAACCTGAAGAATGACAGATATAAAGGTATTACACCTCCCGACCTGATCGATATCGCCATGCTGCATAATATTCACTATGATGGCACGTCTATGGAAGGGGTGATGTTCCACCTGATCGGCGCTTTGTCGCAGTACGGTAAACTGGGAGTGGTTTGTATTGGCAGCACACCTGAAAGGGCCAGGAATTTTTATGACCAAACGGTGAAAGTACTGGATGGGGAGTGCTGAAGTATCAGCAGGGTTTCACCAAAAACGAATTAACTATTTTGCCGGTAAAACGTTAACGCTTTTTTACAAACCCAGTACTTCTTTCAGCTTACCATAACCGCTTCTGCTTACCGGTACTTTAGCGCCGGAGCGTAATACTGCCACATGGTTGTCTTTTTCGTAAGGATCAATGCGGGTGATCTGCTGCACATTCACAATATAAGAACGGTGCGATCGTACAAAAAGGTGCTCGTCCAGCGTGGCCTCAAAATGTGTCATCGTTTTGTTCTTCAGAAAATATCCTTCTGCTGTATGTATCTTTACATAATCATCCGCTGCTTCGAGATAAAAAACATCATGCACGGAAATGATCTTGATCTTACTGCCATTACGCACCACGATACGCTGACGCTGAGAGGGGGAAGCGGAAGCAGTTTCTAAGAGCTCTGTTGTTATTTTTTCAGACGCATTGGCTTTTTGTTCGCCCCATTTGGCAATAGCTTTATCAAACCTGTCCTGGTTGAAGGGCTTCAGCAGGTAATCCACCGCATGCGCTTCAAAGGCTTTGATCGCATATTCATCAAAAGCCGTAGTGAATATGACAGCAGGTGGCTGCTCCACCAGTTCCAGCATCTCAAACCCCGTGATCTTGGGCATCTGTATATCCAGGAAAATAAGATCGGGTTGGTGTTGCTGAATGGCTTTCACTCCTTCAAACCCATCGCCACATTCCTGCAACACTTCCAGGTGAGGATGCTTTTGCAAATATTCCCTTACAATACTGCGGGCCAGGGGCTCATCGTCAATGATAACAATTTTACTCATGTGATTGTCCTTGCGGAATTTTAACTATGGTGATAAAAATATGGTCTTTGGCATCAGTGGTCAACAGATCGTTTCGGGCGAATAATAAGTATAATCTTCTTTGCACGGATTTCAACCCGAATCCTGTTCCCTGTTTAGGTGATGATGTTTCCGGGTCAAAAGGATTCAGCACCTTGATCACTAAATTGTTTTCATTGGCGGATACAAAAATACGGATCACTGTTTCCCCGGTGGTATCATATAATCCAAACTTGATAGCATTTTCCACGATAGGTTGCAACAGCAGCGCCGGCAATTTCATCTGTTGTGTTGATTCCTGAACTTCTATTTCTGTAGCCAGCCGGTTGCCAAATCTTACTTTTTCAATATCCAGGTATAATTGAAGGTACTGCAGTTCTTCCTGCAATGTTACCCATTGGGTTTCTTCTTTCTTGATTGTGCCACGCAGAAAATCAGATAGTTGCTGCACCATCTTTCTGGCTTCCTGGGGGCGGCTGCCAATCAGGGCATTGATGGAGTTGAGGCTGTTGAACAAAAAATGCGGCTGTAGTTGCTGTCGCAATTTAAAAAGTTCAGCCTCTTTGGCCATTTTTTCCGCGTCTGATTTTCTCATTTCATTTTCTTTCTGTTCCTGCTGGTTGAACCATAAAATGCTGATCATCGTTACACAGCCTAACAATAAAAAGGCAATACTGAAACGAATAGATAAAGAATGATGCAATAAGTTCATGTACCCTTCATAGCCACCGAGTGTTATTTTCAACAGCCAGCGCACAAGTATCAGCCAGGTAACTGTTAAAAAAAGACAGATAGCAAAGATGTTGATATACTGACGTCCCTTCGGCAGGTAAAATCGCAGGGTATTCATGACCAGCAGGCAGATCAGCAGGAGCAGTGTGTTGCAAATCAGGCTGTCAAACAGTGATACATGCCAGTTCATTCCAAAATAGCGGAGTACCATCACATTATCTGCGGCCATCACCAGCCAGCAAATGATAAAGATGATTTTGAATCGTAGTATGGATAATGGTGAATTGGCCATGGGGTTCAGGCGAGGTTTAGCAGTTCCAGGGTATTGCCAAACCGTATCTGCTCTGCTTTTTTGTAAACGATGTGCATATATCCTTCAGCATTGTCATGCTCTTCGATGCGGGAATATATTTCGGCCCCGTCAATGAGTTCCTGTAGTTGATACAATTCACTGATACTAACGAACTGCCACTGCACCAGTTCCTGGTGATTATTAAAAAATGTTTCCTCTTCACGTCCGCCCAATACGGTTGCTTTATGAAAAGCTTCTTCTTTACTACCGGCTGCGATCAGCCGGAGCTGTTCATCAAATTGGGCAGTGTGATGGCCGTCACCGCAGAGGATGCGAAAGACCATTTTTGCAAGATACCAGTTCATACAGGTTGATTATTGGTTTATATATAGTAATACAGTGGATGATCCGGTTTATGGACAGATCAGAAACTCTTTATTTCAATGCCTCCAAATATCACTGTGCCTTTCAGCAGTAATACCTTCTCCGGATCTTCACCTATAGACTGTGGGTTACGTTTATCTTCCAGTCCGCCAAAAACAATAGCTGCTTCTGATTTGATGGTCCAGTTGGAAGGGACAATGAATTTCGTGCCCCCGAAAATGGTGGTAAGTTCCACGGTGGCTGTTCCTTTAAAATCGGCACGGGTGAGGTCTATCTCCGTTCCTCCAAAAATGTTGACCAGGTCACCTCCTTTGAAATTTTTGGAAATAATATTTTTTTTGGCCCCGCCAAAGATGGAAGTACTGTCTACAAAATCTTCTTTAGTGTCGGTTGATTCATCTATAATAGTGGCATTTTCCACGCCTTGTGTGTTCTTTCTTTTTGTATCATCATAGCAGGAACCACTAAAGCGCCGGCGTGGTTTAATGATCAGGAAAGCGCCAACGACGATCAGTACGATGGGCCAGATATAACGGCGCAGGGCGAGGTCAGGATAAATATCACGGATCAGAAATGCTGTACCCACCAGCATGATGATGAACCAGGCAGGGCCGCGGAAACCATGTTTAAGGCCCATGAAGAAGCCAAGTAGAATTAAAAAAGCAGGCCAGCTAAAGAGCCAGTCGGGCAGGTTGGTAACAGAAGCTTTTACCAGGGCGGCAACACCAATCAGGATAATGAAAACACCGGTCCAAACATGACCATGATGGCTGCGTTTTTCCATTCTCTGTTCCCAGCGCTTTTTCTTTTCTTCAAATCGTTCGTTGAAACGATTCCTGTATTCTTCACTCATATCTCATATTTTGCCCAAATCTATATGCTTGGTTGGGAAGCAGCAATAGAGAATGGGCGCCTGAGCGCCTGAAATCGGTGAATCCCCGGAAATGGGGGGTGAAAAAGTACGGTCAAAACGGACCTAGGAAAGAGAAGTGCTCCAAATCAGTTTATAGGGGTCGCCATAGCCTTTTATACAGGTAAAAAGGAAGCAGGTAATAAAGGGCATATCAATGTGTTCGTCTGCTTTGTCCGTATCAATGGCCACTGTTCCGCTTACATAAGCTTCAGTGGAGGAGGTTTCCAGGGCCTTCCATCCGCGCGGCATTTGCATCTTGCTGAAACCGAACTCATAACGGCGGTAAGCCAGCTTTTCCACCAGGTTTTGGAGGAATTCGGGCTGATCGAAGGCGGCCGTAATATGCAGAGGTTGTTTCATACCCAAAGCTTTAAAATCCCGGGAACCTGTCCTGTCGCTCACTTTACCTATTGCACGGGTTCTTTGTTGCATCTACGTATTAGATGCAGCTAAGGCCTTTTTTACTTATTAAGGGATTGTGAAAGTTGGAACATTAAATGTTGAAAGGTGATTAAACCCTATAAAAAAACCCCGCCCCGGCTAAGCCGGGACAGGGCCTTGTATTTCAGGGTTAGTAATTCCTAAAAATTGAAACGTAAGCCCAGCTGTATCTGCCAGCGGGATAGCAGGTCGGGGCTGTCATTAAAAGTGGTTTTTAAGGACGGGTCAAACTGATAGGCAGGTGCGTTATTATTATATGAAACGGATAATGGCTGGAAATAACCAGAGGTCGTTGCATATTTTCTTACACCCCACTCGCTGCTGATCAGGTTGCCAAGATTAACTACATCGATACTGAACTGCAAACTTTTCTTTGTTTTGGCATTGAGGATAAGGTCCTGTAAGATCCGCAGGTCCAGCTGGCTGTACCAGGGTGTTTCACCCCCATATTTTTCTGTGTACTGTCCTCTCAGGCCACTCAGGTAATCATCCTGTGCAATAAAGTCCTTCAATGCCAGCCGTTGAGCAGCTTGTGTTTGAATATTTCCATTCACATCCAGCAAAGGGTTGAATGTCATATTATCGATCTCTGCATCAGTGGGTACGTACAACAAATCATTGGAAGCTGTACCATCATTATTAATATCACCACCATATACATACGCAAACCGGTTGCCCGATGTCCATGAGCCGAAAAGGGAAACAGTGGTACCCCACATTTTATTCTGGCCATAATCCCATTTTTTAGATGCCGCAATAATAAAACGGTGTGTATTTCCATACAGCGAGTTGGAGTTAACCGCTTTATTGGCATTATTAAGTATGGGGTTCCTGTCAAATGCGTCACTGGATATCTCTGCAGAAATGGAGCTTGCATCTTTGGCGATACCATAATTATATGCAAACATGGCATACAACCCTTTCTTGAAATTCTGCTGGGCCTGCAATGTCAGGTTGAACTGGTAGCCTTCCTTTGTATTGGTAAATACATACGTGTTGGCGGTGCCCTGGTTGGCAGGCAGGTACACACTGCGATTGTCACCTGTACCTGAATTCAGCACACCGGTGGGGGTACCCAGCTTATAATTTCTCACCATCATGGCTTTTATATCTTTTGTATACGCCACATCCACCGTGAAAATAGTTCCGGATGGTATACGGAAATCAGTTCCGATATTAGTGCGCCATACCTGCGGCCACCTGAAATTTTTATCTGTAGCATTGTAAAAGAAACTGAAGGGGTTGCCGATATGATTGCCCAACCATACAAAAGGAAA
The DNA here is from genome assembly GCA_964606155.1 of uncultured Chitinophaga sp. Taxonomy (GTDB): domain Bacteria; phylum Bacteroidota; class Bacteroidia; order Chitinophagales; family Chitinophagaceae; genus JJ008. The sequence continues at coordinate 30,599 of CAZSGD010000018.1, read as the reverse complement.
ACGACCGGTGAATAATCCTGAACCTCCTCTTACCTGAACAGTCCGGTCACCTTTCACATCCCAGTTAAATCCAACCCTTGGCGAGAACAAAGGTTTGCCAGTGGGTAGCCTGGTGTTATCGAGGTCTCTGCCCGGTCCGTTTTGAATGGGCCTGCCATCTGCATCAAACAGGGTCAGGTTATCGGTATTCGAAAATGTGGGAGAAAATTCATCCGTTGTTCCGGCATACGTTCCATCCGGGTTAAAGTTGGGGCTTTGATAGCGAAACTTATCTTCAAAATAAACGGGCTTGTCAACACGAAGGCCCAATGTGATCTTTAAATTTTTTCCGGCTTGAATCTCATCCTGCGCATAGAAAGCCAGTTGCCCCACGGTTAAATAATACCAGGTCCATTGATTGGCCGCTGCCCTGTTACGGGCATAGTTCACATCCACGTCCAGCGGGTATGCGCCAAATACGATGGCACCACCAACCGGCACACTGTCTTTAAAGGTTTGAATATCCGTATCCCAGAATAGCGTGGGACCATAACCGGTAAGGTTGAACGAATTTCCGAATTTGAATGATTCAAACGAAGCGCCAAAAGTGAAACTATGGTTATTCCTGTATAAATTGAAATCATTGGTTACCTGGAAGGCATCCTGGTTCAAACGGTTATAGATGGAGAAAGGCTCATGCCCTGCTACAATATACCGTACCCCATTTTTGGAAATATTGACAACCGGGAAGGGTGAAGAAAAAGGATTACGGCTGTCGCGGAATGTAGTATAAACGATCCGCAGCTTGTTGGCCATATTACCTTTAAAGTTTGATTTGAGCTCTGTTCCGAATGAATTCAGTTTATTCACGATCTCGTAACCGGAATTTCTGAATTGCAAAGTGGTATAATCTGGTCCGCGGCGGCCAATGGCGCTGGGGTGTGCAGGTTTATCCTTTTTTGCACTCAGGCCATTATAGGTGAAGGATAATTTATGAATGGAACTGATATTCCAGTCCAGTTTGGCGAGCCATTTATAATTTGTTTGATCATGGGTAAATCCCTGGTAAGGGCCGGTATCATAATTAAAACGTGTTCTCAGGATATTACTGACTGCCTGCAGATCGGCCTCCAGCACACGGGATGTATTAGCTTTGCCGCCATTACCAGCGTTCTGGGCCACATAGCTGGTGGCCCCATCTTCTCTTTGTTCGGTTTCAAAACTTAAAAAATAGAAAAGCTTATCTTTTTTCAGGGCGCCACCCAGTGCAAATCCTGCCTGCAGCTGACTAAGATCAGGCACTACCAGTTTTGTTCCGGAAACTTTTTTACCGGTAAAGGATTTATTGCGGTAAAAAAGATAGGCGGTGCCGGTATAACGGTTGCTGCCTGATTTGGTAACGGTGTTCACACCGGCGCCGGTAAAACCAGCCTGTGTAACATCATAGGGGGCAATGTTCACCTGTATCTGTTCAATGGCATCCAGTGATATAGGCTGTGCATTGGTTTGTCCGCCCGGAGTGGGGGCATCCAAACCAAAGGGGTTATTGAAAACGGCGCCATCCAGCGAAAAATTGTTGTACTGCCCGTTACGGCCGGCAAAGGAAATACCATTGTAGTTGGCCGAAGCAGATGGGGTGAGACGAAGAAAATCATCGGCCGAGCGGGAGATACTGGGCAAGGTTCTTAATTGCCGGCTATTGATATTGGTGGAAGCGCCCGTTCTTTTATCATCAAAAATTTTTCCGGCCCCGGTGGTCACAGTCACATTTCCTAATTCTTTTGCCACTTCTGCCATGGTGATCTCCACGGTGTTGTTGAGGCCCAGTTCGAGGAAAATGTTCACGGTTACACTTTGTTGATGGCTAACATGGTTAACGGTTACTTTATAAGGCCCTCCCACCCGAAGGTTAGGCACCGTAAACCGCCCGTCTGCTTTGGTGATCAGCACTTGTTTAATTCCGGCATCGGGAAATTCAATTGTAACGGTGGCGGAGCCTAAGGCGGCTCCTTTGGGATCCTTAACGAATCCGCTTAGTGTGGCGGTGGTGACTTGTGCGGCGAGACTGGTGCTGAGGAAAAGAAGAAAAGAAAATAGCAACCAGTTTTTGGGTTTAAAGAGCTTCTTCATAAGTAGAAATTTCAGGCAAAGTAGAAAATTAATTTATTGTTAACTGCCTGAATTGTGCACAGTATATGAACCAAAAAAAAATTTAATATTAAAATTGAGCCCTTTTTTGTAAGAGAGAGTAAACTAGTTGACAGTTAATGAATGAATTGAAAGCTGTCCCCGTCAAATAAACCAAGATCACTCAGTTTTAAATGTGGTATAACCAACAATGCCATAAAGGATAGTGTCATGAAAGGGGAGGTGAGGGTGGAGCCCAGCTCTTCTTTTGTCATTTTATCTATAGCGGAATATGCAGCTGCTACTTTGTAACCATCTTCATGGCTCATTAACCCGGCCACCGGCAGGGCCACGATCATTTCTTTGTTATGCCCCACTGCGCTTACACCTCCCTGTTGTTCAATCACAAGATTTACAGCCCGGCAGATACTTTCATCATCCACGCCAACGGCCACGATATTATGACTGTCATGCGCAACCGAAGAAGCCATGGCGCCTTGTTTCAGCCCAAAATTTTTGATAAATGCAATGGCCACCGGGGCATCTTTATAGCGGTTTACCACTACTATTTTCAACACATCATCTTTGATATTGCTTTCTAATTTGCCATGCAGCAATTTCGGATCGTATTGAATTTTATTCGTGATCAGCTGTCCGTCCAGCGCTTCAATGACGGGGATTCTTATTTGATCCGGGCCATCAGCATGAAACCAATTGGAGAGAAGAATTTCTTTTTCAGACATGGCGTGGATCAAAAAGTCTTCCGGTTTTCTTTTTTTACAGGAGAAATTATTAATAACTCCCGACTCCCGGCTCTGAACTAACGACTTTCCCTTCTCTGCCACCAATTGGCCATCAATAAAAGTCCGGATCACCTCAAACTGCTCCAGGTCTTTCACCACTACAAAATCCGCAGGATCTCCTTCTCTAAGTAATCCCACATCCAGTTTGTAATGGATGACCGGGTTCAGGCATGCAGCTTTTAATATTTTGAACAGGGGGATACCTTTTGCCACGGCCCTGGCACAAAGCTGGTTGATATGACCGGCCACCAAACTGTCGGGATGTTTATCATCACTGCAAAACATCATCATATCCTCATAGTCATGCAGTAATCCGATCAATGCTTCAAAATTTTTGGCAGCACTACCTTCCCGGATGATGATCTTCATGCCGTATTGCAGCTTGTCCAGTGCCTCTTCTTTCGTAAAACATTCATGATCGGTATAGATACCCGCCTCAATATATTGTTTCGCTTTCTGGCCCCGCAAACCCGGTGCATGTCCGTCCACTGGTTTTTTTAAACGATGCGCCGCTTCAATCTTTTTCATCACTTCTTCATCTTTGAATAAAACACCCGGGAAGTTCATCATCTCGCTCAGGTATTTTATATCGTCGCGTTGAAGCAGTTTTTCTACATCAACTGCGTTCAAAGTGGCCCCTGCCGTTTCAAAAGTGGTAGCAGGCACACAGCTGGGGGCGCCAAAATTAAATTTAAAAGGAACTGTCTTGCCGTTCTCAATCATAAATTCCACACCAGTCATACCACATACATTGGCAATTTCATGCGGATCGCTGATCGTAGCCACTGTGCCATGCACCACCGCCAGCCGGGCAAACTCCGACGGCACCAGCATTGAGCTCTCGATATGCACATGGCTGTCGATAAAGCCGGGCAGAATATAATAGTGATCGGGGAGTGAAGATTCGGGAACTTTTTCAATGGCAACAATTTTCCCATCATCAACTGTAATCATGGCCGGGTAAATGGCCTGCTGATGAATATCGACGAATTGACCGCTGATCGTGAATGCTGACATCTTTATCCATTAAAAATTTAAAGTTAATGGATTGTGATCAGACAGCCTTTGTGGATGTTAGTTAGATTGCGGGTTGTATTTTTTTGTTCTTTCCCGCATCACGTTAATGGCTTCTTCCTCGCTGGAGAACATATTGTTGATATTGACGAGGTTCTTCGCCAGCTTATCATAGCGTTTTGTCATCAGCCAGGTAAAAATGTGCAGGTAATGAATACCATCGAAGGTGAGAATTTTCTGCTCGGCAAATTTGTCTTTATTCTTCAGGAATTCACCGGGGATCTCTGTGTAATGAAGAGCAGGGCGGATATGGTGAACGGCATGATAACCGTCGTTCCAGCAAATCTTATTGTATTTGGTATTGATGCAGTTGATGGTATTGTCTTCCAGGTCATGCGGATTGACAAAAGCATGTTGTGCCCAGTTGCCCAGCATCATTACCAGTCTTGCGAAAAGGAAGGGAATGATGAAAACAAAAAGTGTGGCTTTGAAATTGACAAAACACATGATAATACAAAAGGCAAAGAATGACATTTCACCGGCGGTAAGACGCATATAGAATTTCCTGCGTTTGCGGGTGAAGAAGTACATGAATGTGTCACGGAACCCCAAAAACAGGAAATTGAGATAATACTTGAAGAAGCCACGGATACTGTCACGCTGGTAAGGCAAAGTGCTGCTGGCATCATCCACCATATTATTTTCCACGTGATGCATACCCATGTGATGGGCAAAATAAGTTTCCGGCGTATGACCGAAGAAAGGGCAAACGATCCAGATAATATAATCAAATAACCAGGTATATCCTTTTTTGAAAAGTTTACGATGGCAGATGCAATGCAGCATCAAACCAAACCGGCCTTTAAAATACATCTGGGAAACATAAAAATAGGGGATGTAAGCCAGCCACCAGTACCATCCCTGCAATAGGGGGGTATATAATATTATAGCAACTGGAATAACTAAAATATGGATGGCAGTGAGTAAGTGAATGAAAGGCAGATCTCTTTTATCATTCACATATTTCAGCCAGAATTTTTCATACCAGGTATAGCTCTTCGGTTCAGTGTATACCGGATCCGTAATTGTCGTCAGGGCCTTCATTCAAGTGGTTAAATTTCAAAAAAATATGAAACAAAGTAAAGGTCTGGCAATACTACTAATTGATTATCAGGAAAAAGTAAAAAAATCAGGTGCTAAAGTACGCCATATTAGGCAATAATTGGGCATTTGTTTGTCTGTGAAACCCCAAAACTGACTGATTTTAATCACCCTTCCGGCTATTGCATTTTCAACTCAGGTTTTACATTTCTTACCCCTGTTGTGGCACCGCCGTTAAGCGACAGATCAACCGGCTTATTGGTTTTCCATCCACCCCTGGTAAAATCCGGAATATCTACTGAGGCAGACCTTTTAGCAATAGACCGCTGGGTGAGCGGGAACAGGCAGCTCCAGGCGGCAGCATCATAAACATCCTGGTCCAGCGGTAATCCATTGCGCAGGCAATCGATCAGGCGCCAGTCCATAATAAAATCCATACCCCCATGCCCGCCCACATCTTTTGCAATGGCGCCAATATGATTGACGATAGGAGGCGAATATTTTTTATACAGATCATCCAGCGCTTCTTTCCTGATCCAGCTATGACCAAAAGCAATTTTTTCAGGGCCAGGCCATTTTTGTGCAATGCCTTTTGTTCCGCTGACTAAATGTATACGGGAATACGGACGGATGGTGGAAACATCATGCTGCACCATGATCGTTTTGCCTTTGAAGGATCGTAGCAATGAAGTATTCATGTTGCCCCGGAAAGTTTTGCCGGTAAACCCTTTGAAGAAATCATCTTTGGCCGCTAACTCTTTTACCATATTCGCCATGGTAAAATCATTTGTGCTCATGCTTACCAGGTGGTCAAGCCGGTCTCCCCGGTTTATATTCATGCACTGCGCCACCGGCCCAAGCCCGTGTGTGGGATAGAGGTTTCCTGTCTTACCGGTATTTTCTTTTAATCGCCACATATCCGCATAAGCATTCCTGTTAAACATCCAGTCTTTGCTGAGATCATGGATGTAGGCGCCTTCTGCATGAACGATTTCTCCGAACAATCCCTGCCTCGCCATATTCAATGTGAGTAACTCAAAGAAATCATAGCAGCAGTTCTCCAGCATCATACAATGCTTTTTCGTTTTTTCGGAGGTATCCACCAGCATCCACAGTTCTTCCATGGTCTTGCCGGCCGGAACTTCCACGGCCACATGTTTACCATGGTTCATTGCCCTCAATGCAATGGGTGTATGCAGGTGCCAGGGAGTGGGAGTATATACCAGGTCATTATCCTGGCTATCACAAAGGGCCTTCCATCCTTCTTCGCCGGAATATTCTTTGGCTTTTGGCCTCAACATTCTCTCCAATGTCTTTTGTGCAGCGGCCACCCGGTCGGGGTATTTATCACAAAGTGCCACGATCTCTACGCCATCAATGTAGCTTAAACGCTCCACCGCTTCTGAGCCGCGTTGCCCCAGGCCTATTATGCCGATACGCACTGTATCAATTTTTGGCGCAGCATAACCACACATATTAAATCGCTGAGCTGACTTTTCGTAATGAGCGGATTCATTCATTTCTTCATCGCTCACAGCAAAGTTGTCGGCAAAAGAAGGCAAACCGGTGGCCATCACCCCTCCACCCAGGGCGATACGACGTAAGAATTTGCGACGATCAGTATTCATATAGAAGCCATTTATCAGGCCTGCAAGTTCCTGAATAAACAGAAAGAATAATGTAGGTTTTGAAATTCAGGCAATCGTTTGATATGCAGGTATTATTTCAGGATGGTTGGTAATTACCACAGCGAAATTTTCATTTTAAACGGGAAATGCATGTATTCCTAAGGGAGATTAACGGGTGCTGGGATGAAAGTCATAAGAGCAAATCCTATGTGGATAACTGCGTTCTGGCAATAGTTTTGCAAAATAACAGGTACAGCCCCATTGATCTAAATCCGTATGTATGAAAAAGACCATTGCGATCAATGTTATTATGATCCTGCTCTATTACTTGTTTATACAGGTAGCACTCTGATGAGTGATGTAGAAAGAGGATATTCGAAAACTGCTGATGAATTATTCATCCAGTAAGTCAGGCCTTCTGTCTTTGGTGCGCTGAAGAGATTGTTCATGCCGCCATTCGTCGATCTTTTTATGATCACCGCTCATCAGAATATCCGGCACTTTCCAGCCGCGGAAGTTTTCCGGTCTGGTGTAAACAGGGGGGGCCAGTAAATTGTCCTGGAAAGAATCGAACAGGGCAGAAGTTTCATCATTCAACACGCCGGGCAACAGGCGACCAATAGCATCCACCAGGATGGCGGCCGGTAATTCACCCCCGCTCAGTACATAATCCCCGATCGAAATTTCTTTGGTGACAAAATGCTCCCGGATACGGTCATCAATCCCTTTATAATGACCACAGATCATCAGCAGGTTTTGCTTCAGGGAAAGGGAGTTGGTGGCCCGCTGATCCAATCGTTGTCCGTCAGGGGTAAGATATATGATCTCATCAAATTTCCGGTGCTGCGATAATTCTTCGATCGCTTTAGTCAGGGGTTCACACATCATCACCATCCCGGCACCGCCCCCATATTGGTAATCGTCCACCTGCCCGTAATCATTCACCGCCCATTTACGCAAATGGTGCACCTGCACAGTGAGGAGACCTTTTTCCTGCGCTCTTTTCATGATACTGTGTTGCAGCGGGCTTTCGAGCAATTCCGGCAGTACGGTAAGAATATCGATATGCATGGAGCAAAGATAACAGGAGATCAGTTACAGGTAACCTGTACGCTTTTATCCGCCTCATTTACAGCTTTGTCAATAGCACGCACCACTATCCTGTAATTAACACCGGCCGCCGCAGTAATGGATTGATTGAAGGTGGTGGAGCTGCCACCGGGGTATTGATGCACATCCATCAGCAGCGTGTTGGTATTGGTGTTGGTGACATGAATATGTACTTCCGCGATGTATTTATTATCAGTAATACTGCCGCTGATATCAATGGGCTGACCCGGTGTAAAATTTTGACCGCTGACAGGTTGGGCCAGGGTGATAACAGGTAATTCGTTATCGTCTTCGGCAGTGCTTTTGGAACAACCTGCTATCCAGGCAGAAAGGGCCAAAATAAAAAAGGGTACTTTTTTCATTACACTAAAGTAAAAAGAATAGCCGGAAAAGGAAACCCCCGGGGAACCGGGGGTAGGCATTGAAACAAAAAACCAACGATGACTCATTCGCATGAGCAAAGTTTTAAACATATCTTACCTCTGCTAAATTAAAACCAGGGAAAACGGCCGGGCATGACTTCTGTCATAACAACCGTTGATAGGTGTCAGTTCCGTACCAGCACGAATGCACTATACCACATCATTTTTTAAGAAATGATTAAAATCAGTTTTTTAAACTAGCCAACTTCCTATTTTGCCCGCATAAGACTGTTTAGTATGACCTGGATGCATATCAGTGAGATCGACGAGCAATCAACCCCTAATGAAATAGTAAAAAAGTATCACCGTACAGCTGCTGTATTTAAAAAATACAATATCGAATATTGCTGTTCCGGGAAATGGCCGTTGAAATTGGTGTGTGAAATGAAGGATATGCCTGCAGAAGCATTATTGCAGGAGATCAAAGAAGCGGCAAGGGTGATCAGCTTACCGGCTTCATTGCCGTATCATGACTGGAAGGTCGATTTCCTTACCGATTACATCGTCCATGTGCATCACCAGTATCTCCGGCAGTCTTTGCCTGCCATTGGGGAACAGCTATCGAATTTTGTGAGAGAGCATGCAAAAAAATATCCGCAACTGCCAGAACTGGAAAGCCAGTTCTACAGGCTGGAAAAGACCATCCTGCCACACCTTAGCCAGGAGGAGGATATTATTTTTCCTTATATCAGGCAAATTGTACATGCCTATAACAGCAAGGAAACCTATGCCAGGCTGCTGGTACGAACACTGCGGAAACCGGTAGAGGATATTATGAATCATGAGCATGATTTTATGGAAAAACTCCTGCATTCGTTCCGGGTAATAACGAATAACTATACTCCACCGGAGGCGGCCTGTGCCAGTCACCGGCTTTCTTACTCGCTCCTGAAAGAATTAGATGAAGACCTGGTGCAGCATGTGTACCTGGAAAATAATATTCTCTTCCCTAAAGCCATTGCCATGGAGAAGGAATTACTGGAAAGAAATGGTTGACCGCCTATCTGATCTATTTTATACTTAAATTGTTGCTGCAATCAGTATTATATGCTTAAACTGAACAGCCGGATCATCCTGGTGATCGCCATCCTGGTTTTTACCACCACGATCGGTCTTTCCTTTCTTTTTCATAGCTATGAGCTGGCTGTAAGCGGTATGCTGATCATTGTCGTCCTGACTGCTTTTATTCCCGGCTGGCGGTCGACCCTTTTTGCCGGTGTGCTGAGTATGGTGGTGATGACGGGCCTGCTCTTATATTTCAAGGAAGCACAAACCAATATTACCCGGGCATTATTATCACAGGTGTATTCATTACTCACCATCCTGTTGTCGGTGGTGCTGATCTTTTACCTGAAAAAATTGCAGCAAACTTTTGCCTACGAAAAAACACACATGGCTTCTTTGTTTGAAAATGCTACTGAAGGTATCCTGCTTACCAATAAATCTGGAAGGATCGTTTTGCTGAACCCGGCAGCAGAAAAAATTTTTGGCTACCAGGCTGCAGAACTTTTGGGCGAAGCCATCGAAAAATTAATTCCGGGGAGATATCATGACAGGCATGTGGCATTACGTGATAATTTCTATCACCACCCTTCCAACCGGTCGATGGGAGTAGGCCGCGACCTTTATGCAAAACGAAAAGATGGCAGCGAGTTCCCGGTAGAGGTGAGCCTTAGCCATTACAAACAGAAAAATGAAACATTTGTCATCGCATTCATAGTGGATATTACCACCCGCAAAGAGGCTGAACAAAAATCGCTGACCCAAAAAAAGGAGCTGGAAAAGATCAGCGATGATATACGTAAACTGAATGCCGACCTGGAAAGTAAAGTAGAGGAGCGTACACTTATTTTAAAAGAGGCATTACAAAAACTGGAACAGTCGCAAACTGAACTTAGTGAGTCGCTGGACAAGGAAAAGCAACTGAATGAGATCAAATCGAGATTTGTATCGATGGCCTCACATGAATTCAGGACCCCCCTGAGTACTATACTTTCTTCTGCCACACTCGTATCCAAATATCCCACTGCTGAAGACTTTGAAAAAAGAGAAAAACATATCCGTCGTATCCGGGATTCCGTTAACCATATGAATGAGCTGCTCGAGGACTTTCTGTCGCTGGGTAAACTGGAAGAGGGAAAAGTGGGAGTGAATATCTCTGTTTTTTGCCTGAAAGATTTTGTGGAGGATGTGGTGGATGAAATGAAGGCCCATGTAAAAGATAAACAGGATATCCTGCTGACCTGCGAGGGGGAAAGGGATTTTTCCACTGACAAACGGATGCTGAAGAATATCATGCTGAATCTCTTATCCAATGCCATCAAATTTTCACCCGAAGGCAAGCCTGTACAGCTCTATATCGGAACACTGGATAAACAACTGACCATTCGTATCAGGGACGAAGGCCTGGGAATTCCGAAAGATGATCAGCCTTTCCTTTTCAGCACTTTTTTCAGGGCTAAAAACGTAAGTAATATACAGGGAACGGGGCTGGGCTTACCGATTGTAAAACGGTATGTGAACCTGCTGAAAGGGGATGTTTCATTTGAAAGCCAGCCCGGCAACACTATTTTTACCGTACACTTGCCATGGTTGCAGGCTGATGAGTGGGACAAATGAACTTTTATCCCCCTCCCGCGTTACCATAAGTATGACCAGGAAGGAATTCATACCAGTTATCATTGTCAGTATTTTATTACTAACCTATTGTATGCTCATTCTTTCCGGATCGCTGCCCTGGCTTGTGAATATCATTTTTTTAGCCCTCCCTTTTTTAATGATTTGGCTTCTGTATTCGGTGATCCGTTATGGAAAATACCAGGGCCGGGAATTAGCGGAAGAAGAAGAGTGGGGTTATGCTGATAAAGAAAAATTTAATTAGCGGGGTGGCACACAATAGATTGGCCTGGTGCAGCAGGTAATTCGGGGCTGATAAAAGGAATACCCAGGTTCAAACCTCTTAATATTAATACAAGTCCCATAATTGTTATAAATACCGGCACTGCTTTTTGAAACGACAGCCGGATGGAAGGTCTCATCAGTTGCCCGGCATAAGCCACCAGCATCATCGCGGGCAATGTACCGGCACCAAACATTGCCATGAACAATACACTTTCATGGACCTCCGTCAGGGAAAGGGTGGAAGCTAATGCAATATATACCATGCCGCAGGGAAGCAGGCCATTGGCCAGGCCCGTAAATAAAAAAGTTACCGGGCCTGCGGGGTATTGCATTGCTTTAATGATCAACTGTTGTATGCCGGAGTAATAACGACGCAGAAACTTCAGGCGCAAGCCCCTTTTCTGCAAAAAATACAGCAAGGCAAATAATAGGACCAGGCTGCCCAGGAACACAGAAAACCACTGCTGGTAACCGGCTATATAGATCCTTCGTCCGGCCAGGCCAGCTAAAAGACCAATAAACGAATACGTGATCACCCGGCCAGCCTGGTACAGCAATAAGGACAGGAAACGTTTTGATCTTGTAAAATGGGCAACTGGTAGTGCCAGGCTCAGCGGGCCGCACATACCCACACAATGCAGGCTGCCGGCAATACCTAAAGTGAATCCCGCTATCATTACAGAGCTTGTCATTCAGCGTATGGTTATCTTTTTTTCAGTATAATATTTTTTGCCCGATTCACTCCAGCCTAACTTGACGGTATAATCACCCGGCGCCACCGACTGCTGAGGGATTACCTGCATACCACCGGCTGCAGATTGAAGGCTGAATTTGCGATCCCGGTCTGCATCATAGGCGCAGTAAAACCATATATTCCCGGTCACCGTTTTGTTTTTCATTTCATCGGGCATTTCGAGAATGATACCTTCCGGTGTTTGTTCCAGTTTTACAGGGGAAAGCAAGGCATTGGCGCTCCGTGAACCGTCGATCACATCCTGGTACCGTAATTCCTGTTTGTAATAATCTTTCTCTACAAGCTCATACTGGGTACGAAGTGACCTGACTACCAGGAAGGTCATTCCTGTGCCAAACAGGATGAAAGTGATAAGCAATTTATTTCCCCAATTCATATTAAATTAATTTACGTTGGTCAAAGCCGGCTGAATGGCCCCATGAAATTCGTGCTGATCGTCGTGATCCTGCGGTCATTTTCATAAAGACCTATTTCCAGTTTTGTTTTTCTTTTACTGATATAGCTTCTTGGGAGCACGATAAAAAATGAACCCTTGCCCTGATCCTCTTTTTTTACCAGGATATTTCTTCCCTCCGCTTCAATGATTCTGCCCGGAGCATCTTCCAGTTTCAGGGTAAGCGGAATATCCTTCATTGTCTTATTGACGATCTTAATAGTATACAGGTTAGAGATACTGTCTGCTCCCCTTTCCTGGTACAGCATACCCGGCGCTCGTACAATTGTTCCGCCAACATCTTTACGGGTTACCAGCAGTACGGTAAGTAAACCGGCAAGGGCGATCAGCAATACCGTATAAAACTTCATTCTGCCGGTATAGCGAAGTTTTTTGCTTTCGGCAATGCCATTTTCAGAGGCATAGCGGATCAAACCCCTGGGTTTGCTGATGGCGTCCATCATTTTATCGCAGGCGTCAATACAGGCCGTGCAGCCCACACATTCCATTTGTGTGCCATTTCGTATGTCGATACCCGTAGGACACACCTTCACGCACTGAAAACAATCGATACAATCACCAGTATTAATTTCAGCTGTTTTATTTTTTTTGAATTTTCCTCTTGGTTCACCTCTTTTATAATCATAAGCCACGATCATAGAGTTCCTGTCCAGCAACACGCTTTGCAAACGGCCATAAGGACATACCACCGTACAGGCTTGTTCGCGGAAGTAAGCATACACACCATAAAATACCCCTGAAAAAACAAGCAGTGCAATGAATGTTACGATATGTTCGCTCAGCGGCTCACGGATCATTTTTTTCAGCTCATCCATGCCGATGATATACGACAGAAAGAAATTGGCAATGATGAATGCCAGCAGGAAAAAGATCACATGTTTGGTGGTTTTTTTCCTGATCTTTTCTCCCGTCCATGGTGCATTAGCTAATAGTTTTTGCCGGGCTGCATCCCCTTCTATAGCGTATTCCACCTTACGGAAAAGCATTTCCATAAAGATGGTTTGCGGGCATACCCAGCCACAGAACAACCGGCCGAAAGCAGCTGTAAACAAAACGATGAATATAATGAACGTGACCATCGTGATGCCGAAGATGAAAAAATCCTGTGGCCAGAATATTTTTCCGAATATAATAAACCGGCCTTCGGGAATATTAAAAAGGAACAGTGGACGATCATTAACTTTAAGGAAAGGCAGGGCAAAAAACAGGGTAAAAAAACCCCAGCTTACCCAGGTGCGGATATTATAGAACTTTCCTTTTGGTTTTTGTGCAAAAACCCATTTCCGTTTTCCTTTTTCGTCTACAGTTGCAATCCTGTCGCGAAAGGATTCTATAGGTGTTGCCGGAGTACTGGTATCATTGGTTATTGTTTCTTTCATCGGATGCTTATTATTCACTGGTTCATAGCCACTTTATTTCCGGAGGCTGTGCTGTCTGCCACAGCGGCGGGTTCTTCTTTTTGCAGCACACCCTGGGGCGGTTTTGGATTGGCAGGATTAGTGCCTTGCAATGACTTGAGATAACTGGCCACCTGGGCTATCTGTTTGTTAGAATAGGTGTTTTGCCATTGAGGCATGGCGTTGATGCCATAACGTATTGTTTTGAAAATACTTTTTATATCATTGCCATGCATCCAGTAATCGTCTGTAAGATTAGGCCCCACATCTCCTGCTCCTGATTCTTTATGACAGGAAGCACAGGATTTACTGTAAATGACTTTACCGGCAGCCAGGTCTTCTGCGCTCTTCATTACCTGAACAGTATTTTCATCTACTGCTTCTCCTTTCTTTTTCAGTACCTCCTGAATCCGTAATTCTGCCCGTGCCACAGAAGACTCATATTCTTCTTTGCTGGAAGGGCCGGTATGTGAAACATGAAAGCGCCACATGTAAATACCGGCAAAGAGGATGGTTACATAAAATCCATACAACCACCATGGCGGGAGACGGTTATTCAGTTCCCGGATACCATCATATTCATGGCCCAGGTCCAGCTCTGCTTCCTGGCTTACGGGTTTTAGTTTATTGAACCTGTCCCACCAGCTTAACCGGGTTGCTTTTATTTTCTCCAACACGGTAATATCTGAGATTTTCTCTTTTTCAATTTTCAGCAGAAGCCGGATATTTATAAGCAGAGCAATGATTACAAAAAGCTCCAGGAAAAGAATAGTTACCATGATGTAAAAAGAAGAAGCTTCCATACCACCTATAGAAGCCGCTGTTTTTGGAGCGGCTGCGGCCCCTGTAACATCCTGTGCAAATAATGATAGTCCGGGGCATAACAGCATGATCAATAATACAACCGGAAGTACAGGTGAATTACCGGACGCTTTTTTCTTTTTGTTTATTTTAAGATCAGCAGCACCGATTAATACGTTTGCCAGTATGCCAATAATGATGAGCAGCAATAACATCAATACAATGAATGTAACTGCCAGGGGGTTACTGAATGGGGAAGGAGAGGGTGGCCCCGCTGCCCAAACGGGCTGACTGATAATAAGTGTAACGATGAAAAACAGGGCTGTGATATAGTTAAATCGTTTACGCATATAATATTATTGATCGGTTTGGTATTTAATTATCTAATGGGATCCTGCTTATTTCACGCAATTTTTGCTTGTTGGTCCTGAAAACCCAAACAAGCATAATGGTAAAAAAGGAAGCAAATAACAACAGCGAGATCAATCCCATAATATCTACCCCGCTGACTTTTTCGATATAGTGAATGAATTTCATACTGATGATTATTTATTTTCTGCTATAATGGGTTTTGGTTCAGATTTAATATCCCTGCCCAGCCGCTGCAGGTAAGCGATCAGGGCCACGATCTCCGCATTGGAAGCGGTTTCAATCTTATCTTTTTTAAGATTACCGGCAATAGAATCGGCCTGGTGCATCAGGTCTTTATTAGCCTGTTGATCATAGCCTTTCGGATAAGGCACCCCTAATGTTTGCATAGCTCTTATCTTGGCCGGTGTGGAGGAAGTGTCTAGTTTATTATCCAGCAACCATATGTAGGGTGGCATCAGTGAACCTGGTGACATTGACCGGGGGTCATACATGTGGTTATAATGCCAGCTATCCGGGTATTTGCCTCCTTCCCTGGCCAGGTCGGGGCCTGTACGCTTGCTGCCCCACTGGAAGGGATGGTCATAAACAAATTCACCGGCTTTGGAATATTCACCGTACCGGGCCACTTCGTCACGGAACGGCCTGATCATTTGCGAATGACAGGTATAACAACCTTCACGGATATAGATATCCCTGCCTTGTAACTCAAGCGGCGTATACGGTTTTACACTCGAGATCGTGGGAACGTTGGATTTAACGAGGAAGGTGGGGATCAGTTCTATAAGCCCTCCAATAGCCACCAGGATAAGGCTCAGCACCAGCATGGTCACCGGTTTTCTTTCCAGCACACGGTGCCAGAACTCTCTCTTATGACTGGTTTCTTTTACCAGCGGTGCCGCTTCTGCTTCCTCATTAGGAATGAACTTTCCTTTGACTATGGTTTTATAAATATTGTATACCATCATCAGGGCGCCAACCAGGTAAAGGGTTCCGCCGATACTACGGGTGATATACATGGGCTTAATGCTGGTCACCGTTTCCAGGAACTGGTATTTTAACTGTCCCTCGGGTGTAAACTGTTTCCACATAGTGGCCTGTTCAAAGCCTGCCCAGTACATAGGAACCGCATACAGAATGATGCCGATGGTACCTAACCAGAAATGGTTGGTGGCTAATTTTTTTGAGTACAGGGAAGTGCCCCACATTTTCGGGATCATATAATATAGTATGGCAAATGCCAGGAAACCATTCCATCCCAATCCCCCGATATGTACGTGTGCAATGGTCCAATCGCTGAAATGGGAGATGGCGTTCACGCTTTTCAGGCTCAGTAAAGGACCTTCAAATGTGCTCATACCGTAGCAGGTAATCGCTACTACCATGAATTTAAGAACAGGGTCTTCTCTTACCTTATCCCATGCACCACGAAGGGTGAACAATCCATTCAGCATACCACCCCAACTGGGTGCGATGAGCATCACTGAGAACACAACGCCTAAAGATTGTGCCCAGTCGGGAAGGGCAGAATATAATAAGTGGTGAGGTCCGGCCCATATATAAATAAAGATCAGGGCCCAAAAGTGAATGATGGATAATCGATAGGAATAAACGGGGCGGTTAGCTGCTTTGGGCAGAAAATAATACATAAGACCCAGCACCGGGGTGGTTAAAAAGAAAGCAACCGCGTTGTGACCGTACCACCATTGCACCAGTGCGTCTTGTACACCTGCATACCAGCTATAGCTTTTAAGAAAGGAAACCGGTATCTCAATTGAATTGACAATATGCAACATGGCCACGGTAACCCAGGTGGCAATATAGAACCAGATGGCTACATACAGGTGCTTTTCCCTTCGTTTAATAATGGTGCCAAACATGTTAATGCCGAAAATGACCCATACCAGGGTAATGGCAATATCAATCGGCCATTCCAGTTCTGCATACTCTTTACCGGTAGTAACACCCATCAGTAAGGTGATGGCCGCAGCAGCAATAATGGCCTGCCAGCCCCAGAAGTGAATCCAGCTCAGTTTATCACTGAATAACCTTGCCTTGCATAAGCGTTGTAAAGAATAGTAAATACCTGCAAACGAGGCATTACCTACAAAGGCAAAAATGATCGCATTGGTGTGCAGGGGACGTAAGCGGCCAAAGGTGGTGGCGGCAAGATTCAAACTGCTTTCCGGGTAATAGATCTGGATGGCTGCCCACAAGCCGGCCAGCATACCCACCACACCAAAAATAATGGTGGCATAACCAAAAGCCCTGACAATCTTGTTATCATAATAAAACTTTTCTACTTGCATAAATGAATGGGTTTACGATTTATTTTGTTTTGGTTGAAGGCTTGTCATCAAATAAAATGCGGGAAGGGGGAGAGAAGTCATCTTCAAACTGACCGGAACGGACCCCCCATAAAAAGGCAAATAAGAAAAGCGCCGCAATAGAAATGCTGGCGATCAGGAGAATAACAATTACACTCATCGGGTATTTTTAATCACGTAAAAGTATTTTCAGCGCACCCGGTAATCTATAACAGTTGTCAAGTGATAAACTGATTATTATCAGATCATATACAAGTATGTGATCAGCAATAACTTTCACAGCCCTTGCCGGCGTGCCACATAACTACTGCTCCCAAATGTGATAAGCAGGATGCTGAGCGAGCTGCTGGGCATCAGGATGGCAGCGATCAATGGAGATAAAATGCCCTGTACGGCAAAATAAAGCCCGATGATATTGTACAGGATCGACAAAACAAAACTGGCTATTACAATCTTCCGGTTGAAGCGGCAAAGACGTATGAATTTTGGCAGCAAAGACAATTGCCTGGCTTCCATGATGGCATCGCTGGCAGGTGTAAAACTGTTGGTTTGCTCAGCAACTGCAATGCCCGTATCACTTTGCTTCAGCGCACCTGCGTCATTTAATCCATCCCCGACCATCATTACTTTTTCACCAGCTTCCTGCAGCTGTTGAATGTAGTTTAACTTATCCTCCGGGCCCTGTTGAAAAAGCAGGTTAGCTTTTTGTCCCAGCATCTGCTCCAGGTTTTTCCGTTCATGGTCATTATCACCCGACAAAACAGATAGCCGGTAGTGCTTCCTGAGCTGGTTCACCAGTCCGGGCACCGGTTTACGGTAGTGATTGGAAAAAAGGAAATAACCGGTCAGCCTGTTATCGAAACTCAGAAACACCGAAGTGCCGGGCTTCCTTACCGAATCACCAGTTACAAATTCATAAGACCCCAGCCTGACCAGGTGTTGTTCCACTGTGCCGGAAATTCCTTTTCCCGTTACTTCTTCAAATGAATCAACCGCCATTTTTTTACCGGGATGGAGAAAACGTACCAGGGCCCTGCTCAGCGGGTGAGAAGAACAGGCAGCCAGTGCGGCCACCTGTTCGTTTTGTTCAGCAGTGAGTTTTGATCCTTCGTAAGCAATTTGCTGTTCCAGGGTAGTAGTAAGGGTGCCTGTTTTGTCAAACACAATGTGGCTGGTCTTTGCAATATCTTCAATAACCTGTGCATTGCGCAGGTAAAAATGATTACGTCCCAGTATGCGCAGGATATTACCATTCGTGAATGTATTGGATAGTAATAATGCACAGGGACAGGCAATGATGAAAATAGCGGTGATGGCTGGCCATAACCTGGAATAGTCATGAGTGCTCCAGTAAACGGCAGTGATTGCAGCGATCGCGAATACGATATAAGTAAAATACCGGCTCAGCAGGTGAACAAATGAGATGCTCTCCGTCTTATTTCCCTTTTTCAACTCTTCGCGGTTCCATAATTTGGTGAGGTAGCTCTGCGTTACTTCTTTTACCACCAGCAATTCTATATTTCCTTCCGTTTGCCGCCCCCCTGCGTATATGATCTCGCCCATTTCTTTCAGCACGGGCAATGATTCGCCGGTTACAAAACTATAATCTATGAACGCTTTTCCTCTTGTAAGGATCCCGTCTGCCGGTATCAATTCCTCATGATGAATCAGCAGTGTATCTCCTGGCTGAATGTCAGGGAGGGCAGTGGGAACTTCCTGGTCGTTCTTCATAACGGAAACGGCTATGGGGAAATAGGAACTGTAATCTCTTTCAAAAGATAACTGCCGGTAGGTTTTATCCTGCAAAATGCGGCCTGCCAGCATGAAAAATACGATACCTGTCATGGAATCAAAATAGCCGCCGCCGGTACCACTGATCACTTCCCAGGCACTCCGGATAAACGTGATCAAAATGGCCAAAGCGATCGGCGCATCAATATTCAGGAATTTATGCTTCAGGCTTTTCCAGGAGGATTCAAAAAAAGGATAGGAGGAGTAAAACAGCACCGGAACCGACAGCCCGAAATTGATCCAGCGGAATAAAGTGAGCAGGGCTGTTTCGCTGGAATCAATACCCAGGTATTCCGGAAAACTCATCAGCATAATATTGCCAAAACAAAAACCGGCTACTCCTACCCGGTAGATAAGTTGCTTGTTGATACCCGGTCTTTTCTCTTTCAGGTCATTGAGGCTGATATAGGGCTCGTAGCCGATGCTGGTCAGCAGTTCGGCCAGCTGCCGGACAGAAGTGGAGGCGGATAGAACAACATCCGTTTCCTTCCTTGTAAAATTTACCTTACTGGAAATAACCCCGGGATCAAGTTTATGCAGGTTCTCGAGCAGGTAAAGACAGGAACTGCAATGCATTTGCGGCAGGTAAAAAGTAATGCGGACCTGCTGCTCATCCCGGAAACTGATCAGCTGGTCCTGGATATTCCGGTTATCCAGGAAGGCAAACTTTTCCTTGCGAACCGGGATGCGCTGGGTAATGCCGGGACTGGCATTCAGATCGTAATACCCGCACAGGTTATTGGCCTGGAGGATCTGGTACACCATTTTACACCCTTCGCAGCAAAAAATTTTTTCTGCAGAACGGATACGGTCATTCCTGCAGTCTTCCCCACAGTGAAAACATTGAACTTGCTGATTTGTAGCGATTGCGGAAATCATATAACCTTACGGAAAGGCTAAAGTAGAAAGGGTGTGACAGGGGACTGATGAGCAGTTTCATAAAAAAATATGATTTTAATCAGGAATAGGGTTTTTATATCTTGCAAATATTGTAAACTTAAAACTATCACATGTTACCGCGTACTATTCTTATCATAGATGATAATGAAGATATCAGGGAAAATACAGCCGAAATCCTTTCCCTCGGCGGCTATAAAACAGTTACCGCAGAAAATGGCAAGAAAGGCGTGGAAGCTGCATTGGCCAGTAAGCCCGACCTGATCGTTTGTGATATTATGATGCCCGAACTGGATGGGTATGGCGTATTACACCTGCTGCGTAAGAACCCCGAAACAGAAAATATTCCCCTGATATTTCTTACAGCAAAAGCGGAACGAAGCGATTACCGGAAAGGCATGGAAATGGGCGCTGATGATTATGTGACCAAACCCTTCGAGGAAATAGAACTGATGAATGCTATCGAGACCAGGTTAAAAAAAGCAGATATCCTGCATAAAAAGTATAATGCCAGCGGCAAGGGGCTCAGCGAACTGGCCAACGACCTCCGTGCCAATGGCATGCTGAATTTTAATCCCGAAAGTTATAATTCTGAGATATATTCCAAGAAACAGGTCATTTACGCAGAAGGCAAGCGGCCCCGGTTCCTGTATTATATCGTAAAAGGAAAAGTAAAAGGCGTGAAGACGCACGAAGACGGCAAAGAATATATTACCGACTTATACAGTGCCGGCGATTTTATCGGCTATCCGGCACTGATAGAGGAAAAGAATTATGATGATTCTGCCGTGGCACTTGAAGAAACGGAGATCATACAGATACCCCGGGAAGAGTTTCAGCAGATGCTGGAAGAGGATATTACGGTGGCAGCCAAGTTCATCCGCATCGTAACACAGAACGTAAAGGAAAAAGAGGAAAGATTACTGAGCCTTGCTTATAGCTCCCTCCGTAAGAGAGTGGCCAAAGCACTTGTCGATATTCAGGGTAAGTTCAATACCGGGGGTGAAAATAAACCCATCGAAATATCCAGGGACGATATTGCACACTATGTAGGCACGGCCACAGAGTCGCTGATCCGTACGTTAAGCGATTTTAAATCGGAGAAACTGATAGAAATTAAGGAAGGGAAGATCAGTATTATGAACCTGGAGAAATTAAAGAACCTGCTGTATTAATATACATAGATCTCGGTCAGTTCTTTTGTCACTTCTGGCTTTCCCTTTGGAATATGGATTTGTAATTCACCATTCCGGTAAACAGCAGCAGTCATCACTGTATCAGCATCAGCGGGCAGGGTAAAACGCTGACTCCAGCGGGGTTGTTTATCCCCGCCGGTAAAACAATGGATCGCCTCCCTTTTACAAGCGGAAAGCACCAGTTTTCTTTTCTCTACCGTAATGTTAAAATCCTCCCGCTGCATTCCGGGTACAGCCACATACACAATATACTCCTGCTGGTTTTCATTTATATTCATGGCAGAACTGATAGTGGTTTTTCTTCTCCTCGTTTTAGCCAGGGCGGTAATCGGTTTAAGGTAAGACGGTTTCATAATTCATCATTTTGCTCTTAAAAAGACCCCCGTCTTCCAGCTACAGACGGGGGTTGCTCTTCCGGGCACATTCTGTTAGTTTACAGCAATGCTTTTTACTTTTTTGGATTCTTTTACTTCCAGCTTAGGAATAAGGATCTTCAATTCCCCATTTACATAGGAGGCATCGATTTTGGCAGCGTTGCAATTTTCAGGAAGGGTAAAACTCCTGGTCCAGCTGCTGTAATTATATTCCCTGCGGTTAAAACGGCCATTCTTTTCCTCTTTTTCCTCTCTTTCTTTTTCTGCGCTGATGGTGAGCATATTATCATACGCTTCCACTTTGAAATCCTTTTTCTCCATTCCGGGAGCTGCCACCAGCAACCTGAACTCATTATCCGTTTCAGAAACATTTACCGCCGGCACATTCATTACTTTACCCATGTTGAAATATTCATCGATCGGGGCGTTAAAGAACTTATCCATCCAGCCACTGTCGAACAAAGTTGGCCAGGATGTTCTGGGTTTTTCTAGTGCTTTGGTTTCCATATACTCAGTTTTAATATGAATAATGTTTTTATCATTGCTAAGATCGGCCAGGAAGTCAGCCAAAAGAATGACGGCAGTGGTAAAAGCGGTTGATTTTACTCAGCTTTTACAACATGTATTGGGTGTGCACATAGAACCCCGGTAATGCTTTGCTATGTTTGCCCCTTTTTTTTGCAGGGAACATATTTATCAATCATCAGTTTAAAGACCATGGAGTGTGTTCATTAAATAAGGATATGGCTTTTGGAAAGAGTATATTGTTTTCCAGGTGTACATGCTGATGAAGGTCAAGCTCAAAGGCCTGCAGGCAGGCATAGCTCAACCGGAAAGTCGTGCAGGCATCTATAGGCGGTTCATAATTATTTGTCAGTTCCCTGATCTGTGCCATCAGAAGCCCTGCTTGTTCATGCTCCTGCTCCATAACAGTAATGGGTGCTTGTATATACGATGGGCTGAGGGCTGGCTTCTGGCCGGATGCCGGTTGCTGCTCTGCTTCCCTGATCCGGGGGAAAAGTACCAACTCTTCTTTTTGCATATGATGCTCCATTTCATGTGCAATGGTGCTGAAAAGCGCCAGTACTTTCCTGACCTCCGGGTGCCTGTCACCATGTTTGGCGGCAACTTTTTGTAAATAACCCTGGATGGCCGGCATCTCTTTTTTTACATAACTGTGATGTGTGGAGATGATATAATCGGCGAGAAGTGAGAGAGGAAGGTTTTCAAAGTTCACCCTGGCAGTGGAGCTATCAGGCTGGTCCGCTTTCTCCAGTTCTGTCACCACATCCTGTATGGCAATGTTGTTCTCGCTGCAGGCTTGTTCCAGGGTACGTTTTCCCTTGCAGCAGAAATCAAGATGGTATTTTTCAAGCACCAGGGCAGCCTTGTGATTGCCGCTGACAATTTGAGCAAGGCTTTTGTTGGATAATGTTGTCATAAATTTTTTTTATTGTTAATTAATAAATTCTTCTACAGGTCCTTCCGGTTGAATTTTCTGATAGCCAGCCACAAAGGGATAATAGCCCATAGCAACATAATAAAGGCCGTGAACAGCACACCCAGCGAACTTCCAAAGAAATCTTTGTATAAAGCGCCGGTATAACCCATCAATGCGCTGATATCCATCTGGAGCATGATAAAGATGCGCCCAAGATCGATCGGATTGAGAGCAGAAAGTAAAAGGGTCAGTTTTTCAAGCGGGTAGTCACTAAATGAGAATAAAACAAGGAGTACCAGCCCGTCATAGATCAAAGCGAAATAAAACCACAATAACAAGGATAGACCGATACCCCTTGCCTTATCCCGTGCAGTAACGGAAGCATAAAATGCCAATGAGGTAAAGACAACGGTAAGAGCAATGCCGGTAAATAACAGGGCAAAACCCGTGGCATCTGCGGCAAATAATAATACCGGGATACCCACGCCCACCCCAAATGCACAGAGCAGAGAGCTGCATACACCAGTGAACTCACTCAGTAAAATCCGGGTGCGGCTCAGGGGCTGAGACGACATCAGCTCAATGAACTCATACGAATTATAATAGTGAATGGTGGTGAAAACAAGGCTCACCAGCGGTAATACAATGAGTACAATATTTAATAAGCTAAGGATCGCTTTGCTGCTGTTCTCTTCCACCTGGAACATGCTGACAGAAATGATCAGCAGGAACAGGGTATAAGCCAGCACGATCTTACTCCGGATAATGTCGTACAACACATATTTGGAAAGCTTCATCATGTTGGTCTGTTTACATGGTTTCGTTTTTTTCCAGGAACAGGACCTTGTCGATCCATTGGCTGCTCAGGGGCTCCCCTTTCATGACACGGGCAATAGCTTTGCCCAGGCGCAGCTCACCTGTTTCTTCCTGGAGGGTACTGATATCTTTAAAGAAATGGACCTGTCCTTCCTGCAGGTACATAACATGAGTGGTCAGCTCATCCAGGTCACTGAGAATATGGGAAGTGATGAGGATCAGTTTATTTTTTTTCTTTTCCACCTGGATTTTTTCTTTCAGAATTTCGGACGCCAGCGGGTCAAGCCCTGCTGTGGGTTCATCGAGTACCAGGATGGCCGGATCGAAAAGAAATGCAATCGCAGCGCTAACTTTTTGACGGGTACCACCGCTCAGCGTACGCATGGGTTTTTCAAATATTTTTTCCAGTTCAAACTGTTGTATCAATGCGGTGTCCAGCTGATCAGCCCGCACATTCCGTATGTTCTGCAGCATACTAAAAAGCTGGCCTACTTTTAAATTATCAGGATAGCGGCCAATCTGCGGCATATAACCGATGCCGCTGCGATAATTATTATCATTCTTTATCAGCTGCCCGTTCACGAATATCTTTCCTTCATCGGGCCTTACCATACCCAGGATACATTTTATCAGGGTGGTTTTGCCCGATCCATTGGGCCCTATCAGCGATACTACCTGGCCTTGTATAAAGGAGGCTGAAATGTTTTTTAATACAGGTAGTCGACGGAATTTTTTTGAAAGATTGTCAATGCGGATCATAGTTTCAATGATTTCATCAATGGTTTGTTGTCTGCCAGGTTTTCAGGGGTCAGGGAAGGGATAGCTTTTTCTGCCTTATCCAGCAGCTGTACTGTAAAACTTCTCAATAATATCAATGTGCTGGGGTTTTGTTCCACGATCATGGAATACATACTAACCGGGCGATAGGGGACATCGCCAATGCCGTCTTTATTAATATCATAACCTTCGTACTTGTCCCAATAATTGTTCTCGAACGTATTCAGCACCATCGTACCGTTTGTACCCACATCAAAACTGTTGCCGGTGAAATTGTTGTGGTGAAAAGTGTTATCCTCACAGCTGGCCTGCACTTTGATCGCCCAGCCATTCTCACGGAAAGTATTCTTTTGAATATCCATCCGGCTGGTCCCCTCCAGGTGAATACCCACCGTGTTTTTGAGGAAAGTATTGTGCAGGATATGACTATCGCTGATATCTTTTAATAAAATGCCATAAGCGGATGGCCCCCAGTTTTGTTCGAAGCGGTTGTTTTCCATTTTTACTTTCTTCGAATACATTACGGCCACGCCGGCGCCATTATTGATAAAAGCATTTCCAGCATACACATCGTCGTTGGAGAACATGAAATGAAGTCCATAACGTATGTTCTTTTCACTTACGTTATGGCGAATAGTGGAAAAGGTGACAAACTCGAAATAAATACCATCCCGGTGACCGCTGACTGTATTTTTTTCTATCAGTGCATGATCTGACTTCCACAAATGAATGCCATTTCCCGTCAGTTGTTCTGACCGTGGTGATCCGGTGATCCGGTTATTACGAACAATGGCAGAGCTGGTATTGGAAATATGAATGGCAAAATAGGCATTCCGGACCTCGTTGTTTTCGATCGTTACCTGCCGGCAATCCACCAGTTTAATGGCTGCATAATCGTCCAGTGCGGAATAACCGGCATTGATGATGCGTATACCCCTGACCGTTATATTATTTCCACTGATCAGCAGCACCTGGAATTTGTGCTCCCCATCCAGTACCGGGTAATTTTCTCCCAGCAGGGTGATCGAGTGGGTGATAACGATACTTCCTTCTTTATAGATGCCTGCCTGCAGAATTACTGTATCCCCGGCCCGGGCTATTTCAATGGCTTTTTTCAGCGACTTGACCGGCCGCTGACTCCCCACATAAATGGTTTTGGCATTCAACCAGGCAGCCAACAACAGGGATACTATCAACAGAATGGTTTTCATTTGAATTGTTGGTGTAATTCATTCCAGCTGATCAGCCGCCCCTCTTTTTCCTGGCTGGCTTTTTTAGCTGATTCGGGTGAGGAAAAACAGGCGGCATTGCTGCCCATAGGACTTCTGAGAGCAGAACTTACCCAGAACATTGCTTTTTCTGAACTAATAAAATCATTTTCCTTCTCAAAATTCACAAAAACCACCTGGGCTATCTCTTCTTCTTTCACTATACCGGAGTGAAGAAATTGCGACAGGCAGATGACATCATCATATTTATACACTTTACCTTTTTTTGTTACCACTTCTCCGCCAAATTTGGGGTCCATGATTGTCATCTTGCAAAAAGAACATTGGTCTTTCCCGAATTGAATAGGCTCTGTTTTGGCAGAACAAGCCATGATGGAAAGTGTCAGCGCAATGGCAGAGGCAGCTAACGCACGGTTTGGTATGCAGACCGTTTTCGCCAGTTTTCTTCTGCGATACCATTCCGCGAACCAAACACCAAATGCCAGGCCGGCCGCGCCTATGACGATCCATCCGCCCACATCGGGAAAGGAGTAGGCGTCGAAATTCAATAAGCGTTTATGGCCGAATAAAGGCGGTTGATAAGAAAGGCCCGGAACCTGGATAGGTGCAGTGGGGTCCAGGTGATGTCCGTAATCATAACCCCATTTATAGAAATCATACATGGCCAATGCCCCTCCCAGGACAGTTAATCCCAGGTAGAAAAGTAAAAATCTCCTGCTTCCTGTTACAGCTACAGCCATTCCCATCAACATAAAAAAACCTACCACATAAGGGAGGAACTTAAATTCGGGAAACATGTCAACGGTGATATGTTTCATACCGATATAATGATTCAACCCGTTGATCACATCCACATCACCACTCAAGCCGTTGATCCAGATATTCATGGTCAACCCTTCCGGGTATTGCGGCGCAAAAAGATCGATCCTCCAGGCCGGTAAAAAAAATACAGCGATCAACGCACCGGAAGCAAATGCTACCATTATTCGTGACGGAACTGTTAATTTATTGCTCATAAAAATGACTTAGGAACTTCCGGGGCTTTCGAACCCCGGAAGTGTGTATGAATAAATAAACCCTCAACAAATGAGCTATTTTTTTGCCGGCGGAAGCAATACGGCATCGATCACATGTATCATTCCGTTTGAGGCAGGAACAGATGCTATGATCGTTGCCGAACCATTCAGTATGATCTTACCATCCTTTACGCTAATGGAAATGTTATCTCCATTCACCATTCCCAGCGTCATACCATCTGTCAGGTAATCAGCTTTTAAAGCAGAAGTGGTAACGTGATACTGAAGGATGTTCTCCAGGTCGCTTTTCTTATCTTCTTTCATCAATCCATCTACTGTACCGGCAGGGAGTTTATCAAATGCTGCATTCGTTGGTGCAAACACCGTGAACGGGCCGGCATTAGACAGGGAAGTAACCAGGTTCGCCTGTTTTAATGCAGCCACCAGGGTGGTATGGTCTTTTGAACCAACGGCGACTTTCACCACGTCTTTTTGCGATTCATCGTCCTGAACGGCTTCCTGTCCGCCGGATTGCACCACTTCTGCCGCACCAGTATCTGCAGGGTTCTTTTTGTCATTACTGCAACTTAATAACAGTAAGGAGAGTGAAGCTATCGTTATGCCGAATATCATTTTCATAACCTGTGGTTTAATATGAAGGGATTATTTTGTGGTTGTTTCCTCTTTCTTTTCAGTGGCGGGTGCAGCGGACTTTCCGGTACTGAAGGTCAGGGGAACATTGGATCCCGCTGCGCTTACCCGGATATAACCCTGCATTTCCTGGTGTAATGCCGAACAGAAATCTGTACAATAAATTGGAAATACACCCACACGGTCTGGTTTCCAGGCCAATGTTTGTGTTTCACCCGGCATGATCAGTAATTCTGCATTGTTAGCACCTTTCACAGCAAACCCGTGAGGTACATCCCAATCCTGTTCCAGGTTGGTTATATGGAAATAAACGATATCCCCGAGTTTCACACCTTCAATATTATCCGGTGTAAAATGCGAGCGGATGGAAGTGGCATACACATGCACTTCGTTGCCCTTGCGCTCCACCCGGGCATAATTATCACCTTTGGCTGCCCAGGGATTCTGGTTTTCTTCGATCTTATAGATCTTCTGGCTGTTCTTCATGATGAGCTCTGCCGGTATGGCTTCTGCATAGTGCGGTTCACCAATTGTGGGGAAGTCGAGGAGAAGTTTCATTTTTTCACCGCTGATGTCATAAAGTTGAGCACTTTGGGTCAGTTCGGGCCCGGTGGGCAGGTAACGGTCTTTGGTGATCTTATTATAGGCGATCACATATTTACCCCAGGGCTTCTTAGTGGGCCCGCCGGGAACGCAGAGGTGACCAATGGAATAATAGGTGGGCACACGGTCCAGCACTTTCAGGTCTTTTACACTCCATTTCACGATCTCGGAGGAAACAAAGAATGACGTATAGGCATTACCGTTAGCATCAAACTCTGTATGCAAAGGCCCCAGGCCGGGTTTTTGCACCTCACCGTGTAATACGGCATCGTATTTCAGTACGGGAATACCATCGTATTCGCCATCAAAATTCTTTGCAGCAATGGCTGCCTGTATCTTGGTAAAAGAGAAAACCGGGATGGTAGCGGCCAGCTTACCACTGCCCACAATGTATTCACCGGTAGGATCTGTATCACAACCGTGGGGAGACTTGGGACAAGGCATGAAATACACCATATCCGGGCAATCCTTCGGGTCCAGCACCAGCACTTCATTTTCTATAGTGGATGTGGCCATGTGTTTGGCTTCATCATATACATTATGTGCATACTTCACCGCCCGCTTCTGTGCTTTACCTGCCTTTACATATTCTTCTGCTTTTTTCCAGTTCACACACATAATAAAGTCTTTATCCTTTTGCGAAGCATTTACTTCGAGCAGGGTGTTGGCTTTTTCAGAGTTATAACAGCTGAAGAAGAACCAGCCGTTTGATTTTCCTTTTCCTGCACGGGAAAGGTCGAAGTTGATACCCGGGGTCAGTATCTGGAAAGCAATATTCATGCGGCCGGACGTTTTATCAAGACTGATAAAGCTGACCGTTCCTTTGAAATTCTCTTTATAGGTTTGAATAGGTACATCCTGGTTGTCGCCAATAGGAACACTAAACCGGGTGCCCGCCACCACGTATTCAGAGTTTTCCGTAATAAAAGGAGAGGAGTGGTTACCCGCACTGTTGGGTATCTCGATGATCTCTGCAGTACGAAATGTTTTCAGGTCAATCCTGGCGATGCGGGGCGTGTTATTGGCATTGCCAAAGGCCCAGCGTCCATCATGTATACCATCGGTAACAGATAAGGCGGGGTGATGCAAGTCGTCCCATGGAACAAAACCGTGAGAAGTGTTAAGCATCGCCTTGCTTTCTTCGCTGTATCCGTATCCTTTTTCAGGATCCACTGAGAAAACAGGGATAACGCGGAACAAACGTCCTGACGGTAATCCATACACGGACATCTGTCCGCTGAATCCGCCGGAAACGAAATTATAAAACTCATCATACTTGCCGGGAGATACATAAACTTTGGAGGCAGCATTGCCACTTACGGCTGACTGGGTGCCTTTGGGTTTACATCCCTGGACAAGAATAAAACAAGCCAGGAGGGGGGTCAATGTTTTGAGAAGATATTTCATAAAAAAAATTTAGCAGGTTTATAATGTAACAGAATATTTCGCTGGCTTTTGTTTCGGTTTTTTATTTCTCACCATCATTGTTTCTCATAAATTCAAGCACTTTACGGGCTTCTTCTGCGTTTATATTCTGGTTCGGCATCCGTACCATACATAATTCCAGCAGTTTTTGAGCTTCCGCGTCTGTTTCCAGCATCATATCCACATTGGTGATCATGTTCATGATCCAAACCGGTTTCCTGTTCTTAGTTACATTTTTCCAGCCTGGACCCACCAATTTCTCATCGGTCAGCCGGTGGCAGGACTGACATTTCATTTCATACGTGCTTTTGCCCGCTGCCACCATGGATTGATCAAGCGGTGTTGACAGCTTGATATCACTTTCTTTGATCTCCGTACCATGGACCTCAGGCTTGTCTTTGGTAAGATCCTGAACATCCACAGGTTTGGGCTCACTTTTAGTGCCTTCACCACAGGCAAAAAGAATGAAAGCAGATGCCAGGGTGATAATAGCGTACATAATTTTCAACTTCATAAAAAATGTTTGAGAGGGTTAAAAAAGATGTTGTTGTCTTTTATGGATCAAAAGTATTAGGGGGGTATCCGATACTGCCTGACATGCATCACCGGGTGATGTGATAATGATCAATCTGTTCAATAAAGCCGGAGGGTACTTTTGGTCCTTATGGTTACTTCATAAAGGTATGTTTTTATCAAAATCATTTGGATATGCCCTGCGGGGGATTTTATATATTGCCATGGAACAAAACAGGCAACGAAAGATACGGGCAGAAGAAATTGCAGGTAAATTATCGGTACCACGGCATTTCCTGGCTAAAATATTGAAACAGATGGTTAAGAGCGGTATCCTAGTTTCCACCAAGGGCCCGTACGGTGGCTTTTCAATATCAGCAAAAACCCTTAATACAACACTTTTGCACTTATTTGATATTACAGATGGGGCACAGGAATTCAACGAATGTGTATTAGGAAGAAAACAGTGCGATAAAAAAACCCCATGCCCCCTGCATGACCAAATGGTGATATTGCGGAACGGAATGCTGCAGAATTTTTCGGCTACCTGTATCGGTGACCTGCTGGAGGGCAGAGGCCCTGAATTCGTAAAAAGTATAGCTTCAGTATAAGCAACCCGGTTATTCCTCTAAAAAATCATCCAGGTCCCTTCTTTCTTTTTTAGTTGGCCGGCCGATCTTACT
>CAZSGD010000017.1:84289-88745 GCA_964606155.1 uncultured Chitinophaga sp. | reverse complement strand
TAGAGGGTAAGCTAAGCAGTAGGTCATTGGTTTGAATCCAATCCGGATCACAAAACACTACTAAACGGTCTTGGAAATGAATAGTTTCTAAGACCGTTTTAATTTAAGGATAAACATGGGTAAGTCATTCTTTACGGTGGTTTTTGTACTCATTTGTTTGTTTTAAAATTAAGGGTTCAGTTACTTTTTTTCTTCTTGAATATTTTCCCAATTGCCATCCTTTACTTTTTTCCAGACTTCATTATACCACAATGATAGTTCCTTCTCTTTGATAAAATTATTTTCTGAAAGTAAAATTAGCTTAGCTTCAAAACCTTTCCCATCTTTATAATTAGTATATGTTACCCATGCTTCTTTTCCAGGGCCTGGAATTAGAACTCCCACTCTTTTAGCATAGTTGAAATTTTTTACGCTTAAATCAATTATTACCAAAAATGACAACCTCTCTTTAGGACTATATATAATGTAAACACCAGCACGTTCTTTATCAAAATTCATTTCCAATATTGAACTATGTGGAAGCAACCATGCATCAGGATTATTTATTTGTTCTCGGATCTTTTGAGTGCTGCCATTAAACAAAAAAATATGTCCAAATAACGAAAACATTTCCAAGTATGCAGACTTTAATAAGCCCAATATGTAACGACGTTGATTACTTCCCTGTACCATTATGTTGAACCTTGAGCCGTCTCGAAATAACTTTATCTCGTCAACAGTTTTATAATATTGTTCTTTATAGCTTTTATGAAAATGAGGCTTCATTGTAAGTGTTCCATTTTCATAACTCAAAATTGTAGACAGTGGGATGTTATCCCCTACTTTTATTTTTCCTTTTATAGATGAATTATCTAAACCCTTAGAAAAAGGCTCAATACTCATCTGCCTTAGGAGATGATGGTCAAGCTCTTTCCCAAATTTATCATTGCACAATTTGCATGTGAGAATTTTAGCCTTTCCTCCTACAGACTCAGGGGGAATATGCTCAATAGTCAATCTATCAATTCCATCTTCACCTAATGCTTCGGAATGATAAACTTTCATGCAAAGAGGGCAATAAACCACTGGTT
The DNA here is from genome assembly GCA_964606155.1 of uncultured Chitinophaga sp. Classification (GTDB taxonomy): domain Bacteria; phylum Bacteroidota; class Bacteroidia; order Chitinophagales; family Chitinophagaceae; genus JJ008. The sequence continues at coordinate 87,675 of CAZSGD010000017.1, read as the reverse complement.
GAGTAACTATCTTTCCAGCATTTCCGTTTTCATCTGGATAAGAAAGCCTAAGTTTTCCCATTTCACAGACGTTTGTCAAATTTTGCGCATATAAGTCAAACAGTTTTTTTCTTTGGGATTCACGTTTGGTCATTTGTAAATATTATTTTTTAAAAAGCGAGTAAGGCCGGAATAAAAATACTAATTATTTTAGTATTTTTGAATTATGTTAGAAAAATATTCTTAATACTACAAAATGAAAAAGCACATTGAAAAGAGATTTCTTTTTGAAAAGAAATTAACAGCCGAGGAGTTAAAAGTATTTGAAAACCAGTCTGACACCTTTCTGGTAGAAGATTTTTCTTCGATAAAAAAAATGCCGAAAGATAAGGTAGGATATTTGGTAACAGAGGCTAATGAAGTCATACAAGCCTTTCCTTTCAAAGATGGCCAAGGCAACCTGATTTTTATTCCTGAACCCGATCCAGTACTAATTTATTTCCATACCGCTTATTTGAACTATCGTCTAATTCATGACAAAAAGAAGGAAATTTTTAAAATATTAAGTAATGTGAAAATGACAGAGCCTGTAATCAATCAGCTTTATGAATATTATGGGCTCACAAGCAGCTTCATAATATTGTTATTTACAGCAGTAGAAGCTTTCATAAACAGAAGCATTCCTTATAACTTCATATACTCAAAACCTGATAAACGAAAGACAGAAACTTATACGAAAGAGCAGATCGAAAGGTATTTACCATTTAATGAAAAAAGGGTTGATATCTTGCCTATTGTAGCCAAAAAGGATTTTGCAAAGGCACACCCAAATATTAATATACACATCGATAATCTAAAGGACTTCAGGGATGGGGTTGTTCATACTAAGACTTCAAACGATGGACACACACCATACGATTACTTATACAAAAGAGCTTTCAAGTTTGAGTATGAAAAAACTCTCAATGCCGTTGCTTCGTTTATGAATTTCTATAGTTCAAATCCTGATTATATTAAAGAATGTCCTTGTTCAAACAACTGGTAAGCTATTGCTCAACCAGCATCCCAACCGCCTCCGCCGACTCAGGACTACTTCTCTGGTAAACGGAAACTATCCAAAAACGTATTCACTTTTTGTTCAGGTAATTCCTTTTTACTGTAAGCATACATGAACCCGATGAACTTTCCATCCGTCCATGCTTTGATCTTCCATTTATCGCCCTCTTCATCTGTCCAGTAATCGAGGATACCTCTTGTTTTTTCGTTATTGTTCAGCCGGTGGCCTTTGCCATAGCCTGCGGATTCTTTGATCTTGAAACTGGCTTTTAAAAAATCTGAATATTGTATCATGAGGTCTTCAGCCATAGTGAGGTCGTCCACATTATTCAGCAGTTTTACACAAATAACGCCATAGGTCACTTCTCCGTTCACACATTCGCCGGTATATACTTTGGATGAATCGGAGCTGTATTCCATTTTATATTTCGAATCACAATAGGTATAAATGGAGCAGCCGGAATTGCCCACAGGATATTTCTTCAGGGTTTGCGCCCGGGCGCCGACAGCCAGTGAAAGAAGGATTATTAAAAGGGCAGGTTTCATACGTAACGCTTAATACCTGTAAATGTAAGTCATTTGGGCTGATGCTGGTTTTCCGCAGGGCCCGCAGCGAACCGCAGCGATCGCCACGAGGAAAACTATCACTTATTCATTTACATTTGGGGCTCTAATTACTGGCCCATGGGTACTGTTTTTAATTATGGAATTGACACATTGACGACTGCAAAGGTGATGGCCGTTGCATCCGGGAAACTTAAAGCTGTTATAAATAAGCAGGCTGTTGATAAGATCCATGCCAGCCACAGGGCTGTGCGGGATATAGTTGCGAATAAAAAAACGGTGTACGGTGTAAATACAGGTTTTGGAATTTTGGCCAATACCCATATTTCTGAAGAGGATACCCGCACCCTGCAACATAAGATATTGCAAAGCCATAGTGTGGGCGTGGGCGACCCTATTCCCATGGAAGTGGCCAGGATCATGCTCATCACTAAAGTGCATGCATTGGCACAGGGCTACAGCGGGATACAGCTCTCTACTTTGGAGCGTATCCTCTGGCATATTGAAAATGATGTGATACCCGTGGTGCCCGAAAAGGGAAGTGTGGGGGCCAGTGGCGACCTGGCGCCATTATCGCATTTATTTCTTCCGCTGATTGGGTTGGGAGAAGTGTTTTACAAAGGAGCAAGGTACAAGGCACAAGACATTCTAAAGAAATTTGAGTTATCACCGATCACACTCGGGCCGAAGGAAGGACTGGCGCTGATCAATGGCACACAATTCATTTTAGCTTTTGCTGTAAAGGCCGTGCAAAGAATGCATAATTGCCTGGAAGCGGCGGATATCATCGGGGCCATGAGCCTCGAAGCACTCACCGGCACCAAAGCGCCTTTTGATGAGCGACTGCATGAACTAAGACCTTTTGCCGGAAATAAACTGGTGGCACAAAGGCTGCGGGTGTTACTGAAGGATTCAGCTATCATGCAAAGCCACATGGATTGCGGAAGGGTACAGGACCCTTATTCCTTACGCTGTATGCCGCAGGTGCATGGTGCTTCCCGCAATGCCTGGCTGCATTTGAAAGAAATGACCGAGACCGAATTAAATGCGGTGACCGATAACCCCATTATTCTCGGTGCCGATGATACCATCAGTGGTGGCAATTTCCACGGTCAGCCACTGGCATTGCCTCTTGATTATGCCTGTTTTGCCGCTTCTGAATTGGGTAATATCAGCGACCGCCGTTGTTATTTATTACTGGAGGGAAAATGGGGATTGCCCATGTTGCTAATGAAGGATGTGGGATTGAACAGCGGTTTTATGATCCCCCAGTACACCACCGCTGCATTGGTTACGGAAAATAAAACATTGTGCTTCCCTTCCAGCGCAGATAGTATTCCCACTTCATTGGGACAGGAAGACCATGTTTCCATGGGCAGTATCAGCGGCCGTAAGCTGAACCGGGCGCTGGATAACCTGGAATTTATCATGGCTATCGAATTATTATCGGCCTGCCAGGCTATTGAGTTCCGGAGACCGTTGAAAAGCTCGGTTTTACTTGAATTTGCGCATAGCTATGTACGTGAGTTCGTGAGTTTTGCAGAAGAAGACCGTATTTTTGCTGAAGATATCAATAAAGTGGCCGGGATCATTAAGGATTTCTCCTTTGTAAACAAGGTAAATGAGTTTGCGTCCTCCAAAGGCATAGTGTTGAATGAAGCGGCTTTTTCACTGGAACAATAAGAGAGATTCACCGCAGAGAATACAGGAGGGCGCAAAGATTACGCAGAGTGTACTACTGTATAACTTTGGTGGTTTTGTATTCTCTGCGTTAACTCCCCGTCCTC
>CAZSGD010000017.1:44487-84189 GCA_964606155.1 uncultured Chitinophaga sp. | reverse complement strand
CGGTGAAAAACTTACAACCGGTTTACCGTTTCCAGCGCCCAGTTCATCATCGGCAATAATGCCTTCTCCCTGTTACAATCTCCAAATGCATTGTGTTGAATGAAGCCGCTTTTTCTTTGGAGCTTTAAGAGAGATTAACCGCAGAGAAAAGAGAGCGCAGAGCAGTACTACTGTATAACTTTGGTGGTTTTGTATTCTCTGCGTTAACTCCCCGTCCTCACGTTCTCCGCGGTGAAAAACTTACAACCGGTTTACCGTTTCCAGCGCCCAGTTCATCATCGGCAGCAATGCTTTTTCCCTGTCTTCGGCAGAGATCTTTTCATGTGTGGCAATAATATCAGAAACGGTGAGAACCGTAGCCGCCGATTTTTTAAGATAACGGGCATTGGCAAAGAGCGCAAATGCTTCCATCTCGGCTGCCATGCATTTATATTTTTTAACGGTGGGTGATTTGCCTTTTACTTTCCTGTAAAATACATCGCTGGAATGAATAGGTCCTTTATGTACGGTTAATCCCAGTTCTTTGGCCGTGTCATTTAATGTATCATAAATACCGCCCTGGTGTTTCATGCGGTCGTTTTTAAAACCAAAAGCATGGCGGGCATAAGTGCTTTCACTGCAGGCAAAGTCCACATTCACCAGGTCCAGCAGCTTTAATTTTTTGGAATAAGCGCCGCAGGTACCGATGCGGATGATGTTTTCCACGCCGTACTGATCGTATAATTCAAAAGAGTAGATACCAATGCTCGGACAACCCATGCCGCTGCCACCAATAGTGATCGGTTTATCTTTATAAGTACCGGTAAAAAAGAAGGCATTACGGGTGGTGGAGACCAGCTTCACATTTTGCAAATAGGTATCCGCTATATACTTGGCCCGGAGAGGGTCACCGGGCAGAAGCACCGTTTTGGCGATCTCTCCCTTTTGGGCACTGATATGAATACTCATGAATAAAAGTTTCGTATACCCAAGATATTCAATTTATCAGAGATTAACGATTTTTGCGGAAGAGAGAAGTCAGGAAGTCCGGAAGTTAAGAAGTCAGTAAGAATAGTTCCCATAGCAGGGAAATTCTTTCCGACTTTTGGTCTTTCTGACTTTCGGTCTGATAACAAACAACAAATTACTATATGCCCACCATGACAAAAACAAAATACGACCCCATTAAATACAAAACCCCGACAGGGAATCAACTCAATTGCAAAGGCTGGATACAGGAAGCAGCCCTGCGGATGTTATTGAACAACCTCAACCCCGAAGTGGCCGAACGCCCCGACGACCTGATCGTGTACGGCGGAAGGGGAAAAGCCGCCCGCAACTTTGAAGCTCTGGATAATATCATCAAAGCATTAAAAGTGCTGGAGAATGATGAATCATTACTCATTCAATCCGGTAAACCGGTGGGTATTCTCAAAACGCATAAGGATGCACCACGGGTGCTGATCAGCAATTCACAACTGGTGCCCAACTGGGCCAACTGGAAACATTTTGATGAACTGGAAAAAAAAGGCCTGATGATGTACGGTCAAATGACGGCCGGCAGCTGGATCTATATCGGCAGCCAGGGCATTGTGCAAGGCACTTACGAAACTTACGCCGCACTGGCAGACAAGCATTTTTCCGGTGAAGGCGATAATCAAAATTCAAAAATCCAAAATCCAACATCTACTGGAGGAACACTTCGTGGGACTCTTAATGTAACCGCCGGCCTCGGTGGTATGGGTGGCGCTCAGCCATTGGCCATTACGATGAATGAAGGTGTGGCGCTGATTGCCGAAGTGGAAGAATGGCGTATCGACAAACGCATTGAAACAAGATACCTGGATGAAAAATACACGGATATTGATGAAGCAATTGACAAGGCACAGGCATACAAGGCACAGGGAAAAGCAAAAAGTATCGGGGTGCTGTGCAATGCTGTTCATTTATTGCAAAGGCTGGTGGAAAGAAATATTATTCCGGATACACTTACCGATCAGACCAGCGCCCACGACCCGCTGATCGGTTATGTGCCGCATACGCTCAGCAACGAACAGGCCAACGTATTGCGTTCTGCTAACCCTGATGAATACACGAAGCTGAGTTATGAAAGCATGTACCTGCATGTGCAGCTGATGCTGCAACTGATGGACAAAGGCGCCATTACTTTTGATTATGGCAATAATATCCGTGCCCGGGCACAGGAATATGAGGATAAAAACCTGAAGTCGGAAGCCTTCGAACAGAGCAGGGACAGTGCAGCCATGAAGAACTATAAACCACAAACTACAAACCACAAACTCAACAGAAGTTTTGATTTTCCCGGCTTTGTTCCCGCATACATCCGTCCTCTCTTCTGCGAAGGCAAGGGCCCTTTCCGCTGGGCGGCGCTAAGTGGTGATCCTAACGATATTGCTGTTACAGATGAGGTGATAAGAAATTTATTCCCGGCAAACGGATCATTGATGCGCTGGTTAGACTTAGCCAAAGAAAAGATCGCTTTCCAGGGATTGCCCGCCCGTATTTGCTGGCTGGGACAGGGGGAAAGAGAAAAAGCAGGACTGGCATTTAATGAACTGGTGAAAACTGGCAAAGTAAAAGCCCCGATCGTGATCGGTCGTGATCATTTGGATACAGGCTCTGTGGCAAGTCCGAATAGAGAAACCGAAGCCATGCTGGATGGCAGCGATGCCGTGGCCGACTGGCCGATATTGAACGCACTGGTGAATACGGCAGGTGGCGCATCATGGGTATCGCTGCATCATGGTGGCGGGGTGGGGATGGGTTATTCCATTCATGCCGGTATGGTGATTGTGGCCGATGGAACGGATGAGGCTGCTGCAAGATTGGGCCGTGTGCTGAGAAATGATCCGGGTATGGGGGTGATACGACATGCTGACGCTGGCTACCCTTTAGCAGAGGAAACAGCAAAGAAGAATGGTCTTGATTTTAAAGACAGGCTGTAAGCATTCTCCTTCGAAGGATAAAAGAATTTTCAAACGATATACGACCTAAAGCCCCTCCTTCGGAGGGGTTTGGGGAGGTTTTTACAAATTATAAACGACCAGAAGCCCCTCCTTCGGAGGGGTTGGGGAGGCCTTTTTATGAACAACCTTCAATGGGGTATCATCGGTTGTGGTGACGTGACAGAAGTAAAAAGCGGTCCGGCCTTTAATAAAGTGCCCGGTTCACAACTGGTGGCCGTAATGCGCCGGGATGCTGATAAAGCAGCAGACTATGCCAAAAGGCATGGCGTACCCAAATGGTACAGCGATGCGGCACAACTCATCAACGACCCGGAGGTGAATGCCATCTATATTGCCACACCTCCTTCCTCACACGAAGAATATACGATAGCAGCTATCAATGCCGGCAAACCAGTGTATGTGGAGAAACCCATGGCGGGTACCTATGCAGCAGGGAAACGAATGGCCGAAGCAGCGAAGCAAAAAAATATCAAACTGGTGGTGGCGCATTACCGCCGCCGCTGGCCGCTGTTTTTAAAAGTAAAGCAGCTGCTGGAAGAAAAAGCCATTGGTGATGTACGGTTGGCGAGGATTGAAATGTATAAACCGGCCCCAACCAAAGACGAACTGGCGGAGGAAAAAACTTCCTGGCGGGTGGACCCTGCCATTGCCGGTGGCGGTTTTTTTCATGATCTGGCGCCGCACCAACTGGACCTGCTATATTATTTCTTTGGCCCGGTAAAAACCATCCAGGGCATATCCACCAACCAGGGCGGGCTATATGCGGCCGATGATCTGGTAACGGGCAGCATCCTGTTTGAAAACAATATTGCCTTTAGCGGGGCCTGGTGTTTTAATGCTTCATACTCATCAGACTGGTGCGATATCATTGGCAGCAAAGGAAAGATCGGTTTCAGCTTTTTTAGTGGCAATACTATTGAGTGGCGCAGGGCAGATCATACCCAACACTTCCAGTTTGACCCTCTGCCACATGTACAGCAGCCCATGATAGAAAGCGTGGTGCAGTACTTTTTAGGCAAAGGGCCTAACCCCTGTACGGGGGAGGAAGGAGCGGAGGTGATGAGGTGGATAGAGGGGATGGGGAGGTGATGATTCAGCTACCCTCTTTGAATTTATATAATTATGCCTATAGTGAGTTAAATTAACATGATGCAAAATAATAATAGAGTTAAAATGATTGAGAAGCAGGAGGCTATTTCAAGACTTGAAGCAATGGATATCAATATTGCTGATGCTCAAGAAATTCATAGGTTATTGAATGTCATATTTTCGAATCTGAGGGTTGCTACAATTGTTGCTAATGAAAATTGGATATTATATAGAGGTATCAAGTACGACTCTAAGCCCAATTTTTTTGATGATATAATTTATCCACCAGTCTCAAAAGCAAAGGCTAATAGGGCAAGTATCACTGGTGAGTCAATGTTTTATTGCGCAACACAGAAAAAGGCAGTTTTTTATGAATTAGAAGATGTTAAACAAGGTGATAAAATTTTGATCGGTAATTGGGTTTGTAGTGCCCCCTTGTTATTAAATCACCTAGGGTTCACAGATGAAGTATTTCAAGGAATAAATGCTGATGAAGATAATCCGCTTAATAACTTCAAATCATCAGAAGTTGATTCAGAAAGCCAATTTATTCATAACTATTTAAGTAGGAAATTCTGTGCGAAAATAGTTAATAACAATATGTATAAACTAACAAGTGCGATAGCTAAATTTTTTCTCGGAGACATATACGGTAACAATATAGTAAATTTTTCAACCTTTGACGGGCTTTTTTATCCGACAATTAGGCTTAATGCAAATGCAATGAATATAGCTCTGAAACCATACTGTATTACCCAAGGAAAGGTCATGTTTGAGAAAGCTGAGTATATTGAAATTTTAGGCAACAATCAGGGTGTATATGAGTATAAAATTTTAGATATCGCATTTAGATGTAAAGACAGTTTAATTATATGGGAAAATCTTGAGCATACTTGGACACTCAATGACAATAGTAGAGATATTTATTTTGTAGATGGGAGAGCTTATGATGAAACTGGTGAAATTATCGCTCATGACTGACTATACATATTTGATACTCTCAATCATCCACACCGCCTCAATCAATTCCTCCACTTTTTCACAAAAATGCCAGGCTGCATCCCGTTCTGTGGGTTCATCTAAGTTGCTTATGTCACCGGTAAGGGCGCAGCGGGTGAGGATGGCCAGTTGCTGGCGGCAGACTGAAGAACTCAGGGTTTTGCTCAAAGATATCCATGCGAATGGTTTAAGATTCAAAATTATTGTTCATCTTTTTCTTAAAAAACCCCTTTAAAGTGGGCCGCTAATTAGTGTCTTTCATGAACAAACGTAATGAACCGGAAACACATTATGGGCAACAGATCCGTTGTATTTTAAAAGTCAATAATCCACAAACTAGTTTTTCACCAACATAAAACTCTGCCTCTTATTAATCTTCCTCGGTTTACCATTACTGGAGAGCACAGGCTTTAACTGCGGTGTATCAATATTGAGTCTTTCTTTTACCTGTATGGCAAGGCTTTTATTTTCGGGAGATACATACACATTGTTGATGGTGATCTTACCGTCCAGTTCTATCACATAGTCCACTGTAACGGAATATTCACCCTTTTTGTACTTTTTGTTCACGGCAAGGTCCTGGTTCAGTATGCTGATGGTGGAATCCAGGAAAACCTTCCAAACCCTGTTATTGTCGGCGCCAACACCGGTTGCAGGCGCTACTTCCAGTTTTTCAGCAACCGGGGCTGCCATGCTGTCGCCGGGAGCGATCATTTTTTTTGTAGAATCTGTGGCTGCGGCAACCGGTTTCTTCTCGGGGGCCACTACCGGCGCTTTACGGTTGGAATCGATTTTTGAACTCAGGTCTTCGCCTTTCCGTAATACCGTGCCGGTATCTGTTTTCAGTTTGCCGCCGTAGAGGGCTTCTTTCAGTGTTTGTGCATTTGTATTTATAGCAATGGCTACTAATAAGACCAGGATCACCTTTTTCATACTATGATTTTTTAGAAATACGATAGTGCGGCGTTAAAATATTTGATAATTGTTTTTACCACATAGAAACATAGGCACATAGCCGATTATCTATGTGGCTCTATGTATCTATTGTGCCTGCGTGGTAAATTAAATTGACCCACCACCTGAATTTACTGTTTTTACACCGTTTCCGGTGCAAGGTAAGCAGCAAAAATGTTACCAATATCTTAAGTTTATCGTTTATGGTTTTTTGTTTATCGTTGGCAGTCGCTAAAGCGGGGAATTTCTTTGCTGAAATATGCACCGCGGACCTGCCTGCCGGTAGTGCAGGGAACAGGAGAGGCAGAGTTTACGCAGAGAGTTTCCCTTTGCGCCGCCGCTCCGTTGCGAGCACCGCGAGAAACCGTATGCCTTGTCTCTTGTCCCTTGTGCCTTGCACCTTGTTCCTTGTATCTTGTCTCTTGTACGTTGAATCCTTTGGTCATGCAACCCCGGCAGGGTGGTCCTTCATCTTAATTTCGTAATTTGTTCAACAGACCGTAACTAACGGTAACGCACACCTTATCATCACCACTATGCTGTTGAGGACCAAAACCGCCACCATTCTCCTGCTGGTACTGCTGTTTCTCCCGTTCTTGTCCTCCTCCCAGGAAACACCTAACGGTGACACCTATGCGATAGTGGTCGGCATTTCCAAATACCATTATATCAAAGCGCTGAGCTATGCCGATAAGGACGCCGATCTCTTTGCCGAACTGCTCCGCTCCGGCGCCGGTGGCAGTATCAAGCCCGGCAACCTTTTCTTATTAAAAAATGATTCCGCCAATGCCGGTAATTTCTGGTCGGCCTTATCCCGTATCAGTAATAAACGGCTCGGCAAAGGCGACCGCGTATTTATCTATTTCGCCGGCCATGGCGATGCCGTAAAAGGATTGAACGAATATTACCTCTTATTATCCGACTGCCAGCCTGCCAATGACGGTAATAACTACATGCTCAGTTTTGGCGCCATTGATATGTACCACCTCAAAAACAGGATTGGTTTACTTACCAGGCAGGGCGTGGAAGTGGTGCTCATTCTCGATGCCTGCCGCACCAATGAACTGGCGGGTGGTTATGCTTCACAGGTCTTCACCAACAGCATTGTGCAAACGCAGGTGGGAGAGATCGCTATGCTGGCCACGGGGCCGGGTCAGGTTTCCATTGAAGACAAATCTTTTGGCAGCGGACATGGATTATTTACATACGACCTCGTGGATGCATGGAGTGGGCGTGCCGATGCAGAAATAGCAGGTAACCGTGATAAAAGGATATCGTTGGAAGAACTTCGCCAATGGGTGACACAATCGGTGGTGGCCCGCTCTGAAAAATTCAGGGTGAAACAAAAACCGGTGTTTTGTTGCGATGACAGGAATACAACCACCATCGGTAAGGTGGACAGCAGTTTCCACATAGCCTGGAACCGGTTAAAAGAATTGAATAAAGGAAGCGGGCCTGTTATGGGCAGTGAAGCAAAAACTCCCCGGAGTAATTCCGGCATGGCCGATACGTCTTTGCTGGCATTGTATAATTCATTTATTGAAGCAAGAAAGGAAAATAAACTATGGGGGCCGGGTTCTGCAGATGATCTATACGAAAAAATGAAAGCCGGTTTTCCTAACGAACCCATTACCGAAGACGCCCGTTATACGCTTGCCTCTGATTTTATCAATTTTGCACAGCAAAAGGTCAATTTATATCTTGAAGGAAAGGATATACTTTCTATTGAAAGCTTACGGGAAAAATTGGATTCCGCCGGAACGCCCGGTTTCCTATCGGATGAATATGAGCGAATGCAACATGCGGTCTCCGAAAAATGGACCATTGCAGGCAGGATGGTGGAAAAAGCAGGCAAACTGCTTTCCAGTAAAAATGATTCCACTTTATTTTACCAGTTAAAACCCAGGATCGCTTTTTTATTGGCAAGGGGTTATGTCAACAAAGAAGTGGAGAGTGACCTGGGCTATAATGAAGCATTAAAATATTCACTGGAAGCTTATAAACTGGACAGCAACGCGGCCTATACCGCAGAATGTTTAGGTTTGGTATATGTATGGCGGCAGAGTTTTGAAAGAATGTTCGGCCCGGTGGGAGGTGGCTATGAAATGGGGGCCGTGGTGAAACGTTCTGATACGGCCATGCGTTATTTCAGGAAAGCGATCAGCCTCGCCCCCAAATGGGCAAGCCCTTATCGCAGCATTGGAATAAAAATATATGGAATGCTTTGGGGCGATACGGCATTGGTATATCTGCACCAGGCAAGACAACTGAGTCCGGAAGATGCCACCACTTATATCATGATCGGTGATGTATATCGCCAATGGTACCCGGATTCGGCCATGATGTATTACCGTAAAGGTATATCCCTGTCGGGCAGATCTTCCCTTGCTATGATCTATCGTAAAATGGCGCGGGTGTTCTTAGAAGGTGGTTATGTGAGGAACTCACCACGGTTCAAACCCGACTCGGTATTATATTATTCTCAACTGGCCCTGAACGCTGAGTCGAACAGCAATATTCATATCAATAGCAAAGAAGTACTCAGGGATGTGTATACGGACCTTGCAGGGGTTTATGGTATGCAGGAAAAAAGCGACTCCGCCGTTATTTATTATAAAAAAGTGATTGCCTTATTCCCTGATCATCGTTGGTCCAATATCAGTATCATTGCTTATTACCGGGATAAAAATCGTATGGATTCATTGGTTTATTATTCCCGTCGCTATATGCAGTTGGCGCCGAAGGAATATTTTCCTGTACAGGAACTGGCCCATTATCACGACAGGAAAGGGGCGAAAGATTCAGCGATCTGGTATTACGAAAAGGTGATCGCCATCAGTGATCTGGACCTGCCAAGGGAAAGACTGGCTTATTTACTCATGGCTAAGGATAAAAATAATAACCGTGCTTTTGACCTGTTCATGGAATCAGCCCGCAAATTCCCATCCGGATGGAGACCTTATTTTAATGTTGCCTGTTATTTTGCAAATAAAGGAGATACAGTGAAGGCATTGGAGTACCTGGATAAAACATTCCGGTTGGGCATGAAAAACAGGCTTTTGCTTGATACCGATCCGTTTATTTCCACCTTAAAAGATAATGAGGCGTTCAAGGCCCTGGTGACAAAATATTTTGCGTATTGACCATTACCCATATTTTTATTATCTTATCAGGCAATATGAAAAATCTAACCCTCTCTGCGTTGTTTATTACAGCTTCCCTGTGCTGCGCTGCACAGATCAACAAGAAAATCCCTGTTCAAAAAAAAGATACATTGCCCGTCAACCGGGTAGTGGTCAATAATGTCGCCACCTTATCGGCCGATATCGTCGTGTCGCATGACGTTATTTTCTTCGAAAAGCCCAATTACACGGGCGCTTCGGCCAAGCTGGTGAAAAAGCAAAATGGTACTTTTTACCTGCCTTTCCCGCTGCAGCATGTATCCTTCAGGGTGCCGGAAGGAAAGATCGTATACATCAAAAAATGCAGTGATGAATTCCCGGATGAAAAGTCCTACGTGTATTCGCAAAAAGATGTGAACCTCGGTGGTATTTGCGGGGTACGCATTGATGAAAGACAGGCGATCTCCGTAGTATTTAATGGTATTTCAACAGAAATTCATAACAACGATTGTAAGCGTTTTGCCGGTTCCATCAAAGTGCAGGTAGTGGAGAGCTCTCCGGATGCAGGACTTTCCACCCGAATGCCCTGTTCTTTCAGGTATGATACGCGGGTTACCATACATAGTTACAGGCATACCCTGTGGGACTGGGACCCTTCGCAGCTGACCAATTCACGCTATGATCCCCATTATAATAATACGAACACCATCTTTAATAATAACCCGGTACCTGAGCTCTTCGATACGGCCCAGAACTTTTTTAAAAGGACCAACAGGCAGTATACCATTACTTTTTTTGTTGGTAAATCGGCCCTTCGGGAGCAAAGGACCAGCCTGATACTGACCTCGGATCTTACCTCTTCACACAAAACCTGTGATCTCTGCGACGATTTTTCATCCGGTGTTAAAATGGCGCAGCCCGTTACAGAAGGTTTTCCGCTAAATAAACCCTACGGGGATGGTAAGATCATTGATAAAGACCATCCGCGTGTTGTGGCAGGCCCCTATATGGCAAGAGGTTCCAGGGATGGCCAGGCCATTACCGCCCATGCCGGCACCGTCAAGAATTTCAGGGTACACGTTACCGTGAATGGTTTGTAACAAAACCCACTTTTATTGTCCGGCCATTTTATGGGCCCTGGATGCTACCATTGAATAAGGCAATGATCCATACCGTTTCAAACGGGTATCCCGGGCAACTACTGGAAGTAGCGGATATCAAAACCCCGGAAAAAAGCGCATAGTCATTACCGTTATACCCTTCCGGGTGTTTTATTTTTAAGAGTTTCTCTTTACGCCTGCCGGGTTAAACTACTGAAAACCCCAATTAATGGTGGGTAAATTGTAAGCCCGGCTATGCAATAACGTTATTAAGGCTCAATCCACTATCCCATGATACCAACTGTACTACGAACCATCAGGGTCCTCCTTCTATTTTGTATTCCTGTGTGCGCATACGCACAAACCACCAACGTGTATACCAGCTCCACCAGTTGGACGGTACCTGCCGGTGTTTCTTCCATTACGATCAAAGTATATGGAGGAGGCGGGGGTACAGGCGGTCAGGATTGTGGCGCCGGGTGCTCTAATGCGGCTGCCGGACCTGCAGGTTATGTGGAAGCCATGTATAATGTTGTAGCAGGCGATGTGATCGGCATCTATCCCGGAGGCCAGGGTGCTAATGGGGCCAACAGTGTAACGGGAACAGGCGGTGGTGCAGGCGGAACAGATACCTATCCATCAGGCAACTACAACGGCGGCACGGGGGGTAATGCAGGTGGGTCTGGCTCATCGGGTGGCGGCGGCGGCGGTGGTGCCGCTTCACTGGTAACGATCAATTCAACAATTAGTATTGTGGCCGGTGGCGCCGGTGGTGGCGGTGGTATGGCCAACATGGCGAATTCAGGACTGGCAGGCACTTCAACGGCTTCTTCCAATGGCACCAATGCAGGTGGAAATGGCACCACACCGGGTGGTGATGGTGGGGGCGGTGCCGGCAGCGGTGGCGGACAATTCGCTTCTGTGGGAGCTGGGGTACATGCCGCCGGAGGCGAGAGCGCAGGTGATGGCGGATTCATCGGCGCTAATGCTGTGAGCGGCGCCAATCTTGTTATTACTAACGGCAATATAGCCTGGGCCAACGCAGGCCGTATTGAGATCACTTTTGTATCCACATTACCAGTAACCTGGCTGAGTTTTACCGCTGCCAGGCAAAATAAAGCGGTGGTGCTCAAATGGAGTACCACGGCAGAACTAAATGCAAAAGATTTCATCATACAGCGTAGTACGAACAGTACCGATTGGACCGATATCGGTACGGTAAATGCAACGGGCAGTTTCACTACAGTGCAACAATACAATTTTACCGACCAGGCCCCATTGCCCGGCCTCAATTACTACAGGTTGCAGCAGCGTGACATAGATGGCGCCATGAAATACAGCAAAGTGATCGCCATGGATATGACCGGCATGGTATCATTGTTCAGGTTATACCCCAACCCGGTAGTGAATGGAACAACAACGATCAGTTTGGCTGAACCTGCAACCGCAACCGTATATGGCGTGAATGGTGTGAAGCTGCTGGAAAAACAATTCCCGAAGGGAACACATCCGCTCCATTTATCTGCCCTGTCAGCAGGTACTTATTACTTGCGAATAAAAGATGAAGTGATCCCCTTTGTGGTGCAGTAGCGAAAACAAGGTTTAAAGTATATCCTGAGGATGCGAAAGATAATCGTGTCCTTTTTTGTATCGTGGTTGTTATGAGCTATGAGCAAACCCCGTCTGCTGAATCCTTCCTCTGTTCTTCTGTTCTTCAGTTCCATGTCGGCTTCGACAAGCTCAGCCTGACAACAGGCAGCTGTTTGTCTGTTCTTTCGTTCCATATCGGCTTCGACAAGCTCAGCCTGACAACAGAAAGCCTGACAACATACAGCCTGACAACAGGCAGCTGTTATCTGTTCTATCCCCGCTTTAATGTATGTCAACTATAAACCATAAACTTCAAACCATAAACTATCATCTTCTATCTTTGTCTAAACACACTATGGAACTTGGCATCAGCATGTTTGGCGATAATCATTATGATAAAAATGGGAAACCCGAAGCCCCTGCACAGCGATTGAAGGAGCTGATCGAAGAAATAAAATTGATGGATGAAACCGGGCTCGATTTTTTTGGTATCGGTGAACATCATCGTCCCGATTATGCGGTATCCTCACCTGAAATAATCCTGGCGGCGGCCAGCGCCGTTACCAAAAACATCAAACTCGGCAGTGCAGTGAACGTTATCAGTTCTTCTGACCCTGTAAAATTGTACCAAAACTTCGCTACCATCGATCTTTTATCCGATGGCCGTGCTGAACTGATGGCCGGACGCGGAAGTTTTATAGAATCCTTTCCACTTTTTGGTTTTAACCTGGAAGACTATGATGAATTGTTTGAAGAAAAGCTGGCACTGCTGATTAAGATCAATCAAGAAAACCCCATCAGTTGGAAAGGAAAATTCAGACCAGCTCTGAATAAACAAATGGTATTGCCCCGTGCTGTGAATGATCAACTGAAGATATGGGTGGCCGTGGGTGGCACACCCGAATCGGTATTGCGTGCCGGCAAATATGGGCTGCCTGTTACGTTCGCTATCATCGGTGGCAACCCCGCCCAATTCAAGCCTTTATTTGAATATTATAAAAAAATATACGAGGCATCGGGTTATGATATGGCCCGGTTCCAGGTGGGTGTACACATGCACGCATTGTTTGGTGAAAACGGGCAACGAACTGCTGATGAATATTATCCTGTGTATTCTTCACAAATGAACAGGGTGGGGCGGAGCCGCGGATGGCCACCCTACGAACAGCAGCAATATGAAACAGGAAGAAGCCGCCAGGGACATTTGGTAATTGGAGATGCCCATGAAGCAATCGATAAAATATTGTATTTGCAGGAAATGTTTGGCCTCACCCGGTTTTCTGCGCACATGGATGTGGGCGGACCATCGCATACGATGCTGATGAAATCGATTGAGATTTTTGGTGCCCGAATTGCACCTAAGGTCAGGGAAGCCTTACTGGTTAAATGACTTAGTGATGTTCCCGGGCCACGTATTCTTTATCAATTATATCAATGATCGTTTGCATCTTGGCAATACAGGTATCATAGCGGGATAGGATTTCACCAACAAATACCAGTCCCTGTGAAATATTATAAGCCGGGTCGCTGGTTAATACGTCAGCTAGATTGGTGGTACTGTCGGTTATTCTTTTACGGTTCAGTGCCAGGTAATCAAACAGCCTTTGCTTGTTAATTGTGTATGCATCTGTGCTGCTGATTACATTGGGGATATTTTCCTGGTACAGGTCCATGATATGGTCCTGCAATATTTTATTTTCGATAGTACCTATTTTCCCGGCGGATTTAAAACCTTCATACCGGCCACTATTAGGAATCAGCCCGGTGGTGTTGAATATCCAGGGCGAATATTTGCGGATCGTATCCGGATTGGCTTGTTCGTTTAATTTAATGCTGGTAATATAGGTAAAAGCTTTCCCGCTATTGGTGAATGATGTAATGTCTTCCCGCATTTCCTGTGTATCTGTCAGTAAGTCCTGCCGTAGCCCCATCAGGAATTCTTTGGTTTCATGACGCTGATGTTTTTTTTCACTGTTATCATGCAGGTAAATGGAAAGACTAACGGCAAATACTATGATCACAATTTCTAAGAAAAACTCACCTACCTTATGCCAGATGCCCTTATTTCCCATCCAAACGGAAAAAAGCTTTTTGGTGTGTTTCACCACTTCCTGCTCGGCCATAATTTGACAGATTTATAAAAGTTAGTTACGATATAAATGGTGCAAAAGTATTGAATTGTGTCAATAGTTTCTCAAGGTACACTTGTTGTGCCGGTTTGAATGTAAAAAGGGTTTTTACAGGGCGGAAAGACCTGTTTACAGATTTTAAGAAAATTTTTCATTTTCATTTCGCGATGGTGACGTTATCCAAAAAACGACTAAACCATGCACAAGCCAATCCACCTGCTCGCAGCAGTATGCTGCGCCATGACCTCCCTTGCCCAACAAACGGATACACTGGTCATCTTCTACAAGACCGATAAATACCAGCTCACGAAACAGGACAAACAAAAACTCGACAGCTTCCTGCTTCGCGGCTGGGACAGGCTCTGGATCAATGGCTACACCGATGAAACCGATGAAATAGATTATAACCTGGAACTTTCGGAAAAAAGATCAGGGGAGGTATATGCTTATTGTCTGTCAAAAGATGTTCCCTCCACGGCGGTACACTCCCAGTTTTTTGGTGAATCCAGGCCCCAGGCCAGTAACGGTTCTGAAGATGGCCGGGCCCTGAACCGCCGCACAGAAATTATCGGTTACCAGTTCCCGAAAGTAAAAGTGAAACCGGCTGCTGTGGCGCCGGACCCTATGCTACCGGTAACACACACACTAAATAATGGGTTCATCATCACGTACCGGCCTGGTACCTTACCCGGCTACCTGGCGGACAATTTTGCCTCCGGATCTGGAGAAAATTTTCAGTTGCTCACCAATACCACCGAAATGCGGCAGAATAATCTGTATAACAATACCACCCGGGGTGAAATATTATCCTCTGTGCTGATCGTTTGCGGCAGCAAGCTGAATCCCTGTAAACTGGATTCACCGGTATTGGTGCGGCTCCCTATTCCTTTTAATACCAACTGCCCCATAGAGAAGGTCAAATTCTTTAATGCTGTGGCGGAACGAGGAAAACAGATCTGGCAGGAACAGAGCAAGGAACTGTATCCTGAAGTGATTGACGGGGTAAAGTACATACGCTTATGGATAGACGATTTTTGCTCCTGCATTAATTTTGATTTCAAGGTGGACCCGGAATGTTACCCCACCGACAGTACAAAGGTTTTTTATGTAAATGGCACAATACGGAATGTTACAGCCGAGATCATGGGCCTGAACAGCCTCTATATGCCCCGGCGTATCAATGATTCCACTTTCAGTATCATCTTCCTCAAAGACAAATTGAAACAGGTGCCGATCAGTTTTGCCCTGTACCGGGATAAAAAACGGGTGAGGGGATACCGCGACAAGCTGCTCACCGATTTTCCCTACGACTCTCTGCAAGATCGTTATGTGCTGAGTTCAGGTACCGAAAAATTCCATTTCCCTAAACTGGACGTATGGGATGTGGTGCTGAAGGTTAATAATGACCGGTACCGTGTAGCCGAAGATAATGGGCGGTATGAATTTACTTACCTGAAATACAGGACAGACAGTATACTCGTGGATTTTACTGTGATCGAATCAAAGAAAAGAATGACACTTTATAAAAACCAGCCATTAAGCCTTTTTCCGGTGGATCCCCAAACCGGGTACCGCATCATCGACAAAAAATTTATCCGTGAGCTGAAGCTGGCCAGGTCGGTTGCGGCAAAATAATTATTGCGGCATACAGGCGTATAGCGACGGGGGGACCCAAATAATATTGGTTGCGTGGTCCTGCTATGCGCCTGTATCCTGCAGGGTGCAGGTGATTCGCATAAACCTGCACCGCAATTGTTCGGGTCACCCCAGATAGCTATCAGGAACTGTTTTTCATGAAAATCGTGTATTCGTGTTTGTATTTGTATTAGTTTGCGTTTCATGGCAGCTACTCTGAATAAGAACACAGATTTTGTTGTGGGTGAAGAAAAAGCACTCAACTATGTCATGGCAACCTTGCTCTTTGCCCTGTTTGCATACGGTGTGTATGATGCAGCAAGGCGGGGATTTAAGAACATCGATTACCAGAGCTTCATTTTTGCTTTAGCCATTTTCCCGGCTATATATTGTATTCGAAGGGCCATGGCCAACAGGATCTATATCCGTATCAATAAAACCGGGATTTACGAAGGGAAAAAAATGGTGACAGGCTGGGCCGACCTGGTAAAAGTGTACCTGGCGCAGGATCCCGACAAGCCAATGTATGATATTCGCGATCGTTTTCAACTGGTCGTGGAATTCAAAAAAGAAGGGAAGGGGTTGCGCCGCCGCATACCGCTCACCAATACTCAAAATAAATCAGAAGAAGATGTGCTGGCCGCCGCTAATTTTTTCTGGAAAGAGTTTAAAAAGGATAATGCTTCATTCATTACAACGAAGAAATAACATATTCAATAATTATTGTTCAACCTACCGATATGCTTCACCGTCTTTTCTTATTTATTTGTTGTTTTTCCACAGCTATTCAGGGTATTTCGCAAACAGACAGCACCCGTAAACCGCTACGGGTAGGCGTGGTGGGATTGGTGCATACCCATGTACATTGGGTGCTGGGACGGGAGAACAGGGGCGATATTGACATCGTGGGCATTGCAGAACCCAATAAAGAACTGGCACAACGCTATTCGCAGCAACACGGTTATAATATGAATATCGTGTATGCCACCCTGGAAGAGATGGTCCAAAAAACAAAACCGGATGCCGTACTGGCCTTCAATACTATTTATGATCATTTAAAAGTGGTGGAGTATTGTGCGCCACGGGGCATACATGTGATGGTGGAAAAACCGATGGCCGTCAACCTGGACCATGCGAACAAAATGATGGCCCTGGCCAAAAGACATAAGATACACCTGCTCACCAATTATGAAACCACCTGGTATGGCAGCAACGAAAAAGCCTGGGAGATCATAAAAAAAGAAAAACAGATCGGCGATATACGGAAAATAGTTTTTCATACCGGTCACCCCGGCCCGATAGAGATAGGCTGTAATCCCGAATTCTTAGAATGGCTCACAGACCCCGTATTGAATGGTGGCGGAGCCATCACGGATTTTGGCTGCTATGGCGCCGACGTAGCCACCTGGCTGATGGAAGGAGAAACACCCGAAACGGTTACAGCCGTCACGCAGCAGATCAAACCGGATAAATATCCCAAAGTGGATGATGAAGCCACCATAGTGCTTACTTATAGCAAAGCGCAGGTCATCATACAGGCATCCTGGAACTGGCCCTATAACCGTAAGGATATGGAAGTATATGGAAAGACTGGTTTTGTATTCTGTAAGGATGGGACCCACCTGCAATTCCGGAAATCAGAAAAGGACGAAATGAAAAATATAGAAGCCTCCTCTTTACCCGTCAACAGGAATGATCCCTTTGTATATTTTGCGAATGTGATCAACGGCACCATCCGGCCACAGCCCTACGATCTTTCTTCACCAGCCACCAACCTGGCGGTGATGCAAATACTTGAAGCGGCTAAACAGTCTGCTACAACCGGTCAGTCTGTAAAATGGAAGGATTTCGTTAAGAACTGATGAAAGCAGGTCAGGGTCAGCATACTTATCTTTGTCCGTCATTATCGGTTAGGCTTCACGGTTAGCAGGGAAGAAAGATCTGTGAAAAAATAGTAACTTTCAAATCGTTGAAACAAGCAGCACGATGCCGATCTTCATGGACATACATTTGATTTCCGGGGTGAAAGCAAGGGATGTGGCCGAAGCCCATCAAAAGGACTTATTGTTCCAGCACGACTATCATTGTAAATGCATGACCTATTGGGTGGATGAAGAAAGGGAAAATGTGTTTTGCCTGATCGAAGCGCCGGATAAGGATGCCGTTGAAAAATTGCACAGCAAATCCCATGGGCTCGGACCCAATAAAGTGATAGAAGTGGATAGCGGCCTGGTATCATCGTTCCTCGGCCGCATTTATGACCCCTCCGATGCACATACCACGACAGATGGTTTAAAAGTTTTTCATGATCCCTCCTTCAGGGTATTGCTGGTTACGGCTATCACAGATCCTGTATTACTGAATTACCAAATGGGTGATCAGCATGCTGCCACTCTTTTGAATAAGTATAACGAAGTGGTAAGAAAACATTTTGCCATGAACGAGGGGAGAGAAGTGGAGCAGGGGGGAGATGGTATGATCGGTTCCTTTACTTCTGCTGCAAGGGCCATTGCCTGTGCTGTTACTATTCACCAGGAATTTAGCCCCGCGGAAGCAGAAAAATGTGGCCTTCGTATGGCCATTCATGCAGGCGAGCCGGTTTCTAAATCAGATAAATTGTTTGGCGAAGCCCTTCAACTGGCAGGATATATGTGTGCAGTTTCCAATGATCACCGCGTAGCCATTTCCTCCCTGGTAAAAGAACTGGTGCCCGGCGAATATTTACGGCAGCATGATAGATACCTGCTTTCTTTATCTCCGCAGGACGAAGCATTATTGATCTCCCTGTTCGGGCAACTGGAAGC
Source organism: uncultured Chitinophaga sp. (assembly GCA_964606155.1). GTDB lineage: Bacteria > Bacteroidota > Bacteroidia > Chitinophagales > Chitinophagaceae > JJ008. Next base: position 65,801 of record CAZSGD010000017.1, on the reverse strand, counting down.
CCGGTGGCAGGACCCTGATTTCAGCGTGGAAGATTATTGTTCGGCTATGGCCATGAGCAAGTCACAATTATACCGGAAGGCCACTAATCTATCCGGGCTTTCTCCCAACTCCCTGCTAAAAGAATACAGGCTGGAAAAAGCAAAAGAGATGATCCGGAAGCAACGTTTTACTATTTCCCAGGTGACTTTCGATACGGGGTTTACCAGCCCGTCCTACTTCACCAAATGTTTTAAAAAGAAATATGGCCTGTTGCCCAATGCCTATGCTGACCTCCTTCCCTGAATGAATTTTACCACCCGCTGAACGATTTGTTTCATCCCCTTTTTATTTCGGAACATTTTTACCATGGATTGGATGATTTGTTATAACAGGCCGGTATGGTGCAACCATATCTTTACACCATCTAATCATTAAAACTTACATGTTATGAAAACAAAAACCAATGGAAGTCTTCTCGTTCTTATCGTTATCGCGATGCTTCTCTTTGCAGGATTTTCTGCAGAAGCGCAGAACACAACAACCAATGAAAATTCATCAACAAAAGAAAAAGTCATGAAAACCTATGTCATCGAAAGAGAGATCCCCAAAGCAGGAAATTTAACAGCCACAGAGCTGAAAGGCATTTCACAAAAATCATGTGGCGTTTTAAAAGAAATGGGCACCGGTATACAATGGATCCAGAGTTATGTGGCCGGCAACAAGATCTATTGCATTTACAAAGCGGAAAACGAGGAATTGATCCGGGAACATGCCCGCAAAGGCGGTTTCCCTGCCAATAAGATCACCGAAGTAGCGAATATTATCAGTCCCGCAACAGCAACTGCTGCTGTAGCGAATTAAAGGTTTAGCCGGACTACAGGGGCACTGTGCATGTTGCTTTTTATACCGAAAGGCCATGCTGGTGCCCTTTTATTTTAGGCGCAGATCGTTTCAACCGGTACAGCTTTTGTCAATGTTTGATACACCACGCAGTATCGCTCCGTTAATTTCGCCAGGCTTTGCATTTGCTCCGCACTGGCATCTGACTCCAATTCAAAAATCAACCGTATCGTTGTAAAACCTACAGGCACTTCTTTAGAAACACCCAATGTGCCTTTAAAATCAAGATCACCTTCTGCTTTTACAACACCTTTGTTGATCGTGATGCCAATGGCTGTAGCCACGGCCTGCAGTGTTACCCCGGCACAGGCCACCAAAGCTTCGAGCAGCATATCGCCGGAGCAGGCCAATAAACCGGTGCCACCCGTGGCAGGATGTAATCCGGCTTCAACTATTGCTTTGCCGGTGGATACTTTACAGGAAATATTTTCTCCCAGGTTGCCGGCAGCTTTTAAGGTGATGATGGCAGCTTCGGGCTGTTCCTTATATTTTTCTTTCAACGGGGCCTGTAATGATTTTAATTCAGCTGCATTCATGATATCCGGTTTTATGTAAGACTGATCTAAGTTAAATGATCTTCTATCTAAACATACATCAAAATAAAAGGAGTGCATGGCACCCCTTTATTCCTGTTGTATAATGATGTATCTTATTTATATTATTTCTTACTGATCCTGTACAAGCTTCCGCCATCCGTTACTGCATACAGCATACCGTTATAATACCCCACATCGCGGAAACGCTCCTGTTTATCCGCTAATAACCTTTCTTCTCCCACCACTTTATTGTTCACGATCACCAGGCGGGCAATATGTGCGCTGCTGAGACCGCTAATAAAGAGATTGTTCTCCCATTCAGGGATCGTTTTGCTTTTATAAAACGACATCCCACTGGGGGAGAGGACAGGGTCCCAGTAATACACCGGTTGTTCCATCCCGGGTTTTTGCTGGATGGCATCACCAATGGATTGACCACTGTACTCCAAACCATAGGTAATCGTTGGCCAGCCATAATTTTTTCCGGCTTTGATAATATTCAGTTCATCACCACCCCGGGGGCCAAATTCAGCTTCCCAGAGTTCACCCGTTACAGGATGTATATCCAGGCTCTGCGCATTACGGATACCATAGGCATAGATCTGCCCGATAGCACCAGCCGTATTCAGGAAAGGATTACCGGGTGCCGGCTTACCCTCTTTTGTTATTTTGAATATTTTGCCTAATCCTGAACTCAGCAATTGTGATTGGGGCCTTCCTTCCATGATCGATCTTTCCCCGGTGCTCACGAATAAATTACCGTCTTTGGTAAAGATCAACCTCGAACCAAAATGCAGGTTGCTTCGCAAAGCGGGTTCGGCACGGAAAATAACAGCAGGGTTTTCAATCACACCAGAAGCTTCATTCAATTTTCCTTTAGCAACCGACATCAGGTTACCATTACCATATTTTTCTGAAAAAGACCAGTAGATCATTTTATTGCTGGTAAATGCAGGGTCGGGGGCCACATCCAGCATTCCACCCTGGCCACCGTCATCCACTTTGGGAAAGCCTGTTATCTTTTTCACCAGCGTTCCATTTCCATCGCGGATCTCCATGTAACCGCTTTTTTCAGTGATCAGCAAACGGCCATCGGGTAAGGGAACCACCGCCCAGGGCCTGCCTAATTTCTCGGCTATTTTTTCCACTTTGTAAGGAGTAGTGGTCTTTACGGATGGTATCCTGGTTTGTCCTTTAAAAGCAGGGGGATAATTAGTATTTGCTTTTTTAGTTTCTACCGGCGGCATCGTATCCACGGCTGAGGTCGTAGTGGGGGATGTGTGATTGGTTGCTTTGTTATCGTTACATCCTGTTGAAACCACCAGGGCAGCTAAGACCGGGACATATAAATAGTTTTTCATCTGCATGTGTCTTATATTAATGTTGAATACCAAAATTAAAGAATCTGTCATAGATAAACAGGGTTGTTCCTGATTCTTCGGCCCTGTAACAAAAAATACCTCTGGTAAAATTATAAAGCCGGTCATCGGGAAAGAACCGCCCGGGGTATCCCTGTTCCGTAAATTGACCCTAACAGAAACAAGTAACCGAACAAACTATACCCTACCTTGCGGGTACCACCCGTACCCTAGTCAACTTTCGTTCTGGAAAATAACTTTATTAAAATTGAATCTATGCGATTCCGCCCATTTCTTCTGTTTTCCCTGCTATTCGCGGATGTTGCCGTGAGCAGTCAAAACTCCTGGCCGGACAAAGAATGGTCTGTTGCCACCCCGGCCTCCCAATCCATGAATGCGGACTCACTAAAAGCATTTGACGATGCTATTGCCGAAGGGAGATATGGGTATGTGGATGGAATGATCATCATCCGACATGGTAAACGGGTTTACCAGAAAAGTTACCGCCATGATTATGATAAAATTTATGGGGAAAGCGCCCAAAAAACCAGTGCCCTGAATCCCCATGATCCCGGCGGACAATATAATTATTTCAACCCCTGGTGGCACCCGTTTTACCGTCGTGGGGAATTGCACACGTTACAGTCCGTCACCAAAACAATCACTTCCATTATCATTGGTGTGGCTACCACCCGGAAGGAGTTTCCAGACCTGTCGGTCAGCGTACTCAGTTTTTTTGATACGGCACAAGTGAAGTATATAGACGATCGTAAAAGGAGAATGACACTCCGGCATTTGCTCAGCATGACGGCCGGTATAGACTGGGAAGAGAATATTCCCTACAGCGATCCGCGAAATGATTGCACCACCATGGAAGCCAGTTTTGACTGGGTGCAATATGTTATCGATAAGCCGATGGCGCTTGAGCCGGGACAGTCATTCAAATACAACAGCGGCGCCTCCCAACTACTTTCTCATATTTTCAGGAAGGCTACAGGAAGGGATATCGAAGAATATGCGGCCGAACACCTTTTTGCTCCCCTTGGCATACAGCAATATTTTTGGAAACGCACACCCAAAGGGCTTGCGGATACAGAAGGCGGGTTATACCTGGCGCCAGCTGACCTCGCAAAGATCTGGTACCTGTTTTTGCGGGATGGTAACTGGAACGGGAAGCAGATCGTGTCAGCAGATTGGGTCCGGTCATCTGTTACACCCGCTGTTTCATTAGGCCCTTCAGTAAAGTATGGCTTAAAATGGTGGTTGCATTACTACGGCAATGATAATAAACTACCCGCCTGGGCCGGTTCTGGTTTTGGCGGGCAGTGGCCCGTGGTTATCCCCGAATATGATATCGTGGCTGTATTTACGGGCTGGAATATTAAAAGTGGTGGCCCATCCCTTCGCCCCGCAGAGATCATACGTCGTTTAACCGGTGCCGTTACCGATAAGAAATAGAATGCTCAACTTTCATTCTTTCTGTATATTCATTGCCGGTAACATGTTTTCTTTATAACCCTTCAGTTCTTCTATGCATTGTCGTATTGATTCCCTTATATCCGGGACATTGGTTGCAGCCATTTGCCTCAGCGGTTGTAAGCAGGAAACCTCCCAACCATTACTGGACCATGGGCAGCTGGCCGCTGCTTATTTCCAGGAAGACTCTTCATGGTACAAAGAGAATATTCCTTTTTTTGAGTGTTCGGATAAACAAATGGAAGCGGTTTATTATTACCGCTGGAAAATGTATAAGGCCCATATCCGTAATACCGATAGCGGGGGATATGTTATTACGGAATTTATCAATCATGTACCGTGGGACAGGGACCCTTTTTGTACCATCAATGCCGCCACGATGCATCATATTTATGAAGGGCGCTGGTTAAGAGATGACCGGTTTATAGATGGATATATTAATAATATGTTCGGACAGGGCGGAAATAACAGGAGCTACAGTGAAAGTGTGGCGGATGCCAGTTGGGCACATTATCTCGTGAATAGCCGTTCCGGTTTGTTGCTCTCACACCTGGATAGTATGACAAGTATTTATCAACGCTGGAATGATCACTGGGATAGTGCCAAGTCATTATATTATATACCTGCTATGCCGGATGCAACAGAGTACACCATCGCTTCTATCGATGCTTCCGGCGGAACGGGTGGTTTTGAAGGGGGTGAAGCATTCCGGCCCACCATCAACAGTTATATGTATGGTAATGCGATGGCCATTTCAAAGATCGCTGCGATCAAAGGGGATAAAAAACTAAGCGGGGAATATCTTCAGAAAGCTTTGTCTTTAAAGAATAATGTGGAGCAAAACTTATGGAATGATTCGATGCAGCATTTTTGTGACCGCTTCCAGGTGAATAACAAATTTGTACGTTACTGGGATTTTATCCGGGGCCGGGAACTCGCCGGTATGGCCCCCTGGTATTTTAATTTACCTGCTGATAATGGAAAATTTAATGCTGCCTGGGAGCATGTAACGGATACCAATTATTTATTGGGTCCCTATGGTTTTCGCACTAACGAACCATCTTATGAATATTATTTCAGGCAGTTTGTTTATTTCCAGGGGCAACGCGGAAGCCAATGGAATGGCCCCAGCTGGCCTTATCAAAACAGCCAAACGCTAACGGGTATGGCTAACCTGCTGAATAATTACCAGCAACAGACAGTAACTGCTTCAGATTATGTAAAACTGCTCCGTTTATTTGCGCTGCAACATTACCTGCCCACGGGAAAACTTAACCTGGTGGAGAACTATGACCCCAACCTCGGTGGCCCGATCGTATATTATTACTGGAGCAATCATTACAACCATTCATCTTTCAATAACCTTATTATTACCGGTCTTTGTGGAATCCGCCCTTCGGAAAGCGATACATTGGATATCAACCCGCTGGTGGACAGTAGTATCCGGTATTTCTGTCTGGATAATGTTCGCTACCATGGCCATCAACTAACAGTGGTATATGACGAAGATGGCAGCCGCTACAATTTGGGGAAGGGTGTTACTGTTTTTGTAGACGGTAAAAAACGAAAATTGATACAGGAAGGAAAGAAATACCGGGTGGTGATCGGGACACCGGTCATTCAAAAGCCGGAAAAAAGACCAATAAATCAGGCGTTTAATATTCGTATAGCCGATCAGCGGTTCCCGGAACCTTCGGCTTCTGTCAATTCGGTAAAAGATTCATTGAAACAGGCTGTGGATGGTAAGATTTGGTATTTCCCGGAGATCAGCAATTACTGGTCCACCGCAGGCTCCGCTACAGGCGAAAATTGGTATGCTGTGGATTTTGGGCAAACCCGTGATATATCTTCGGTTAAATTATACCTGTATACCGATAGCATAAAATTTGATCTGCCGGATAGTTTTTCCATCAGTTACCTGGAAAATGAACAATGGAAACCGGTACAATTAAAAAATACACAGCTAAACCCGAATACGGTGACACTTATTCCGGTAGAAAAGATAAAAACCACAAGGATACGCCTGAATTTCGTACACAAACGAAAAGATATTGCTCTGGTAGAAATGGAATGTTATTAAGTTATTCGCTGCTGACACATTGATCTTTCTGAAAATTTACCCGCCGCTTCTCCATATTTACGAGTGGGGTGCAGGGAAATTCCCTTCCATTTTCCCCGAAATAAGTCTTTTATATAGTAAACCGGGCTGGTCCTGACACTATGCCTGTTTTCCCGGCGTTTATATTCATAAATCGATTCTATGCATCATGATTATTATACAAGTCTTGAAAAAATTATCCGGGACTTTATTGAACTGCGGGATATATCTATCCAGTACGAGAAAAGAAGGAACGACCTGGAAAAAGAGTACAATAAATTACTGATCAGCCAGAGCGGCGAGGATAAAAATTTTACGCTGGACCAGGCCGACAAGATCTACAGTGTGTATTGTGAAATGTTGCTGTACCAGGAAAGAGCAAAGACCGCAGCAGAAAGTTTTATAGAGGTGGAACAAAAACTAAGAGAAGTGGGAAATGTGCTGTATGACGGTACTATTCATGCAAACATCAATTTTCCCGCGATAAATGGTCATGAAGCGCATACCCGCACCGTACGGGTAACCTATAAAAACGAACAGGTGCAGGTACATTAAATTATAATAATTCTTTTTGACACCGTTTGACCCTTCGCTAACCGGCGCAATTTGATTTGTGCCGGTTTTTTATCTCCATTTAAAAGCAAAATAACGGCAAGGGGCATCCGAAGCATTACTCACGCCGTGTATCTTCCCGCTTTCTACAATGAACATATCGCCGGGGCCGCCGGAATAAGTTTTGCCGTCAATGGTCATTTCCACCTGCCCGGAGATCACTAAAATGATTTCCGTATCCACATGCTGGTGGGGGGCATGACTGGGCCCTTTTTTGGCCAGTTGTGTAATATGCATTTCATAATTCTCACACATGGCCGTAGGCCTGTCAAAATATTTGATGGTGCCGCCGCGGGCTGTTTCTTTATACGTCAATGTATCGGCATCGATCAGCAACGTGCCACCGGCAGCAGTACTCCGGTCCATATTCATCACTTTTTTGGATTTGAACATAAACACGTAATAGGTAAGGGGGCCGTTGCCCGCATTTTCAAAAGTCTGTGCTTCCAGTGGCGGTATCAGCAACACACTACCGGCCCCCAAAGTGGCTGATTGATTGCCAATAGTGGTTTTCATTTCTCCTTCTTTAATGATGATCATTTCCTCGATATCCTTCTGCGTATGCACGGGCCGGGGTACGGCACCTTTTCCCTGCGTGGTGGCATGTATCTCAAAATAATCGAATTCGTTGGTGGAGCCTTCGACGATCTTACGGGATTCACGTTTGTCATCTTTTTTCACAGGCAGGTCATTCCAGTGAATGACTCCTGACTGAACGGGCCGTTGTTGTGCGAAAACATTCATAACCATAAAATGAAACAGGATGAGGGGAATGAGTTTCATGCGCAGTCATTTAAGTATAGCCTGATGAAGCTAAGAAAAATTTTATTAGACGGTGGACTGTCGTCTTCCTTTTTTCAGCACCCTGTTCATCAGCAATTTTCGCTGCGCCATATCGCTCTCCACGAGCTCTTCCAGGATGTCCAGTTTTTCATCTTTGGATAAAGAGCCCGGCGGATCTGGCTCACCCCTTAGTTGTGCCTGGATGATGGGGGAGTTGAGATTCATTAAAGCGATTTTAAAAGCAGTTTCTTTATTGCGCAGGATATCGATGCGGGTGGCGGGCGGAAAGCCGGAATCCTGTACGGCAGCCACTTCGCGGTTATAGTGATGGAATTTTTCTTCCACCTGCTGAAGCAATCCGCAGGCGTCTTGTTCGTCTTTTCGGATGAGGCGTACCCATTTCCGGAATGTCCGGGGCAACAGGAAATAAAGCATAAACCTTTCGTTTTGGCGGGGTCATTGATCGCTGTTCCAACATTGGGCCTGCATCGCGGGGATGAGCTTAACCATGTAAGAGACAGGCACACAGGGATATAAACCATTTTTGAGGTTTGAAGCCCTGGTGCAGACTGGTTTGCAAAGTAGAGGATCGGGACGGGATACTCAATACCATTTTTATGGTATTTTTCTAACAGTCAAGTTTACCTGTTTTGTTGAAAAATAGCTGTTTCATACCGGCACAACTACAATTTATGCACTTGTTGATGCGGCGATTGCTGAAAGGGAATACCTTAGACTTCAAATAACGAATATGAAACCCCGATCCACCTTATTCCTGGCCACTGCCCTGTACATACTGGCCGGCTCTGTCATCAATACCACAGCGGCACAACAGCAGTACAAACTTCGCCAGGGTACCACTATCTCTGGTATGAAATCAGAGACCACGATTTATGTAAAAGGCAAACGAAAGAGAACGGAAGGTACCGGCATGATGGGCATGGGGACAGCTATTACCACTATTGAGCAATGCGATCTGCAGCGTACCATTCACATCAATGATAAAAAGAAATTGTATTTCATCGAACCTTTTTCCACTGAACAGGAAGAAGTGATCGATGAAGATGCTAAACCGGCCGCGGTAAAGACCAAACCGGTGACCAGCACCGAGAAGGACAAGAAAGGCGGTGTGATACACTTATGGTATAATATAACGGATACGGGTGAACGAAAAAAGATGTATGGGTTCACGGCCCGGCATGTGTGGTCCACGCAAAAGATGAAACCCACCCCGGAAGCCTGCACCATGAAAGACAGTTTCATTATAAAAACAGATGGGTGGTACATCGATTTTCCGGAATTCAATTGCCCTGTCCGGTATAAGCCGGTGCAATATTCTTCGAATCCGCAGCAACAACAGCCCACCTGTAAAGACCGGTTTATCAATCACCGGAGTGGCAAAGGAAAAATGGGATTTGCCCTTACCGAAACCCGCACCATCATTATGGGTAATGGGCCTGCCAGTACCAGCACATTTGAAACCAACCTGGAAACACTGGAGCTGACAACAGGCAAACTGGATTCCATGTTATTTGAAATCCCGCCCGGCTACACCCAGGCAAAGACCGAAGATGAGCTGCAGGATAAATTTGATGTGAATGATTATATCAAACAGGCCACCAATGAATATAAGAATGACATGAACAATGCCGGTAACCCGGCCGGGGCAATGAGTGATGTAAAAAAACCGGGTGTGATCCGGATTGGGGTTTACCAGCCAAAAGGAGGGGAGGAATTACAGTTTACCGCCCTGCAACAGCACATTGTGGGCAACCTGTACAGTGGAAATGTGGAAGCAGTGGCTGTTTCAACCGAAGAAGAAGCCAGAAAAGTGAACTGCGACTATACGCTGGGTACCGATATTATAAAGATGAAACAAACCAGTAAAGTGGGAGGGTTGCTGAAGGCGATCAAAAACACCGACCCGTCGGGTTCGGTATCTTATAATGTGGAAGCGGCCATGATATTGATCAGCCTGGCAGATGGAACGGCAAAAGCACAGCCGAAGATGAGTGGTAAATATGAAGGGAAACCGGACGAAGCCGCCCAGCGTGCAACAGATGAAGGTTGCAGGCAGGTGTTGAAAGCGCTTAAATAAGCTGTCGCAATTCACCCCTGTTAATTTCGTATTCGCACAGCATGGTAATGAAAGAATTGATGGAAGTTTGTGTTGTCAACCAGGAAACAATAACCAATAAAATAAGCTGTATGGAAACTATGGAAAAAACAATCATTACGATCGAAACTAACGTGTATGCACAAGTGAACAAAGTATGGGATTACTGGACAAAACCGGAACACATCACCCAATGGAACCATGCTTCCGATGACTGGCATTCTCCCTGGGCAAAAAATGACCTGCGCAAAGGCGGTAGTTTCTCGGCCCGGATGGAGGCAAAGGACGGCAGTATGGGATTTGACTTTGGTGGTGTGTACGATGAAGTGCGGGAACAAGAATATATTGAATACACGTTGGGTGATGGGCGCAAAGTAACCGTAACATTTACGGCAGAAGGCAATAACACCAAAGTGGTGGAAGGTTTTGAAGCCGAAACCATGCATTCGGTGGACATGCAGCGTGGTGGATGGCAGGCGATACTCGATAATTTTAAGAAATACACCGAAGAGAATTAATAAAACGGTGCAGTGATAAGACCCGGGGCAGAGAAGCTCCGGGTTTTTTTATTTTCCGAAGGGGAAATTACTTTTTTTCGATCTTTTCTTCTATTATGGCCTTATACTTCTCCAGCAATTCCAGGTATTTGTTCTTCCACTGGTCCAGCATTTTCAGGGCATCTTCCAGTGTTTTGGGTTTGCCATATATTTCATCGGGTTCTTCCAGCATATAACGGGGCATATCGGGGAGTTCATCCGAGAAATCATATTTGATGGCCTTGCCATACGCTATCAGGATAGAATAATCGAGTTCGGGGTTTTCAATATGCTTGTAATAAGCAGAGCGGCTATACCCGGCTTTTTTAGCAACTTCTTCTTTGTTAAGACCGGTAGCTTCCACAGCTACAGCCAGCAACTGGCCCCGGTCGGGTTTTGAATTTTTACGGGTCATAGTACAGTAAAGAAACCGGGGGATATGTATAAAAAAAGATACGATAAATGTTCAGAGTAAACAAATAATGTGTAATATTGTGTATTCCTTCGTACTACCATTTCCTCAAAGCTTGCCGGCCAGCCTAATGGCATTTTCAAAACCATCATCTTGAAACCCGGGATCATGAAAATTCGTTGTCCAGCCAGGTCCTTTTATTGGCCTTTGTTGCTAAATACGGCGCATAGGGCCAGGAGCCCTGCATAACCCGGACTATATATCGATTTATCATCGGAGATGGATAAGCAAAAAAATGTTTGCCCGTCTTCCGGAATTCTATTGCCCATGATTTCGTAACCACCTTAAATCATACCAATGAAACCAAAACAATTGCTGCAATTATTTATTGCAATTTCTGGACTGACCATTTATCTCTCGTGCAGAAAAACAGACAGTAAGCATCAATCAGAGACTAATGATATAAACAGGAACAAGTTCTTCCAGGAGCACCTGCCTTCTCAACCCCTTGTGAGCGTAGCCCGCCAGTTTGTAATGAATGAGAATGCCAGGCATGATTTTGTTGACAAACTGTCCGCCAGCATCGGTTATCCATACTGGGATAAATCTGTTATTGCTTTCCGTAATCAACCTGTTTCCCGAACAGCAACTGGTGAGGAGGGAACTGTTTTTGTTCCTTTTGTGCCGGAAGGCGACAGTACCGTGAAAGCCACATTGGTTATTAAAATAGAGCCCGGTGATACCAGTTTCCATTTTATCGGCAACTGGCAATACCGTGACCGCATACATGGTTCTATGACAAATGACAGTACCGCTGAAAATACGGCTGCTCTTTTTATGTTATTACACAAACAGGTATTTGGTGATTCAAAATTCAGAATCACTGATTCGTCTTTGTTTGCTGACTTACCTGTGCCACCGGGCTTAACCGGACGGGAGATTGTAATAGAAGATGCACCTCCGGGCACAGGAAGGACCAGTAACTATACATTACTCTATTGTTTTTATGGGTATGTGTGTGGCACACCCAGTTATGCCGGCTGCACGGATGCAAATGGATGTGATTACCAAAATTGTCCTTCAGGACAATGTTATGCAACGTCTACCTGTATTGAGTTTGAAGTAGAAGAAGGCACGGGTGGTGGGGGGCCGGCTGGAGGTGGAGGTCCGGGGGGAGGGACTGGAGGTAGTGGGGGTGGTTCAGGTGGTGGTGGTACTGGAGGTGGTTGGAATCCGCCTCCCTGTCCGGGCGCTGTTGCAGCCAGGGTTAATACATATGATATATGTACTCCCGGCTGGTATACGCCCGATGAACTCGAAACGATAATTGGTAATACAACTTTTGTTTCACCGCCGTCAGATACCACTTTACTAATTGCTGACATTGATTCATTCTTCAAATGTTTTACCTTTTCTTCGACAGATATGTATAAGATTACCATTGCAGTGGATCAGCCAGTTCCGGGACACAGGACAGCCTATACATTCGGAAATGGGGGTGGTTCCGGCAGTTCAACATCAGGCCCTGTTAATATTGGGCATACCTTTTTCATTATTGAGCAAATTGGGCCCGTTACAAATATTAATCGCACTTTTGGTTTTTATCCTATAAGTGGGGTAAAACCCGCATCTCCTACAGATAATGGGATATTACTTAAAGACAAAAATCATTGGTACGATGTAAGCTTAACGATGACTGTAAGTGCTGCACAATTTTTTAATTTTATCAGCAATGTAAAATCGCATTCAACTGATACTTACAACCTGAATAGTAACAACTGTTCATCTTTTTGTACCAAGCGGGTACAGGAGATTGGAATCAATTTGGTTACCACAATCGGACATTGGCCCATGGGTGGGAGTGGCATTAACCCCGGAGATCTCGGGGAAGACATCAGAGCCATGCAATTGCAACCTAATATGACCAGACAATTAACGGGGAGTTATGCGCCCAATCATTTTGACTGTTAATTTTAAAAAAATGAGAACTATTGATAAATATCCGCTTTTACTATTTTGCCTGTTTTCACTTTTACAATCTTGCACGTTTTCCACCCGGGATTTTAAAAAAGCAAAAGAACTTGTGATCTATTCCCCGCATGGGGGATTGGACCGGTATACAGATAAAGCAACAATGGACCTGTTGAGAAGGGCCAAAAGGTCATACAACACACATTTATGGAAAGGAGATATAAAGACTTTGGTGATCATGGATAATAACGATACCGTGGAATTAAGGGTAAGCAGGTATGGTGGTTTTTTCCGTAATGCGAAGAACAATAAAACCTATGTCTTTAAGAAACGAAGCGATGTGGAGCAGTGGACAGATCTCTATGGTCTTAGGATAAACTAAAATCAGAACGGGTTCATTTCTTGATTAAATCAATTATGAACCATTGAGCCATTGTTGGTGTTCGGTTTAAGAGACTTTTCTTCTGTAGTTCGGCTTCACCAACAATGATGTTGGAAAAGTCAAGGGCGTTGTTGCTGTGATTTTTTTACAGTAGTATTTCTCCTTATTTTGAACATCAACAGCGGCAGAAAAAATCTGGAATTATGAAAATGAAAAAATACTCCTATGCCATTTTTTTATGGCTTTTTATAGTAATATCTGGTTGCACGCTATCCACCCGGGATTTCAAAAAAGCAAAGGGACTTGTTTTTTACCCGCCACAGGGTGGATTAGCAGTATATACGGATAAGGAAACGTTGGGCCTGCTCAAACGGGCAAAACGGTCATATAACACTCATTTGTGGAAAAGTGATTACAAAGCATTAGTAATTATGAATAGCAATGATACAGTAGAGTTAAGAGTGAGCCCTTTTGGTGGATTTTTTAGAAAAGCAACAAACAATAACACCTATGTTTTTAAAAAACAGAGTGATATAGATCAATGGACAAAATTAATAGGGCGTCGGCTTTATTGATTTTGAGCCTTTGTTAGTGTTCGGTCACACGAGCAATGGCATCAATTACTGAAGAATAGTATGAAGAAGACAATTACGTTTCTACTGAGCGTTACTTTTTTATTACAACTTCCTGCTCAAAACCAATTTGAGCGGGAAGTTTCAAAGGCTGTTAAATACCTGGAGCGAAACCTCAGCGTCGATAACAGGGATACAGCTGCCCGGGATATTGAGTTCTTCATCTATGATATTTCCTGCGATTCCAACGGGAAAGTTATGTCTGTTCATCTTTTGATCATGGATAGTCTCACTTCAGCTGCAAAAGCAAGAATGATAGGTAACGAAATAATGAAGAATTTCAACTTTGGGAAATCAAATTTTAAAAAGCTGATGATCCCGGTAATGGTTATACAAAAAAATCAGGAGGATGAAACGGACAGGTTACAGGAACCTCTTTTGGAAACCATTGCTTTTTATGATCAGCTGGCGAGGAAAAAAACAGGCAAAGTGTATGTATCCCGAAAAGCTGTGATAGCACAGTATGCCCATAAAAAAAGAGGAGGATGATACAATTATTTTGATATTGATCAGGTATTTGAGCCATTGTTGGTATTCGGGTTAAGAAAATTTTCTTCATTTGTAAAAATTGACTAACAATGATATAGAAGGCGCCAGGGGCGTTGTTGCTGTGATTTTTTTTACGTTGTATTTCTCCTTTATTTGAACACCAGCAAATGCAGAAAAATACCCTCTTCCCGGTATGCCTGCCGGCCAAAAAAAGTATAGGTTTACAGGGTGTTACAAATTTCTCTCTAACTGTTACAACCCTTTGCCATGCTACGTATTATCCGCTACACCGCCATTCTTGCCATTTTACTAATATTGTCACCTGTTGTATCTCAAGCCCAGGACTGCGGCCCTATCGACAGGACCCAGTTGCGCAAAATGCTGGTGGAACTCGGTTTTGAAATCAAAGACCTGGAAAAAGCCGCCGGTAAAGAGAAGTACGAGGTAACCATCGTAAAAGACGGGCTCAATGTGCCGATCGCCTACGAGATCAGCCCAAGCACCAATTATATCTGGCTCACCGTCTACCTGGGCAATCCCACTGCAGATACATCCATAAAGAATATCGCCTTGCTCAAACAAAATGCAAAAGTGCAGCCCTGTCAATTTTATATCAGTGAAAAAGGCAGACTGATGCTGGGCCTTGCCATTGAGAACAGGGGAGTAACCAATGCGGTACTAAGAAGGCATAGCGAGACGGTATCAAGCCGTGTGGCCGAGACAAAAACATACTGGCAGTAAAAAAACTGTTACAACTCAAATTCCCATACCGTCCTGTAGTCACCATTCTTTTCCACGTAAGTGAGAAAAGAACTGTAAAAAGGGTCAGCGCCAATCGTGGCGCTGTCGCCTATTACAACCAGTTGTTCCTTTGCCCGGGTGATGGCCACATTCATGCGACGGTAATCTTTTAAAAAACCGATAATACCATCCTCATTGCTGCGGACCAGCGATACGATAATGGTTTGCTGTTCCTGTCCCTGGAAGCTGTCAATGGTACTGATGCGTATCCCATCGGGCAGTACTTCGCGGGCGGCCGTTACCTGCCCGGCATAGGGAGAAATAAAGGCGGTTTTCTCCGGCGGCCAATTTTCGGTTAATAGTAACCGTTGCACGATCCGCAACTCCCCTTCATTCTGCAGGCTGCTGCCATCGGGGCCATGTTCTTCCTCAAAACCAGAACCTGCGGTGTCAATAAAAGTGAGATGTTTCCCTTCGTTGGTCAAATGACCGGCAGATAATAATGCCCCTTTATAAAAATAGTCGCTGCTGAAACCTGCAATGGCCGGACGCATGCGGTATTGGGTATTGAGCAGGTACACCCGGGAACAATGGCCGATAGCAGCTTCCAGGATAGAAATATTAAAACCCATCTGGGCCGCTTCAAGACTTAATACAGTGGGAGGCAATTGCCAGTGGTCACCGGCCAGTACAAATTTTTTTGCCAGTGGAAATATACACCAGGCCAGGGGTTCAATACACTGACCGGCCTCATCCATGATCAGGGTATGGAAGGTGTATTTGCTGAGATCAGCATCATATAAGCCGACGGGGGTGCCGGCAATGACTTCTGCTTCTTCAAACAGTTTTTCTTCATGATAATTTTGCAACTGCTTTATTTCTGCACGGATACTCCGGACCTCTTTGAATAACAGATTCCGTTGTTCCCGCTCTGCTTTTCCAAAACTTCGTTTATACTTCAACGCCATTCGCCGGAATTCTTCTGCCCTGATCTTGAGCTGTTTGATCTCTTTTTGAACCTTGCTGTTCTGCAGCTTACCCTCGGGTGTATGCGAAAAGATCATCTCATCCACTTTGCTGCTGTTCCCCACACGGAGCAATTTTATTCCCTGTTGAATAAGGCCCCTGGCTATATTATCCACCGCCGTATTGCTCGGAGCAGATACCAGTACTTTCTCACCCGACCGTACCAATTGCAGTACCGCTTCGATCAGAGTGGTGGTTTTTCCCGTACCGGGCGGACCATGCACGATACACAGTTCTTCCTGTTCCAGGATAGCGGCTACCGCCTGTTGCTGACTTTCATTCAGTTTTTTGTTGTGAAAGTAGGTAGCTTTTTTGGCAATGGCGTTTACAGGTGACTGTGATGGCCCGCCATGCAGCTGTTCAAATAATTTAAACAGGGGTTTATTATTCTCCAGTTCATGCAGCACTTTTTTCATGATGCTGGTGGTGCGGGTATCAGGCGCCAGTTTGATGCCCACGCCATCCTCTTCGATCCAGTCGGGAAAATCAGGGGCGAACAAACGAAACTCACCATTCTTACCATCCAGGCCCAGTAATACTCCCTTTACCGGATCTTCACCACTTATAAAACATTCAATGGCGGCCCCATCGCGGAACATATTTGCTTCCGGCGGAAAACCGAGTTTAAAACTGATCTCGGGATAGTCGGCATAACCAAAACTCTTGCGGGTAACAATGATGGGATGAAGCGCCAGGCCTTCTGCCTTCAGGACTTTTAAGGTGTGCGACTGGTCCAGCTTATACCGTTGCGACTGCTCCTTTTCCTCAAGTTCGATGCATTTTAATAGCGTATGGATGTGCGGATGCATGAGCGAAAGATAAGATATTCCTGTTGAGAAGCTGGTAGATTATGGAGATGGTGCGATAGTTGCAAAATATTATTTAAAGAATATATAGCCCATTTTTATTGGCAAAGTCTTTGTATAACTTAGTCATAAAATCTTAGTTATGAAAAGAAAAACATTTTTCCGCTGGATGAAACCCGCGATGATGGTAATGTTGATGATCACAGTGGTTACGACGAGTGCTCAAACCAGCAAAAAGGATAAGCGATTGGTGGAAGATGCGGCAGAAGCAAAAGCAGAATTCATCAGCTCGGATGGCTTAATGAAAAATTTATTTGAGAACTCTTATGGATATGTGATCTTTCCAAATGTTGGGAAAGGCGGAATAGGAGTAGGTGGTGCGGCCGGTAATGGTATTGCCTTTCAGGGGGGAGCCATAAAAGGAAGGGCAAAGTTAACACAGGTGAGTGTGGGCTTTCAGTTTGGTGGCCAGGCTTACCGGGAAGTGATTTTTTTCGAGAACAAAGCAGCATACGACCGCTTTACAGAAGATAAACTTGAATTTGCTGCACAGGCTTCCGCCGTGGCGGTCACTGCAGGTGCTTCAGCCAATGTAAAATATGCCAACGGTGTGATGATCTTCACCCAGCAAAAAGGCGGGTTGATGTATGAAGCATCTATTGGAGGACAGAAATTCAAATACACCGCTTTTTAAGAAAGGCTATAGATAGGGAATAGAATTGAAGTAAATCCCTTCAGCAAAGATTTGCGTGAAATAGTCACTGCAGACCTGCCGGCAGGCAGGCAGGCAGGTCTGCGGTGAACATCAGCTATAAATCCCAATCTTGTTACCTTCGCATCCTATGCAACAATTCTCCGATCCGCATATCTCAATAGCAGTAAAAAAAGATGTGGTGGCGATCAGGAACCTGCTCAACAGCGCTTACAGGGGAGAAGATTCCAAACAGGGCTGGACAACGGAAGCACACCTGATCGAAGGCGAGAGCCGGACAGATGATGCGACAGTAGAAGAGGTCATGAACAGGCCGGGCAGCGTTTTTCTCAAATACAGCAATGAGACCGGGGAGATCATCGGTTGTGTCAACCTGCAACAACAGGAGGGTGACCGCCTCTACCTGGGCATGTTCAGCGTATCGCCGGTATTGCAGGGTGGTGGCGTAGGGAAGAAATTATTACAGGCCGCAGAAGAATACGGCTGGCAGGAACATTTTTTTAGCATATATATGACTGTTATAACTGTGCGGACCGAACTGGTCAATTGGTATATCCGCCACGGTTACCGCGATACCGGCGAACGAAAACCATTTGTAGAGCAGGAAGGGTCCGGTAAGCACCTCCAGCCACTGGAATTTATGGTGCTGGAAAAACAACTGGGCATAAAAGTGCCGCCTGCTAAGAATTAAAAATCCGCGCCATGCAATACATGATCATTGAAAGATATCGTCCGGGTAAAATGAAAGAGGTTTACCGGCGCTTTGACGAGAAAGGAAGGATGATGCCTGACGGAGTATTGTTTATCGGCAGCTGGATCAATGAGGATGTGACCGTTTGTTACCAGGTAATGGAAACAGATTCGGTTGACAGGTTGCAGGAATGGATCAGCCATTGGAATGACCTGGTGGACTTTGAGATCATTCCGGTTATTCAATCGGCACAGGCAAGAGAAAAAGTATTTTCCGAATAAACTAACTTTGCAGTCTCAAATAACCTTTATGAGGCAGATATTCATCTCATTCGTTTTTAGTTTATTTATTACAACTATCCAGGCCCAGAAAACAGGCAGTATTGCTGTTCCGGACAGTACCAAAAAGATCCTGCAGGTGGAGGCATCCTGCGGGCAATGCCAGTTTGGTTTAACCGGTAAGGGCTGCAACCTAGCCGTCCGTATTAACGGGAAAGCCTACTTCG
Organism: uncultured Chitinophaga sp.; assembly: GCA_964606155.1. Taxonomy (GTDB): domain Bacteria; phylum Bacteroidota; class Bacteroidia; order Chitinophagales; family Chitinophagaceae; genus JJ008. The sequence continues at coordinate 47,039 of CAZSGD010000017.1, read as the reverse complement.
TGGACGGCACCAGTATTGATGACCACGGGGATGCACATGCGAAAGACGGTTTTTGTGAAGCCATCCGGAAGGCAGATGTACAGGGAGAGGTTATCAATGACCGTTTTAAAGCCACTTATTTCAGACTGGTAAAGGATCAGCCCAAACAACCCGCCAAAGAAGTGAAAGAAAAACCCGCAAAAACAGGTAGCGGCAGGTAAGGGTTGATTTATTTGGAATTGTTGAGTACTTGTTGTACTCTTATTGTCTAAAAAAATTCTGTTATGGCCATCCAACTACCAAAATCTGCTTACAAGATCCTTTTGGGTTCACTATTACTGGCGTTCACTATCACTGCCTGCAACAACAACGGAGATGATAAGAAAGAAAAAGCGCCGGATACAGCCGCTGCCAAACAGGCTGAAGAAGTAAAGCCTGCGCCGTTAGATACCTCAAAAATGGATACTGCCACCACAAGGCCGGTTAAAACAGCTGACTAAGAAGAACCCGGAAATTAAAAGCTTATCGTTCCTTTTTTATTATCACAATAAACGGGGAACGATTTTTATTTTACAACCGGCTTATTTAAGTGCTGGTGGCGACGGTGCATCAGCTTATTTATTAACCAGTGCTCCAGTTTATGGTGCAGGGGGATCAGGATAGCCGCAATGGCTACAAAAATGATGATCTCCAGCACCGGAGTGTGATTGGTGAGCCTGGCCACAGTGGGATGTAATAATAAGGTCAGGTACTCGAATAAAAAGAGCAGGGAGAGTACACCCAGCACCCGGATCAAACGTATATGCACCCGTGCCCGGCTGAGAATAATAGTGAAAAGAAAGAAAGCAGGAATGAAAATTGCGATGAGCAACATTTGCAATTGCTGCAGGCGTACTTTGGCCGCCTCTCTTTTTTCTTCGTCCTTCTCCAGTTGCCGCAATTGCTCATTGCTCGACAGGACCTGTGACTCCCTGATCTTGGTCTTACTGTTCACAGAATCATTCAATCCCCGCACATAACTGATATAAGTGAATGCGCTGTCGATACTCCTGATCTTCTGGTAATGGCCGGTCAGAAACTCAGCAGCCTTCAGTTGCCACGACAGGAACCCGTCCTTCTTTGAAATTTCCAGCGACAGGTTTGCATAATATCCCGCTGAATCATACCGTGCCGTTCTTTCAAACAGGTTGGCCAGGCCCAGCGTGGCCTCACAAAGGATCTCATCATCACCCGCTTCTTTCAGGTAGTAAATGGCTTCCCGGTAATTCTTTATCGACTGATCATAATTCTCCAGTTTCAGGTAAGTATGTCCCAGCCCCGTCATGGAAGTGCCCACCAGGTCAATATCATCGAGACCACGGGCCAGGGCCAGCGATTGATTGAAATAGGTGAAGGCAGAATCAGGAACGTTCAGTTTGTCGTAAATATCTCCAATGTTCAGGTTGATATAATATTTCAGGTCTTCAATATTATGTTTTTTAATTACCGAATCGGCTTTGGAATAATATTCCAGTGCATGACGAAATTCCTCCTGCTGTACATATACCACGCCGATATTCATTAACACACTCGCATAGTTTCTCGGCACATTTCTTTTTTCTTCCAGCTGCAATTTTTGCAAATTAAGCTCCAGGGCCCGCGGATAATTTCCGATCTTGATCAGCGTGTTGGCCAGCATTCCCAGCGATCTGGATTCGCCTTCCATATATTGAATACTCCGGGCCAGGTATAATGCTTTTTGTGACAACACGATCGCTGTATCAGGATTATAGGACCCCACGGCTTTTGCCAGTTGCCACATCAGCCTCACCCGGTTGCTGTCAATAGTTTCTGATGCCAGCAATTTACTCAGGCTGTCTGCATTGGATTTTTGTGCAGTTGCGGGTATAGCAGTCAGGAAAAATAAAAGGCAGGAAATAAAAACTGCGCCGGGCTTATGTAACAGTTGGGCCATTGTGGTTTTGTTAAACCTAATTTAGTTCTTTTGAACGGTACACCTGCAACCGTCAAGATTCTTTTTGCAAGATTCAGCTTTAGTCAGTAGATTTAAATTCTATTCAACAACCAGCTAACGGGCATGAAGCTACGCTTTTTTTGTTTTGCACTTTTCTTCTTAAGCAGCAGGATGGCTGATGCCCAGACCTTGTATGAGCTGAACTATCATTTCCAGGTACAGGATGGACAGGAACACTATAAGGCATTTATTTACCGCAATGATGACGGAACGGGATTTATGCGGCTGGAGTACTTTGACCTGGCTACAAAATCCCGGAACGTAGTGGAAGCACAAATGCAGGAAACCTATGGAATGGATGATAATGGAAAGGAAGACACCACCCTCCTGATATTTGCAGGGCTGGAGCAGCGGCAGATCATCGGCAATATTATGTATAAGCCTGATCATTTTGTTTTCCAGCTAAATGACGAATCAGGGTATTATGAACCTGCTTTTGCACTCACTATTAATGAGGATGACAAAGAGGTTGTCGGTACTTTCGATAATATCCGTTTATTGCAACAGGAAGACCTGACCAAAGAGCTGGTATTACAGTATTTCACCGAAGAGGATGAGT
>CAZSGD010000017.1:0-44387 GCA_964606155.1 uncultured Chitinophaga sp. | reverse complement strand
CAGGAAGACCTGACCAAAGAGCTGGTATTACAGTATTTCACCGAAGAGGATGAGTTCTATATAAATCTTTTTGAAACCACCACCCGTTCACTCAGCGACCAGGAAAAGCAAATGCAATTGCATTTAATACTGGTGGCCAATACAGAAGATAAAACGGTGGGAAAATCGGCCGTGATCGACAGGGATGCCACTTTGAAAACCTTTGGCGAGATAGCAGAATTCCTGGGTATTCAATTCAGGCCCGTAGTGATTGCCGGAAAAGAATTCAGTAAAGTGAACGTGGAAAAAGCTATTACTGCCTTAAGACCCGGCCGCCAGGATATAGTGATATTTTACTACTCCGGACATGGATTCAACCAGCAGAATGAAAGATACCAGTTTCCTTACCTGGACCTGCGGGATAAAAGTTATCAAAGGTATGGCGGGGAGTATACATTGAATGCGGAAGCGATCTACCAGAAACTCAAATCCAAAGGGGCCCGGTTAAATATTGTGTTGAGTGATTGCTGCAATAATGACCCATCCAATGCCGCAAATATCAGTTCTGAAGGGGCCAGCACCCGCACATCATCCATTGGATGGAATGCAGATAATTGCCGGGCACTCTTTATGAATGATAAACCCCTTTCTATCATCATGACAGCCGCCTCTAAAGGCGAACTTTCGGCAGGGAATGCAGCAGATGGCGGAATATTTACCTACAATTTCCGTGAATCACTGGAAAAATTCATGGGCCCTGCCTATACAAATGTTACCTGGGATAAGATAGTGGAGAATGCCAGGAAACAATCGATAACCAAAGCCAGCCGCACCTGGTGTTTTGGTGAGGACAACTCCAAAAAAGTTTGCGTGCAAAATCCCGTCTTCCGGATCGACTAAGACCTGCTTTTATTTATCTTTAATCATGCTCCGGCCGATCGATCAGTATTATTTGAACCAGGTTGAACCCTTTAAAAGCTGTTTGCAGGCGTTACGGTTACGTATACTTGGATTTGACAAAAACATTATAGAGAAGTGGCATTATGGGATGCCATTTTTTTATTATAAAGAATACCGTTGCTGTTATCTTTGGGTCCATAAAAAACGCCAACAACCTTATATTGGAGTGGTGGATGGTAACTATGTGAGGTTCCCGGATCTGCTGGCTGAAAAAAGATCAAGGATGAAGATATTCCTGGTGAAACCGGAGCAGGACCTTCCCCTGAAAAAGATCGATCTGCTGATGAAGGCAATCATAAAACTGTATGATGAGTAATATGAATTTCAGGGAGGCAGTAATAAACGATGTGGCACAGATACAGGTGGTGCGGCATGCCGTACAGGAAAACAGGTTATCCGATCCTTCACTGGTACCGGACGAAGATGTGATCGATTATATCACCCGCCGGGGAAAAGGCTGGGTTTGTGAAGTGGATAACCGGATTGTAGGGTTTTCCATCGTGTCAGTATCAGACAGGAATGTATGGGCATTATTTGTAGATCCGGCATTCGATAAAAAGGGTATTGGTAAAAAATTGCATGAGGAGATGATGGGTTGGTATTTTCAGCAAACAGATGAAGCCATCTGGCTGAGCACTTCGCCGGGCACCCGTGCTGAACATTTTTATTTATCTGCCGGTTGGACAGCAACCGGAATGACCAAAAGTGGTGAGGTGAAATTTGAAATGACAAAAGAAAAGTGGACGAAATAAAATGACTATGAAAAAATGTATAATGATATGGCTGGTGGGCCTGTCTGCTCTTTTTGCTGATGCTCAAACCCTGCGGGTGGAACCCTCAAACTGGTGGGTGGGCATGAAAGACCCGGCCCTGCAATTGCTGGTGCATGGAGAGAATATTGGAGAAACAACACCGGTGATCAGGTATGCGGGCGTCTCCATCAAAAAGATCAGTAAAGCAGACAGCAAGAACTACCTGTTCATTGACCTTGCTATTTCAAAAACGGCTAAACCCGGTACATTCCCCATTCAATTCAATAAAAACGGGAAAACAGTACAAACATTTACCTATACATTATCTCCGCGCCAAAAAGAAACGGCCCGGCTGAAAGGTTTCGATGCTTCGGATGTCATTTACCTGATCACACCCGACCGGTTTGTTAACGGAGATAACAGCAATGATATAGTAACCACCATGCGGGAAAAAAAGCTGGACCGTAAAAATGATTATGGAAGACATGGGGGTGATATCCGGGGTATGATCGATCACCTCGATTACATTGCCAACATGGGATTTACAGCTGTGTGGCCCATGCCATTAATGGAAAATGATATGCCGGAAGCCTCTTATCACGGCTATGCTATTACTGATTATTATAAAGTAGATCCGCGATACGGAACTTTGGAAGATTATAAAGAACTGGCGGGGAAGGCAAGGAAGAAAGGCCTCAAACTCATTTTCGACGGGGTGGTGAATCATAGCGGTTCTTTCAACTGGTGGATGAATGATCTTCCTTTCCGCAACTGGATCAATTATGCAGATTCTATCCGCATTACCAATCACCGCCGCACCGTGAACCAGGACCTTTATGCAGCGGATGTTGATAAGACCTTAATGGTAAAAGGATGGTTTGTGCGGCAAATGCCTGACCTGAACCAGCAAAATCCTTATTTGGCCACTTATTTAATTCAAAATAGTATCTGGTGGATCGAAACGCTGGGTTTGCAGGGTATACGCCAGGATACTTATCCATATTCAGAAAAAAAATTCCTGGAGAAATGGTCATGCGCTATCATGAATGAGTATCCGTATTTCAGCATTGTGGGAGAGGAGTGGAGCACCAACCCGCTGATCGCCGCCTATTGGCAAAAAGGTAAATCCAATAATACAGGATATAATGGTTGCCTGAAAAGCCCGATGGATTTTCCCATGCAGGAAACATTGGTTGCTGCATTACATGAACAAGAAGGCTGGAATAAAGGCCTGGTGAAACTATATGAAGGGCTGGCCAACGATTTCGTGTATGCGAATCCGAAAGATCTGCTGGTGTTCGGGGATAACCATGATATGGACCGTTTGTTCACGCAGCTAAAAAAAGATGTGGAACTGGCGCAGATCGCCATGAGCTATATTCTGACCATCCGGGGTATACCACAGGTCTATTATGGTACCGAAATACTGATGGAAAATTCAGCAAAGCCGGGTGATCATGGTTTGATCCGGTCTGATTTTCCCGGCGGCTGGCCGGGAGATAAAGTGAATGGTTTTACCGGAGAAGGGTTGTCGGCAGATCAGCTGCGCATACAATCGTATACTAAGAAATTGCTCAACTGGAGAAAGAATAAAGCCGTGATACATGATGGCAATACCCTTCATTATGCACCGAAAGATGGCATATATGTTTATTTCCGGTACTCCAAAACAGAAACAGTGATGGTGATCATCAACAAGAATACAAATACTGTTCAGTTAAATACCGCCTCTTATCAGCAGGGTATCGGGAATAAAATGAAGGGTACGGATGTAATAACGGGCCAGTCATTTTCTGTCCGTGAAAGCATTGCTGTTCCGGCAAGATCATCTTTGATACTGGAACTCCAATAAAAATATCCCAATAGCTTTTGCTGCTGGTTTATCAATCGTTAACAGCGATTGATATCAAAGTGTGATAACGCTGTTGGAACCACCATATACATTGGGAACCTCACTGTCGGCTTCAGGGTCATTTATCCACAGTTGCTCATTTACCAGGTATTTGAACTCGTGCTGGGAATCTTTGGGAAGATTTACATCTGCACTGAAACTGCCGTCTTTTTTGCGGCTCATGATGACAGATTTTTGCCAGTCGCTGTTCAGCCCCAATATTTCGATCGTTTCAGCATTCTCCGTTTTGAAAGAGAATTTTACTTTGCAGTAATCCTTTGTTTTGTAATAGGTTTTTTGTACCATGTTTTTTTGTTGTTGGTTTACAATGTGTTATCGCAATTTTCTCATCGGCAATCAATCGTCTGGGCACACATTATGGTAACCAGCCTTAATACGCATATTGTACAAAGGTAACCTGCCCGGCAACCTTCTATTTTCCCTATTTATACAAGCTATGTTGATAAGTTTTACCCCGTGCTGCTCAGGCTTCAATGCCCATTTTATCGGTTAGTTTTTTGAAACGGGGGTCAGAGCGCATCTCTTTCATCATGGGATAGCGGATGCAGAATATCATGCCCAGGCAGGCAATACCGGCCCGTTGCTCATAACTTTTATTGAGGTAATAAAATGCATTATCATAGTCTTTCAAACCGAGATAGATGAATGCATAATCGATATAGAACAGGCTGCCGGGTTCCTGTTTCTCCCGCAGCTTCAGTTTTTCGATGCAGTCCATCGCTTTCTCTGTTTGTCCCGCCACTGCATAAGCATGTCCAAGCGAAGTAAGCCCTTTGAGAGGGTTACCAATGAGCTGATGGTATTTCTCCAAATCGCTCAGTGCCTTTTCCAATTCTTTATTGACGAGATATACCAAACCCCGGCCTTCATAAGCCCTCCGATAATTAGCATCCATTTCAATGGCCCTGCTGTAATGCTCCACCGCTTCATCAAAGCGGTTGGCAAAAGCAAAAGCATCTGCCAGGTTACAGATCAGTGGAAGGGAGAGCGGGTCCAGGCTTACGGCCTGCTTCATTTTTTCGATCGCCTTTTCAAACTCACCCGTTGCGATCAGGAACCATCCATGTACCTGGTTCACAAGAGAGGAGTTAAGACTAAGACTTAAAGCTTTATTGAGGGATACCCCGGCGCCTTCAAAATCCCAGTTGTGATAAAATTTGATAGAAGCCAGCGAAAGATGTGACTCGGCATGATTGGGATCGAGCTCGATCGCTTTTAAAGTATGGTCCTTTGCTTTAGGATAGGCAAGGGTGGGCGGTAATTGCCCCGAAGAACCTAAAAAGGAATAACAATAAGATAAAGCGCAATGCGCCAATGAAAATTCAGGGTCAATGCGAATGGCCTCTTCAAGATGCTGTATCGCTTTTTTTATATCCTCCGGGGTGGATTTATTCCAGTAAAATCTTCCTTTTAAATACAGGTTATAGGCTTCCAGGTTATCGGTGGGAGGCTTGATCAGCAATTCCTTTTTTTCTGCCGGGGAAAAATTTTCCTTTAACCGGTTTAATATTTTCAATGATATCTCATCCTGTACCTGGAAAATATCTTCCAGGTCGCTATCGTACACTTCTGACCATACATGATACCCGTCTGCTGTATTGATTAATTGTGCGGTGATACGCATCCGTTTACCGGACTTGCGTACACTGCCGGTGAGCACCGTGGCCACGCCGAGTTTATTCCCGATCTGTCTCACATCTTCATTCTGCCCTTTAAAGAAAAAAGATGAACTGCGGGCTGTTACCTGCAATCCGTCCACATGGGTCAGTGCATTTAAGATTTCTTCGGAAATACCATCACTGAAATATTCATTGTCGGGGTCGGAGCTCATGTTCACAAATGGCAATACAGCAATACTTTTTTCCGAACCTGACCGAACGCCTATTTGTGCAGGGGTGGGTATCAGCAAACCTTCATTGGCAACGGCATACACTTCCACCTGGCGTTTTACATTTTTGAGGTTGAATTTCCCCAGTAATTGTGTCCGGATATCCTGCTGGTTCTTTAATTCATCAAATACTTTATCGGAAACGAGTACGGCGCCGGGAACAGACAATCCTTCTATACGTGAAGCCAGGTTTACGCAATCACCGTACACACCTTCTTTATCATAGGCCACATCACCGGAGTGGATGCCGATACGAAGTGATACTTTGGGGTCTTTTTGTAATTCCAGCTGAATGGCCGTGGCGGAACGTACGGCATCAATGGCGCTGTTGAAAAGGCTCAGGGTGCCATCTCCAAAATACTGTATGATCCTTCCGTTATGCCCGGGGATGAATTGCTCCAGCACCTGGCGCTGACGATTGCGCAGTATTTTGGCTTTCTGTTCATCTTCCTGCATCAGGGCCGTATAGCCGGTCATATCGGCAAACATGATGGCTGCCAGCTGTCTTACCATGGGTGAGGACCCCGTATCATGTTCCCGAACTAACATATCGCAGTATAGTATTGAATAAGTAACAGTTTGTGTTCCGTCTTCAAAAATAGAACTTTAAGCGGATTTGCAGGGTACCACAATCCGGGATACAGGATGACCGGTATAAGGATGCGACTTTCCCGGATTACATTTAATTTTATCTTCTATGAACGAAATTAATTTCAATCCATTCCCGGTACTGGAAACCGATCGTTTGTTGCTCCGGAGACTTGAACTTACCGATGCGCCGGAGGTCCTGTTTCTGCGTTCTGATGAAGAAGTGCTGCGATACCTCAATAAACAACCGGCCACCTCTATAAAAGAAGCAGAGGATTTTATCGAAAAAGTGAATAAAAATGCTGTGGAAAACGAAGCCATTCTGTGGGGGATGGCATTGAAAACTGACCCTTCCAAAATTGTGGGAACGATATGTATTTGGAATATCCGGAAAGAAGACCACCGGGCCGAAATCGGGTACGCCCTGCACCCGTCTTACTGGAGAAAAGGGTTGACCAAAGAGGCCATCCTGGCCATCATTCAATATGGGTTTACTCAAATGGGACTGCACAGTATGGACGGGTATATTGATCCGGATAACCTGGCCTCTGCCGCCATCCTGGAAGCGACCGGTTTTGTAAAAGAGGCCCATTTAAGGGAAAACATCTTTTCCAACGGACAGTATTACGATACGGCCATTTACTCCATATTAAATAAGTAAGCAGACACCTCGCCTAACGCCCGTTCGATCCGCCTTCGTCCCATTTTGCGCTTTCTACCAAGTAGTTTCCCCGGAACTTTTTAAAAATAAACAAGCCGGAAAAACGTTTCAGACGATGATCTGTGCGCTAACTATTTATTTTTAAAAAAATATTTGCAACCTTAAACCACCCGCAGGCTTCATAGTCTATGTCTGCGAAAAATAAATCCGACAAAAATGAAAAAACAAATCCTCCTCCTGTCAGCAATGTTACTTTCACTGGCAGTTTCATTTACAGCCTGTCAAAAAGATAAAGAAGAAACAGGTGCTTCCTCAGAAACAGAAGCGAAGACACATGCGGACGACGATTCCCGCTTTTCGAATGAAATAGATGCCGTTGCCGGCGATGCGAACCTGATGCTGGAAAGCTCTGCAGGATTTGCGGGCAGGGGAGAACAGGTGCAATCACTGATCTGTGATGCTACAGTTGTGGTGGATACTATGTCGAACCCCCGGACCATTACTATTACTTACTTAGGCACCAACTGCCTGGGTAACCGTACACGTACCGGTGTGGTTGTTTTATCCATGCCCCAGAATGTGCGCTGGAAAGATGCGGGCGCCACAATTACGGTTACTTACCAGAACCTGAAGATTACCCGTGTAAGTGATAACAAGAGTATCACCATCAACGGTACAAAAACGATCACCAATCAAAACGGCGGATTGCTGTTCCAGCTTCCCACACTGAATACGATCACTCACCTGATCAACAGCAATGGCATGACCATCACATTTGATAATGGTGCACAACGCAGTTGGAAAGTGGCCCGTAAACATGTATTTACTTACAATAACGGCATAGTACTTTCTGTAAGCGGTAATCACTCTGAGAATGGGGTGAATAATATCGCTGAATGGGGTGTGAACCGGTATGGCGGCGTTTTCACTTCTGTCACCGATGCGCCTATCGTGATCCGGCAGGATTGTAATTTCCGTATAACAGCCGGCCAGGTAACGCATACCACCCCCAATATCACGGCTTCCAGCACATTTGGCCTTGATGCATCCGGTAATCCTACTGCCTGCCCCGGTGCAGGCCCTTATTACCTGAAATTAGTGTGGACTGGGCCCGGCGGAAATTCGCACACGATCATTTTGCCTTACTAATCACTTATCAGCCTATTTAGAAACCCTGTGGCACTGCCACAGGGTTTTTTGTTACATTCAGCCAGAAAAAGGCTGAAACGGGTGGACGAATGGTCTAACTTTATTTTATAGTGCTGTAAGCAACCATCCCGGGCTTTATTTTTGTCTAAACTGAAGAAAGTCTCCCAGCTATGCGAAAGTTCGTTTTTACCTTAGTGCCAGTAATGATGTTCTATTCCGCTTTTTTTATGAATGTAAAAGAAGGTGTACCTGTTGCTCCGGGCCCCATGCCCGATGACGGACCTTATGTTATTTACCGGAACGATAAGATCCATATCAAATATGTTACAACAGCAGATGCTGTGAAATCAGTACGCCAGGATAGTGTATGGCATACTGAAAAAGCAGGGGTGGTATTGCAGGTAAATGGCGATGAACCAGGGCAGTTCTTCACCTTTAAATTAAAAACTGAATTAACAGAGGAAAAGTCAGAATACCGCGGTGTAAGGAAAATGCTGGTGATATCTGATATCGAAGGAAACTTCAGTGCCTTCAGAAAATTACTACAGGCAAATGGTGTAATGGATAAAAATTTCAACTGGATATTTGGAAAAAACCACCTGGTGCTGACGGGTGATTTTTTTGACAGGGGCGCACAGGTAACGCAGGTTTTATGGCTCATTTATGCATTGGAGGAAAAAGCAAAGTTGGCAGGAGGCCATGTTCATTTTATATTGGGCAACCATGAGATCATGAATATGAATGGAGATATCCGTTATGTGAACCCGAAGTATTTTGAGAATGCAGCACTGATGGGTGAGGATTATATGAACCTTTACAGCGATAGTTCAGAACTGGGCCGCTGGCTCCGTACCAAAAACGTAGTGGAAAAGGTAGGTGATATTTTATTTGCACACGGGGGCATTTCAAAAGAGGTAAACTGGCTGGCCATGTCTGCTGCCAGGATCAACAGGACAGTAAGACCTTATTATGCCGATACATCTTATAAGTACCCGGATATGAAAACCGACTTGCTTTACAGCGATTTTGGTCCATTTTGGTACAGGGGTTATTATACCGGTGTGCGGGCCAGCATGGGCCAGCTGGACAGCACATTAACCTACTACGGTGCCCGTTATGTGGCTACCGGGCATACTGTCATTGCAGATACTATAAGTTTGTTATACGATGGTAAGCTCATCAATACAGATGTTCATCATGCCTCCGGCCACTCCGAGGCCTTACTCGTGGATGGAAATAAACTTTACAGGGTGAATGCATTAGGGCAGCAGTTTCCTTTAAAACAATAGAGTTACGGGTTACGGGGTATGAGTTACGAGTTTGAGGGTCGTTTATTCTTTGCAACAGGCCTCAGAAAAGTATATTAACCACTGAGAACGGGAAAAAATGAGTTTGTGCCCAGCAAAGTGGCAGCCTCTGCATATCCTTTCCGACCACCTGTTTTCTACGGTGAAATTTTGATTCGCTTACCCGTAACGCATAACTCGTAACACATAACCAGCAACCGTATACACATTTAGGTAATTTCCCCCTTGTCGCTTAAATTTGCCGCACTTTAAAAGTGAATCAACCATGGCAAGATCAATTGCATTCAGGGAGGCCCTCCGGGAAGCATTAACCGAGGAAATGAGAAGAGATGACAGGGTATTCCTGATGGGAGAAGAAGTGGCGGAATACAATGGTGCTTATAAAGTGAGCCAGGGCATGCTGGCCGAATTTGGGCCCAAAAGAGTGATCGATACCCCCATTTCTGAGCTGGGTTTTGCCGCTGTAGGGGTGGGTGCCGCACAAAACGGTCTTCGCCCTGTGGTGGAGTTTATGACATGGAATTTTGCCGTATTAGCTTTAGATCAAATTCTCAACACCGCTTCTAAGATGCTGGCAATGAGTGGCGGCCAGGTTAGTTGTCCGATAGTTTTCAGGGGGCCGAACGGGTCAGCAGGCCAGTTAGGTGCTCAGCACTCCACGGCTTTTGAAAGTTTATATGCCAATATTCCGGGTATCAAAGTGGTTTCTCCCAGTAATGGTTATGATGCCAAGGGGCTGCTAAAACAGGCCATCCGGTATGAAGAAGACCCGGTGATCTTCATGGAAAGTGAAGTGATGTATGGCGATAAGAGCGATGTGCCGGATGAAGAATATTATATCGAGATCGGCAAAGCAGATATCAAAAAAGCCGGAAGGGACGTGACGATTGTTTCTTTCAATAAAATGATGAAAGTAGCACTGGGTGCTGCGGCAGAACTGGAAAAAGAAGGTATTAGCGCAGAAGTGATCGATCTGCGTACCATTCGTCCGCTTGACTGGATGACCATCCTGGAAAGCGTGAAGAAAACAAACCGCTTGGTGATCGTGGAAGAACAATGGCCTTATGCATCAGTATCATCAGAAATAACCTACCGCATACAAAAAGAAGGGTTCGATTACCTGGATGCACCTATCCGCCGTATTACGGCAGCAGATGCACCATTACACTATGCCCCTAATCTTGTTAATGCTGCATTACCGGATGTGCCCCGCACCGTGAAGCTGGTGAAAGAAGTGATGTATTCAAAAAAATAAATATTCACGAAGGATAAAATTTTAATGACAATTGCCTTGTTTTAAACGGGGCAATTGTCATTTTAAGCGGAGATATGTGTATTTATTACGCAGTAATAACAGCAGCATACCACTTTTGTGGTATTTTTTGAAATTTATTGAAATATGCATGCAACTTATCGCTATTTGCCGCATCTTTGTTACGGTTTTTCATAGGATATTGGATTTTAAACGAGGCTGGGTTTCTACCCGGCCTCTATTTTTTTTACCACTCCATAAGCTTCGGCCCGCTTTTCGCTAAATCAGTTATTTTTACCGGTAAAAGAACTGTAAAATGGCCCAGATACTGATTATCGATGATGAAAAGGCAATACGCAAAACACTTACGGAGATACTTTCATTTGAAGGTTATAAACTGGAAGAAGCAGCAGACGGCGAGGAAGGCCTGAAAAAATTCAGGGAAAAGATCTACGACCTGGTTTTATGTGATATTAAAATGCCCAAATTGGATGGTATTGAATTTCTGCAAAAAGCAGGCGAAATAAACCCCGATGTTCCCATTATCATGATATCCGGACACGGGAATATTGAAACGGCTGTGGAAGCGGTGAAAAAAGGGGCTTATGATTACATCTCGAAACCACCAGACCTGAACAGGCTGCTGATCACGATCCGTAATGCGATGGATAAAAGCAACCTGGTGACCGAAACCAAAGTATTGAAAAGAAGGGTCAGCAAGGTGCAGGAAATGATCGGTGAATCAACTCCCATCAGGAAGATCAAGGAAACCATCGAAAAAGTGGCGCCCACTGATGCCCGTATACTCGTAACAGGAGAAAACGGGGTGGGCAAGGAACTGGTGGCAAGATGGGTGCATGAAAAAAGCAACCGGGCTTCCGGGCCTATGATCGAAGTGAACTGTGCCGCCATCCCCACCGAGCTGATCGAAAGTGAATTATTTGGTCACGAAAAAGGGTCTTTTACCTCTGCTATCAAACAACGGATCGGAAAATTTGAATCTGCCAACGGGGGCACCCTGTTCCTGGATGAAATTGGGGATATGAGCGCTAACGCACAGGCCAAAGTATTAAGGGCATTACAGGAAGGAAAGATCACCCGGGTGGGGGCAGACAAAGACATTAATGTAGATGTGCGGGTAATTGCGGCCACCAATAAGGACCTGCTGAAGGAAGTGGAATCGAAGAATTTCAGGCTCGACCTCTATCACCGCCTCAGTGTGATCCTGATCCATGTGCCTTCTCTGAATGAACGCAGGGACGATATACCCCTGCTGGTAGACCAGTTTCTCACAGATATTTGTGCCGATTACGGTACGGCCAAGAAAGGGATCGATGAAGAAGCCATCAAATTGCTGCAACAATATAACTGGACAGGTAATATTCGTGAACTGAGAAACGTAGTGGAACGATTAGTGATCCTTTCCGGCAAAACGATCACCGCTGAAGATGTGAACAACTATGTGATGCCTAAATAAATTTAAACCGGCTGGCCGGCTTCTTTGGAGAAAGCGATCAACTCTTCAAGAGAGTGTATTATTCTAACAGAAGGGAATTTATTTTCAATACATTTTACAGCAGGGCCCGATAAGATGATCTGCTTACCCGGAAAATCCCTGACCAGCGATTGCACAAACGATTCCAGCCCGCAATTATCCAAATGTGTAATGACATGGGCATATAAACAACTTACCGGGTGATGTTGTGCGTAGTATTTCACGCTTTCTTCCGGCACATTCACACCAAAATAAGTAGTGTGGTTGTTGTTCTTTTTAAAGAAATAATTGGCGATCAGCAAGGGTATTTCATGATGTTCCCCTTCGGGTGCAAAGAGGCAGATATTGTCGGCGGAATGATTACCCGGTTCCAGTCCGTCAATGGCCATAATGATCTTTTTGCGGATAATATGACTGGTAAAATGCTCTTGTGCCGGTATCACATTATTGGTCATCCACAGGAGGCCGATGCGGTATAAAAAGGGGTAAAAAACTTCGGTAATGCATTTTTCGAGACCAATACGCATCACCAGGCAGTTGATGATCTTTTCAAATCGTTCTTTGTCAAAATCAACTCCGGCTTCAATCAGCTGGTGTACGAATACCTCGTAATTGTTTTGCTGTGTACAGGAGTTTTTTACCAATTCGTGTACCTCGTCCCGGCTTAGCCCGGCGATCTTCGATATCTTATGTCCGTTGTGGTAGAGGAAAGAAATACGGAGCAATTCTTTCAGGTCGTCATTATCATAGATACGGTGAAGGCTTTCTTTTCTTTTTGCCACGCAAAGATTGTAGCGTTGCTCCCATATCCGGAGGGTGTGTGCTTTGATACCGCACAGGTTTTCGATATCCTTGATGGTGAAATAGTTCATACGGAACGCACCGCTAAATTATCATTTTTTGGAGCAAAACCCGCCCCGGGCTTTAGCAAAACTTTGAATATTAAAATTTTGATACGCAAATATTTATAATAATTTTGTCCACCATAAATTAGGCCCATGCCCCTTTATCATCTATTCATTGTTTACCTCATCGGTACCCTGATCGTTTTCCTGCCTTCCTTCGGCTTTGCCAAACTTTTTGAGAAGGCCGGGGTGCCCGCCTGGAAGGCTTATATACCGTTTTATAACACCTGGGTGATGCAAGAGTTGGCCAAAAGGCCAAAACACTGGGTTTTTTGGCAATTTATCCCGGTTGTGGGCTGGTTTATCAGCCCGGGTATTTTTATTGAATTTGCAAAAGTGTTTGGAAGGTTTTCGCTGGGGCAACATACAATGGCATCCATTCTGGCCCCTTTTTATTTTCCTTACCTGGCCTATAAGGAGAACCCAAAATTCATCGGACCTGATGCTGTTGCCAAACACAAGAAAAAAGGATGGAGGGAATGGGTGGATGCGGCCATATTTGCCGTAGTGGCGGCTACTTTGATCCGCACTTTCATTTTTGAGGCGTATACGATCCCCAGTTCTTCCATGGAAAAAACATTACTCGTAAGGGATTTTCTTTTTGTAAGCAAACTGAGCTATGGCCCCCGGATACCGAATACACCGCTGTCAGTCCCTTTTGTACATAATTATTTACCCTTCGGATCAAAAAGAAAGTCTTATTCTGAATTGATCAAATTACCGTATATCCGTTGGTTTAACTCTCCGGTAAAGAGAAATGATTGTGTGGTATTCAATTTTCCCGAAGGAGACACGGTCTTTAATATGCCGGGCTATCAATCGGCAAGGCCTTACTATAATCATATCCGAAAATATGATGGCACATTCGATGATAACCTGCGGCAGCAGTATCTCAGCAATCCCGGTGAATGGCCCATTGCAGTACACCCGGTTGACAAAACGGATAACTATATCAAGAGATGCGTGGGTATTGCAGGCGATTCATTGAAGATCGTGGATGGTATTCTGTATATAAATAATCAACCGGCTTTTGTATCGCCGACCTCCGCTACCTTCTATTATTTCAGCAGTTCAAGATTTATTGATGAGGATGATATCAAGAACGCCGGCATATCCCTGAATCTGAATGAAGAGGAGGAATCCTCCAAAGACTTCAGCCCGCTGTATGGCGCTAATAACGCATACCGGATCAATCTTACACCGGGAGAATTGGAGAAATTAAAAAAAGTTGACGGGGTACTTGTCAATACGATCCGGAAAGAAATTGATTCGGCCATGACCGGTGCCGTTTTCCCTTATGATACCAATTACTTCAAATGGTCGATCGACTTCTTTGGTCCTGTATGGGTACCTAAAAAGGGAGCCACGATCCAGTTGACACCGCAGAATGTGGCCTTGTATAAAAGATGCATCTCATCTTATGAGAAAAACCAGTTTGAGATAAGAGATGGCAAATATTTTATCAACGGCCGGGAAGCGACCACCTATACCTTCAAAATGAATTACTACTGGATGATGGGTGATAATCGCCACAAATCACAGGACTCGAGATTATGGGGTTTTGTTTCAGAAGACAGGATCGTGGGCAAGGCCTGGATGATCTGGTTCAGTTGGGATGGGGGACCCCGCTGGAAGCGGTTGTTCCGTATTGTAAAATGAGTTAATTTTAAATGCCCTTGATACTGATCAGGGGCATTACTATTTGTAAACGAAACCGCCCAGATGACAGAGAAGAAATTTGAGTTCAAATACGAAGTGTATAACGATATCAGCGAGCTGAATGAAAAAGACGCCTGGTTGCTGAGTGAAGCAAGAGCTGTAACAGAACAAGCTTATGCGCCCTATTCCAATTTTCATGTGGGAGCTGTGGCCATTTTAGAAAATGGGGAAGTGGTGGCCGGTACCAACCAGGAAAATGCTTCTTACCCGGTTGGCATTTGTGCTGAAAGGGTGCTGTTGGGCACTGTGGCCACCATGCACCCGAATATACCTGTGAAAACCATGGCGATCAGTTACAACAGCAAAGAAGTTAAAAGCGATCATCCTATCTCTCCCTGCGGCATGTGCCGCCAATCATTACTGGAATACGAAACCCGCACCAGCCATCCCATACGCCTGATCTTAAGTGGCCAGGAAGGAAAGGTATTTGTGGTGGAAACAGCCAGTCATTTGTTACCGTTTGCTTTTACGGGAAATGAATTGATATGAGTTTTTGGTTTTTAGTTTATGGTTTATAGTTCTTCATAGTTGAGTATTCACTTTATAAAGTTGCATGTTCCCGACTGCGGGTTATTTGATCCTGCCTTCATACAGGTGTAGTGTTTTTCAATTTGCAAGCGGGGGCTTAATTACAAACTCGTCCTGCTTTGAAAAACTATAAACTGAAAACCAAAAACGATAAACTTAAAAAAGCGTTTGCACACCGTACGCATATTTCATTTCATGCTCCAGCAACCATTTTTTTCTCCATAAGCCACCACCATAACCCACCAGCTCTCTGTTCGAGCCAATTACCCGGTGACAGGGTACGATGATCGCAATATGGTTACGGCCATTAGCACTGGCCACCGCCCGGGTAGCCTTGGTGTCGCCGATTTTACGGGCCAGGTCCAGGTAGCTGATGGTGCGGCCAAAGGGGATGGTGAGCAATTCATTCCATACGTCCTGCTGAAAGGGGGTTCCTGGCTGATTAAGCGGTAATTCAAATACCCTTCTTTGCCCGTTAAAATATTGTATCAGTTGCTCCACACATTGTATCAGCATTGGGGACATTTGCTTTTTACTGCCCGGAGGTTTCTGCGTGGTATCATGAAAACTCACTTCACTGATATAATCATCCGTACCGCCGATCTTTAACAGGCCAACCGGCGAATGATAATAGGTATAATGATTTTCATTCATGTGGAAACGTGATCTGAACGGTATATAAAGTTCGTATTTCTCCTTCTATTTAACCAACCTTGCAGCCGTCCTTCACAGCAATGCCCGGTTGCAGCAGCACCACATCATTATTTATATCATATACACCCATCACCAGGCATTCACTGGTGAAATCAGCGATCTGTTTGGGTGGAAAATTGACCACGGCAATCACCTGCCTGTTCAGCAGGTCTTCTTTTTTATAGTGGGCCGTTATTTGTGCCGATGATCTCTTTACACCGATCTCTGCCCCAAAATCAACCAATAATTTAAAGGCGGGTTTCCGGGCTTTTGGAAAATCCGTCACCTCAATAATGGTCCCCACCCGCATATCTACTTTTTCAAAATCATTCCAGTTGATCGTCATTCGTTTAATTTTTGTGTAAACAAAGAATTAGCCGAATATACTGGTTTCTGGGGTTTGGTTACTGGTTACGGGATTTCTACTTGCTCACCGCAGAGAATACAAGAGGCCGGAGAGGTTACGCTGAGATTACTTTACTCTGCGCAAACTTATTTTCTCTCGTTCTCAGCGGGTAAAAAAACTGTAGGTCAACCAGGGGATTTCATTCCCTTGTAACTCTTAACCCGTAACTACAACCTTTGCAGTTTATAATAATTTTTGATGATTCATCCTGTTACTCCTAACTTAAAGCAAAATTTTGCCGTATGACCCCTGTAAAAAAGGATATGCATTTGTCAAGAAGAAAATTTATTCGCAATACAGCAATCGTGGGTAGTGGTTTTTTTATTATACCCCGTCATGTATTGGGCCGCGGTTTTATAGCTCCCAGTGATAAATTGAATATTGCCGGTATTGGTGCCGGTGGAAAGGGGACCAGTGACCTGGCAGAGTTTGCCAAAAGTCCCAGGGTAAATATCGTTGCGCTTTGTGATGTGGATGACAGGCAGGCCGTTCAGTCGAGAAAGAGTTTTCCCAATGCGCCTTACTACAGGGATTTCAGGGAGATGCTGGAAAAGGAAAAGAATACGATCGACGCCTGCAGCATTTCCACACCAGATCATACACACGCGGTGGCCACGCTGGCAGCCATGCAGTTGGGCAAACATGTATACACGCAAAAACCATTGACACATGATATTTATGAGGCCCGCCTGTTGACAGAGGCGGCTAAAAAATACAAAGTAGTGACCCAAATGGGTAACCAGGGCGGTTCGGGTGATGGTGTCCGTAAGGCCAGGGAAATGTATGATGCCGGTATGATCGGTAAGGTATATGAGGCACATGCATGGACCAACCGGCCCGTGTGGCCACAGGGGGTACCCACGCCAACCGGGAAATTTGATATCCCTTCTGAATTAAGCTGGGACCTCTGGCTCGGCCCGGCACCATCAATTGATTATAACCCGGCCTATCTGCCTTTTGACTGGCGCGGATGGTGGGCCTTTGGTACAGGTGCCCTCGGGGATATGGCCTGTCATATCATGGATCCGGTCTTCCGTATCCTGCCGATCCTGTATCCTGAATCTGCAGAATGCAGTGTGGCGGGTATATGGCGTGCCAAATGGAACGATACACAAAATCTTGATGCCTGCCCGCCTTCTTCGATCATCCACCTGAATTACCCGAGAACCGATGGAAAAGGGTCCATCCGTGTTTCCTGGCATGATGGAGGGCTTCTTCCGGAGAGGCCGGACGAGTTGTTGCCGGAGGAGCCCTTTGGTAACTGGGATGGAGGTGTGTTGCTCATCGGCACAAAAGGCAAAATGCTGATGGATTGCTATGGGTCCAATCCAAGATTATTACCCACCAAACTGATGCAGGAGAAAAAAATGCCGAAAGAAAAGATCAAACGGGTTCCGGAAGGACATTACCTGCAATGGGTAAATGCATGTATTGCGGGTCATGGCAATGCAGAAACCAGTTCGCCTTTTGAATATGCCGGTCCGTTTACCGAGAGTATCCTGATGGGTAACCTGGCCATCCGCAGCTGGATGTTAAAGAACCCTAATCTGAAAGGATGGGAGGATAAATATCTTGGCAGGAAGAAATTACTCTGGGATGCGAAGAATATGAAGGTCACCAATTTTGATGAGGCCAACCAGTTTGTACGAAGAGAATACAGGCAGGGCTGGAATTTTTCATTGTAAAAAAGGGTATCCTCAATCAAGCAGTTTGACCAGGTCTGCTAACTCGCCCTGCTTATGGAATTCCTTTTCGCCGGAAAAACATTTGCTGAATTCTTCCAGCAACTGGCGTACCACCTGTTTGTTCTTTTGTGGTTTGAAATAGGAGCCAACGGGGGGAACAGATATTCTTTTAAAATAGCTTTCCACATCGTTATGTGTGAAGACCTGGCCCGAAGTGGGATCTATAAAGAACTCAATTTTATGAATGGGGTTAGGCAGGCTTTCATCTGAATACCCGGGTTTGAAATAAGCCACAATAAATTGCTTGGGAATATTAATAGCTCTTACCGGTATATCGAGTAACTCGCAGAGTACCAGGTAAAGAATGCCGTTGCTGATCTGGTTGCCGCGTTTTGCTTCCAGTGTTTTATGCAGCAGAAATTCATTCGGTTCTTTATAATTCGTTTCACCACCTTTTAAGCCATAGTAGCTGTACAATATACTCGTAACAATATTGATCTGCTCTAACGGTGTCAGGTAATTGTTTAATTCCAGCCATATATTCCGGCGTACTTTCTCTATCTCCTGCAGCACGGGTGTGGTGGACATATCCGGGTATTGAAACTTACAGGTGAGCATGGCGCCCAGCATCAGGTCATGGTGACCAGAGATACTCCATTGGCGAAAATCTTCTGAAAGGTCCCTGAAGTGCAGCCGGTGGATCAGCAATTCGATCCGGCCCTGTACTTCTTCATTTGGTGTCGTTTCCCAAAGGTGCTCGAGGTTGGGGATGATATTCTTACCGTAATCAACGATCTTGTTCGATACAGCGCCAAAGACTTCTTCATCGGGATCGTCGATTAATGTAAAAAGGGCCGAAATTTCTTTGTTCGTTTCCATGGTGACGATTGAGGTTTGGTAAATATCTAAAGTACTAACGGAATAAAAGAGTTAAAATTTTCCCCACCTGTGGAAATAGTAAGAAGTTAGGGGTTATGAGTTACGAGACCAGGATACTCCTTAAGCATGAACCCATTTCCCGCTATAAATAACCCGTAACTCATAACCCGTTACCTCAATCACTTATCCCTAACCGTTATTAAATTCTTTTGGCGATGACCATCCAGTCCCAGGGGCCGGGCTTTTTTAACCAGCGGGGAGCCTGGTGAAATTCGGTGGACCAGTCGTATTCAATTTTATGAAATTCTTCCGCTGCGAATTTTTCCTGTGCCAGCAATAACTCAAGTTCTTCTTTGAGATAATGTTTATGCGGTACCTGATCAATATCCACATTACCCTGCCGGATATTATTCCACTTACGAATGGCTTCTGTTCCGTTTTTTGCATCCGGAAAAAGATGCTTATCGATCTTCCATTGTTGCTGCACAATACTGGTGAGCAAATAAGATTCCAGTGAAGGGATGGTGATAATAATACGACCGCCTTTCCTGATAGCTGTTTTCAGGGATTGAAAAAAAACAGCCCGGTCTTTTGCTGAAGGGGTGAGAATGGCATTGATGCAGATACCGAAATCACAGGCCGGCGCCTTATTTTTTTTTCCGCTCATATCAGCCCGTATATACTCTATATTCCTGTACTGGGGATAAGTTTGCCGGGCGATAGCCAGGTTCATTTCGGAAATATCCACTGCATATACTTTTTTGAAAGCTGGCGAGAGTATGGGCAGCCACTTTCCGATGGCACAGCCGATATCCACCACGGTTTTTTTCCTGGATGCATATTTATGAATGGCAGAAACGATCAGTTTTTTCTTGTCATTTTTCAGAACATCAAATATCTCATCGTTATAGGAAGGCGCTATTTTCTCCCAATAGGATCGTTGCATGAAATGGTGGATATTTAGAATTTATATGGATGACACATGAAACCTGCACCTTTCAATACATGACCGGTAAAATCAAATAAAGTCACATTATCCCAGGCAGAGCCTACTCCCCAGCTGTCGTTTAAGCTGGAAGTGATCCAGGCCGGCTCCCAGTATTGCACTCCCTTTCCACCACCGGTAATCACTGCCTGTGTGAGGTCTTTCAGGTAACGCAATTGATCTTCCGGTGTAATACCGTAGCCAATAGCACTGTCTGCCGATGAAAAAATATTATTGTATGAATCAGCATTGCCGCTGGTCCACGGGTAACCGGTTTCCACCACCATCACGGTTTTGCCATAAGTGTTCACCAGTTTGCGGATCGTATCGGTAACGCCCTGCATGGTTTTTACATCCGACCATTTGGTGTAATGCGAAAGCCCGATAATATCATAATCGGTTACACCTGCCGCTGTAATGCCATTGAACCACCATGAGGCTGTTTGTAATTGTGCCTCGTGCAAAATGATCTTTGGTTTAATAGGGGAGGTAGCTGAAAAATCACGAACGGCTTTAATACCGCTCTTGAGCAATTCGCCGCAGGCCGTAAAATTATTGGTTACGATTTGTCCGGCGGGCCAGCACATGCCATTATTGATTTCATTACCTACCTGTACCATTTCAGGTACCAGGTTCCTGCTCTTATAATAATTCAATACGGCCAACGTATAGTTATACACGGAATCTTTCAGCACATTCAGGGGCAAACCTGCCCAGGCTGCCGGAGTTTCCTGGTGTTGCGGATCGGCCCACCGGTCGCTGTAGTGAATATCGAGGCTCACGGCCAGGCCGGCTTCTTTGGCACGCCGGATAGTTTTTTCCACGCCATACAGGTCGTAATACATTTTGCCGTTGTTCAGGTTGCCGATCCAGGTGGGGGTATGCCAGAGACGGACACGAACGGTATTGGCGCCCTGGTCTTTTAATATCCTGAAACAATCCTTCACGTTGCCCGAGTCTTTGTAAGTGCCGCCATAATCTTCAACCTGGTTCACATAGGAAAGATCGACACCCATATTGAATTCATCCCACTGGTAGAATTTCTTCGAAGGCTCCTCAGTGCCTTGCTTTTTTTCCTGGCAGGAGGTAAACAGTGTGGCCACGATAACGACAGTAAGTAGTCTTCTCATGTTGTAAAGATAGAGAGTTAGGGGTTAAGAGAGGTTCACCGCGGAGAACGAGAGAACAGGGAGGTTACGCAGAGAAGAGTTAAGAGTTAAGGGTTATGAATTACGGGTGAGGTCTTAAAGAGGACATTATTTCACCGCTGAGAACGAGAGAACAGGGAGGTTACATAGAGAAGAGTTAAGGGTTATGAGTTACGGGTGAGGTCTTAAAGAGGGCATTATTTCACCGCGGAGCACGAGCAAGCAGGGAGGATACGCGGGATAGCTCTGCGCTCTCATGTTCTCCGCGGTGAATAAATGGTGTTCAACCACCCTATTTATCCACAAAATACACGTTTGGTCTGTTTTTCGCCGTTAGAAAAATGCCAGCAAAGATTTCTTCCACACAGAGGACCATGGTCTGTCATTTAAATGTCAGGCACTGCATTTAATTAATATTACTGTACTACAAAATCACTGCAAGTATGAAAAGCTTATGGTCAAGGAGTGCAAGCCTTATTGCTGGTATTTGCCTCCTGCTCCTGACAATCCTCCTGGCAATTTCCTGCCAGAAAGAAAATGATATGAACAATATTCCCGATGGGCAGCAAAGGATCCGCATCCGTCTCAGCGACGGGCCGATCAGCTTCGACGCGGTGAACGTGGATATTCAGCGGGTGGAAGTGCTCGTGGTACCGGATAGTTGTCGCGGCCGTGGAGGCGGCGACGACGATGATGATGACGGCGATGACGATGGCTGTCACCATGATCATGATGGTGATGATCATCCTAATGATTACCGGTGTTCGGTTTGGGATACATTGGATATCCGGGCGGGTGTTTACAATCTGCTGGATCTTTCCAATGGCGCCGATACTTTATTAGCAACCGGATATACCATTGCCGGAACGATCAAAAAGATAAGACTGACCCTGGGCACCGCTAACTCGGTGGTGATCGACAGCGTAAGTTACCCGCTGAACCTGTGGAACGGTTATAATCGTGTAACGATAAAGGTAAGAGGCGAGGATATCGAAGAGATCACACCGGGCGACCTGCAGCTGTGGCTGGATTTTGATGCAGGGCGCTCTATTGTGCGCATCCGCGATAATCATTTTGTACTGAAACCCTATCTCCGTGTCTGGCTGCCTGCACAAACTGCCTCGATCAAAGGGAAAATATTACCTCATGCTGCCGATGCCGTGGTAGCTGCCATTGCCAATGGAGATACCCTGGTGGCCATACCGGACGATGATCATGGAGGACGATTCAAGATCAGGGGATTGAGAGGTACTTCAGCCACCGTGTTCATCAATGCAACGGCCAATAACTACCGGGATACCACCCTGACCAACGTGCCACTGCAACGGGGGCAGGAAACAGATATAGGAACCATACAATTACACCAATAGAGATATACGGGTGCTGGACGACGGACGAAAAAGCCCTCTGCATTAGTGCGGAGGGCTTTTGTATTGAAATAAGAACCGGTCAGTATTTCAGGTAACGGGTACCATCATACGAAATTTTTTTACGATTATCGGTGGTGTAGGTCCCTTTTACTTTAGCTGCACCATCTTTCAGCAGTTCAAACTCTGCAGTCATCTGCCCAAGCCCTCCTTCAAATTTATTATCCCCCCGGTAATCCATCGCCTCCATGATCTGGCCATTCAGTTTCAAGAACAGCTGGTCTCCCTCGCGGTAAAATTCGCAGGTGGTCTTGTCGCTCATTTCATATAAGCCGGTGATCTTTTTAAAAGCAGCCGCTTCCAGTACATATTCTTTTTGCAATATGATATCAAATTTCAGGTCTTTTTCTCCATGGGCATTTTTGGTTACATCCAGTATCCGGCTCATAGCCCGGGGATCGCCGGCACTGATATCTTTTTCAATATGCAGGTCGCCCTTAAAATAAACCTGGGTAACGAGGTCCTGCTGATCATTGCCTGAGATACGCATATGAATATGAGCAGGTCTCGTCAGGTTTGCGGTTGCCACATAAGGTACAGGCAATATCGTTTTAAAATGATAACGGCCATCCGCCCCTGTTTTCCAGGCTGCCCTATATACAAAATTATCGGTGGTGTTATCATACACGCCATCCTCATTGCAATGCCAGATTTCCACCAATGCATTTTTTACAGGTGTTTTTCCATCATGGCCCCAAATTGTGCCGCTAAAATGAAGTATCTCTCCTTTGGTACCCGCTTGTACAAGATCGGTTTTGAAAGGAGCTCCGGGACGATAAAACGGTCCCAGTATATCTGTGGTAGTGGGGTTGTCGCCCACATAAGTCTGTCCATCCCATTTAATGTTGCCAAAAATGCCGATGCTCATGGTCAGCATCGATGAGTCCTGAAGAAATTTTCTTCTTTTCATACTGATGGTTTTAAGGTGATGATGAGAGGGCAGGAGTAAGACAGTGTGGATGGGGTAGTGATTGACGTGCTGGTACAAGGTATAAAAAAACGGGGAAATTCCCCGTCTTCATTATTTGTTGTGGTAAACCGGATCGTTCGTCATTTTTTCTTCGCTGCCTTTTTTGTTACGGCTTTTTTGGGGGCTGCTTTCTTTGCCGGTGCTTTTCTGGCCGCCGCTTTCTTTTTTTCTTTTTTAGTAAAAGCTCCCGGAATTTGCTGTTCAATAAATCCTTTCACTTGTTCCAGTGTGAACAGTGCCGCTTCTTCGGCAGTATATTTTGATTCATCTTCTTTACGGGGCATCTTTACGATCTTTTTTCCAAACTTGATCATCGGTCCCCATCTCGCATTTTCCACAGATATTTTTTCATCCGGCCAGCGTTGTATATAGCGGTTGGCTTCTTTTTTGATCTTGGCTTCGATCAGTTCATTCATCTCGGCTTGAGTCAGTGTATCAAAGTTATACCGCCTGGGAACATTGATGAACATACCATCCCATTTGATATAGGGCCCGAAACGCCCTTTGCCTTTAGTGATGTTTTTACCATCGTAAGTGCCCACAGGAGCATCGGCCTTCTGTTTTTCCTTTATATAATTCACCGCCCTGTCAAATCCAACGGTAGCAAGGTCGGTTCCTTTGGGAATAGATACAAATTCATCGCCCCATTTTACATAGGGGCCAAAACGGCCCACATTCACCGAAACATCTTTTTCTTCATATTGCCCCAGTGTTCCCTGCTGGGCAAACAATTTCATTGCTTCTTCATACGTAATGGTCTCAATACTTTGCCCGGTAGGTATTTTGGCAAAGCGTGGTTTCTCCTCATCATTGGCTTCACCGATCTGGATCATGGGGCCATAACGGCCCATCCTGGCCACCACGGGTTTACCATTTTCAGGGTCCACACCCAATTCCCGTTCGCCTTTTATCCGCTCCGCCGTTTCAATCGTTTTCTCCACATCTTTTTTGAAAGGGCTGTAAAAATCATCGATCATCTTGTTCCACTTCATCTTTCCCTCGGCCACTTCATCAAATTCTTCTTCAATACGGGCTGTGAAACCATAATCCATGATATCATCGAAATACTGCTTCAGAAAATCAGTGACCACTAATCCCAGGTCACTCGGGAATAGTTTTGATTTTTCAGCACCTGTATTTTCACTATCTAACTTATGCGAGACCTTATCATCTTTCAATGTATATACAGCATAATACCGGATCACACCTTCCTTATCCCTTTTTTCCACATATCCTCTTTTCAAAATGGTGGAGATGGTGGGAGCGTAAGTGGAAGGGCGGCCAATTCCTAATTCTTCCAGTTTTTTTACCAGCGAGGCTTCTGTATATCTCGAAGGCGGGCGGCTGAACCTTTCGGTGGCCCTCATTTCTTTCAGGGGCAATTGCTGGTTTACTGTTAAAGGGGGTAACATACCTTCGTTGGCTTCTTCTTCCAGTTCATCTTCGTCTTTATCTTCCCTGTACACTTTCAGGAAGCCATCAAATTTTAATACTTCGCCGCTGGCGGTCAGTTCTTCTTTATTCGTGGATATTTCAATTTTTGCAATTGTCTTTTCCAGTTCAGCATCGGCCATCTGGCAGGCCATCGTTCTTTTCCAGATCAGGTCATACAATCTCATCCAATCCTGTTCTGGTACAGTGCTGTTGCTCATGTAAGTGGGGCGGATGGCTTCGTGTGCTTCCTGGGCACTCTCGTTCTTGTTCTTGTATTTGCGGAATTGGTGATATTCTTCACCGTACATGCTCTTCACAGTATTTGTAATATCACCCAGGGCCGTATTGCTCAGGTTTACACTATCGGTACGCATATAAGTGATGTAACCATTCTCATATAAACGCTGAGCGATCAGCATCGTTCTTGAAACGCTATAACCCAGTTTCCGGGAAGCTTCCTGTTGTAAAGTGGAAGTGGTAAAAGGCGGGGCTGGTGATCTTTTACCTGGTTTTACCTGTATATCGGTAACAGTATAATTGGCGCCGGCGCATCCTTTTAAAAAATTCTCAGCATCTTCTGCAGAGTTTTGTTTTTTTCCTTCTGCTGAAAAGGTAACAGGTTTATCGCCGACGTCTTTAGCAGTAAAGAGTGCTTCTATTTTAAAGGTGCTGACAGGGGTAAAAGCATTGATCTCTCTTTCCCGCTCAGCGATCAGTCGCACAGCCACACTCTGTACCCGGCCTGCACTCAGGTTATTCCGCACACTCATTTTTCTCCACAACACCGGGCTCAGTTCAAAACCCACGATCCTGTCGAGGATACGGCGGGCCTGCTGGGCCATCACGAGGTTCATGTCGATCGTCCTTGGATTTTCTACGGCCTCCTTAATTGCTGGTTTTGTGATCTCATGAAAGACAATGCGTTTTGTTTTTTTAGGATCGAGGCCCAGTACTTCACAAAGGTGCCAGCTAATGGCTTCACCCTCACGGTCCTCATCCGTTGCCAGCCACACTTCCTTACTTTTTTCCGCCAGTCTTTTCAGGTCATTCACCACTTTTTCCTTTTCGGCAGGAACAATATAAGAGGGTTTGAAATTTTTCTCCACATTGATCCCCATGCCCGCTTTTTCCAGGTCACGGATATGGCCAAAACAGCTCTTTACCTGGAAGTCACTCCCAAGTATCTTTTCGATCGTTTTCGCTTTCGCAGGGCTCTCTACTATTAATAAATTTTTCGCCATAAAGGATACCTTATTATATCACACTGTCCGGTTTTTTTGATCTCTTTTTAGTAAGCAAAAACCGCTTTTCAGCGGCCGCAAGTTAGAACAAGAATAGCAAAAATTTCTGTAAACCAAATTTTGTGATGAAGTCCTGCCCCTAAAATCCCGGGCAAATACGCCGGGTTTCCCTCTGTAATTCAACTATATTTTAGTTTTAAAAAAAATGACCACCTGTTCAGCCCATCGTTGATATTCTTTGCCAGAGGGGTGTAATCCGTCGCCGGCAAGAAGCCCATTGTCTGCAGTGGCTTCACGGGTCCAGGGGGTGATATTTATATAATATATATGGTATCGCTCTGCCACTTTTTTGCTGGCCTCATTGTAAGCATCTATTTCTTTTGCCACCTGCTGGCGGTCGCGGCCTTCGGCGAAGGGGGTAACGCCCCAATCCGGGATCGAAAGAATGGCCACCTGTTCGGTTTTATTGCCGGCAAAACGAATAGCTTTTTTTAATAATGCTTCAAATTCAGTGATATAATTTTCTACTGATCTTCCCCGGTACTGATTATTCACCCCGATCAATAAGGTTACAAAATCATAAGAAGGCAGTAAAGGAGATTCGAGGTCTGCCGTTTTGATACCTTCATCCAGTTCATCGGTGGTCCAGCCTGTTTTGGCAATGATGCGTGCCGGTTCAAATGGCACTGAATCACTATTCATGATCCTTACCACCTGGTTGGGAAAATTATCAGCGGGTGGTACCATTTCCCCGATTGTATACGAATCTCCTAATGCGAGATAAGAAAATTTTCCTGCCATTTTTCCTGAATTAATGATGCTGTTGCGATTTATATCACTTAAAAAGCTGCTGCCCAAAACAAAAAACAATATTACGGATATCCTGTTCATAAAAAATCGATCACGGCCTTACTCACTTTATTCTCACGGTAAATTCTGCGGTGGCCCAGGCCTTTGGTAAATACGAATTCAATATGCGGGTAGTTCTCTGCTTTTACCTTTTTAACATCGGTGATGGGTGTGGTGTCATCGTCCTCATCATGAAACCAGAGTACTTTAGCCCGGATATGTTTCATAGCCCTTTTAACAGAATACCATTCGGGGCTTACACCCCCTTTTTTAATGATCAGTTTTTCAAATTCAGGCCGGAGAGAAGGATCTAATTCCAGGAAGGCAAAAAATGTATCGATGGCCGTTACTGTTTCGGTGGCAGGGGCAATCAATACCAGCCTGTATTGATCGGTATGACTGATATCTTCCAGCGCCAGGCTGGTGGCCAGTCCGCCAAAGGAATGGGCCATGAAGGATTGTATGGGGCCGAAACGCTTATTGACCTCTTGTATACTTTTCTTGAACAAGGGTGCTGTTATTTTTTTCCCTTCACTTCTGCCGTGAGCTGGTGCATCAAAAGCCAGCACTTCATATCCTTTTTTCATTAATGGCTTTACATAACGGTCGAAATTAGTAACAGAGGATTCAAAGCCATGTACGATCAGTACTTTCCGTTCCGCCGGATGGTTCCACCGCCAGCCAGTAAGTGTATAGCCTTCCACTTTCAACTGCAGCCTTTCTGCTTGTTCAAATATCTTTGGCAGGGGTTTTTTATTTCTGCGCTGTGGTGTGCAAAAGAGTTCAAAAGCCTTTTCAGCCGCCTTCCTTTTGGAAAGGGCTGTCCATACGCGGAATTTGGTCTTATAGTACCGCAATGCTATCTTTTGAATGAGTTTCATACCTGCCATTACCGTTAACTTTCTTTGATGTAATTTGCAAATCTATTCAATGATTTTTAACCTAATAAAGTCAGGCAATGGATATCGTTATGATTGGTTCGGGGAATGTGGCCGCTATCCTGGGCAGAAAATTCAAAGCAGCAGGACATAACATCCTGCAAATTTTCAGCCGTAATGCTTCTGCGGCCAGCAAACTGGCCTATGAATGGGATACAGATTCGACGAATTATATCACACTTATCAATAAAACGGCTGATGTATATATCATCGCTGTTTCGGATGATGCGATCGATGATGTGGTGGCAGAACTCAAACTGCCTGGTAAAATAGTGGCGCATACGGCCGCTTCGGTACCTAAAGAGATATTGCGGCAGGTTACGGACCATTACGGGGTGTTTTATCCTTTGCAAAGCCTGCGAAAAGAAACCACCACCTTGCCGGATGTACCCATCTTCTTTGACGGCAGCGATGCTGTCGCTAAAAGAAAGCTGGAAGCATTGGCGCATTCCATTGCCGATGAAAATGTGGCAGAAGCAGGCGATGATGCCCGTTTGAAACTGCATGTGGCCGCTGTGGTGGTGAGCAATTTTGTCAATCATTTATACGCACTGGCGGCTGATTATTGCCGGAAAGAAGGCCTTGACTTCAAACAGCTGCTGCCGCTGATCGAAGAAACCGCGGCGAGAATAAAGGAAATACCGCCCCAACAATCACAAACAGGGCCGGCCCTGCGTCACGACAGTGACACCATTCACAAACACCTGGAGCTGCTGAAAACACATCCGCAATTGAAAAATGTGTATGTGTTGCTGACAGAAAGCATTCAACAAGGAAAGTAGAGTTTTGAAGCTGGAGAATTGAAAAGGCTGTTTTTGGCTTAAATCAGGCTATTACTCAAAGATATTTTGAACTGCCTGCTTTGAAAAAATTTCCCAATTAAGAAATTCCCCAATTCTCCCTATTTCCCAATCCAGTAAATGGTATCGTCGATTTAGCCCTAAATTTGCAGTCCTTAAAGCGCAAAAAGCACGAAATGTACACGATCCGATTTAATTTTGAACAAAAGGACTTATCACCCCTTATCCTGGAAAATGTGGAAGCCGGGCAAACATTGCTGGAAATTGCCCTTAAGAACGATATTGAATTGCATCATAATTGTGGCGGTGTATGTGCCTGTACCACCTGTCACCTTTACATTGAAAAAGGCATGGATAGTATTGATGAGATAACAGATAAAGAGGAAGATTTTATCGACCGTGCTGTCAACCCCAGGCTGAATTCCAGGTTGGGATGCCAGTCGCTGTTGAATGAAGGGGACGGAGAGATTGAAGTAACGATTCCCGACCAGACACAATTTTTAGGGGAGTAAGAAAATTCCTCAATTGGCCAATTTCAAAATTCCAAAATATACTATAGATGAGTCATTTTGAACCTCCGATACACTGGAACGATTACGAAGATATTGCCCTAAAACTGTACGAACGTTTTGGAGATGATTTTAATGAAGGAAAGATCTATCGTATTCGTTTTACCGACCTGCTTGAATGGGTGTTGCAAATACCCGGCTTTACCGGCAAAAGAGAGGAGAGCAATGAAGGACACCTGGAAATGATCCAGAGTTCGTGGGTGTATGAGTGGAGGGATAATCAGAAGTAATTGAAATGTGAAAATTTGCAAATGGAGCAATTACTCAATGGAGGGGTAGCTTGAAAGAAGTAAAAAGTACAAAGACGCAGAACACTATTAACTAATGGCATGAATGTTTCGGCAGATTTTAAGAATATTACCACATTTGTTTTTGATGTGGATGGGGTGCTTACCGATGGCACCGTGCTGGTGCTGCAAGGCGGCTTACAGGCCAGGAGGATGAACATTAAAGACGGGTTCGCCTTGCAAATGGCATTAAAGAATGGTTACAGGGTACGTGTCATTTCAGGAGGCAACTCGCCGGAAGTGGTAAACCGGCTGGAAAAATTAGGGGTTACCGATGTGCACATGTCGGTGCTGGATAAAAAAGCCATACTGGAACAATACATGGCCACTCATAAACTGAAAAAAGAAGAAGTGCTCTATATGGGGGATGACCTGCCCGATATCCCCCCGATGACAGTGGTAGGGTTGCCCTGCTGTCCTGCCGATGCGGTGGATGAGGTAAAAGAAGCTGCTGCCTACATTTCGCCACTCACCGGTGGCTTCGCCTGTGTGCGGGATGTGATTGAAAAAGTGTTGCGTTCTAATGGCCATTGGTATTATCGTGCGGATATTACTTCAAGATGAATCTCCTTTCAGATGAAATTGAAGCTATCGCATATTTTTTACCTGATTTTACTTATTAGTCAACTATTATCCTGTGGCTCTCACCAAAATGGTCATGAAAAAAGGTATTTAAGGGATTCGGTTATCAACAAAATCGATACTTTACAATACAGGCCAGTTGGACATGGTTTTTATATTAATGCAAATGGAGACCTTTTTGAATCAAAAAGGACAGCCAAATTCCCTGATGACAAAGACGATTCGTTATGGCTTAGCATATTATACCTTGATTCAACAATAGTAGTGGACGATTATGAAAGGCCGGAATCTTTAAAAAAATATATTGATCTGAACAGCTATTCAGATGATTCATTCAGTGTTTATTCGAAGGACAAAAAACATGTTTATTATTATAGAGGTACTTCGGATGGTGGTGTCAGGTTTTTGATTAAAAAGGCTGATCCCCGTACTTTTCAAGAATTAAAAGGGAATTGGGGAAAAGATGCCTCCTATGTTTTCTACGAGGGCACGATCGTTGAAGATGCGGATCCGTCAGGGTTTTATGTTTACGAAAACTCTCATGACACCGCCAGTGATGGGAAAAGTATATTTGTTAACGGGATAAGACAGAAGTAAATATATCGGGACTAAAACTTCAAATTTTTCTTTATTATCTTTCGCTAAATTTTCTTATGAGATTGTTAGCAGGTTTTTTGAGGATGGTCCGGCTGCCCAATCTTTTTTTTATTGCGCTTACACAAGTGCTCTTCCAGTTCTGCATTTATTACACACTTTACCCGGGGCCACATAGTTTTTTGGAGAAACTCCATTTCATTTTCCTCGTAGTTGCCTCCTTATGTATCGCTGCCGCCGGATATATCATCAACGATTATTTTGATATCAATATTGATGAAGTGAACAAACCCGACAGGATGGTGGTGGATAAAGTGATCAGCCGCCGCTGGGCCATAGCCTGGCATTTTATGCTGAGTATATCGGGTATACTTTTGACCGCGCTGGCAGTACCATTATTTCAGCAATGGTACCTGGTGCTCGCCAATATTTTTTGTGTGGCACTGCTCTGGTGGTATTCCACCCGCTTCAAAAGACAATTGCTGGTAGGTAATATCGTCATCTCACTGCTGACCGCCTGGACCATCCTCATCATATTTTTTTCCAAAGTATCGGTGGCCGATGCATTCGGGTTGGGGGACCAGAACCATCATAAATTTTTCCGGATGGCTGTATTGTATGCAGGATTTGCTTTTATCAGCTCCCTGATACGGGAGGCCATCAAGGATATGGAGGATATGCCGGGCGATGAGAAATACGGTTGCAGGACCATGCCCATTGTATGGGGTGTCAATGCCACCAAGGTGTATGTGGCCGTCTGGCTCATTGTACTGCTGGCCATGCTGGTGGTGGTGGAAGTGTATGTGCTGCAATTTCAATGGTGGATGGCCGTGGGATACGCAGCAGCGCTGATCATTTTACCATTGATCGCCATTTTCTATAAACTTTTTAAAGCCAAATCAGTTAAAGATTTTCACCAGCTCAGCACCTGGATCAAATGGGTGATGCTGGCCGGTATCCTTTCCATGATATTTTTTTACTATTATCTATGAACAAGATCATCCTGGCATCTTCTTCACCAAGGAGAAAACAATTATTGGAATGGGCAGAAGTACCTTTTGAAGTGGTGGTAAAAGAAACGGATGAACGTTTTCCCCCCGGCCTGGCAGTAGAAGAAATTCCGGTCTATATTGCGAGAAATAAAGCGTTAGCAGTTCAGCAAAAAAGACAAAGTAATGAAGTGATCCTGGCCGCAGATACTATTGTGGTGCTGGGCGATGACCATATCATTGGTAAGCCGGTGCACCGGGAAGATGCAGTCAGCATGTTATTGGCATTATCCGGCGAAACACACCGGGTGATCACCGGGGTGGTGATACGCAAAGGAGAAGTGGAAAAATCTTTTGCAGACATCACTGAGGTCAGGTTCCATCCTGTATCCATTGGGGAGATTGAATTTTATGTGGACAAATACAAACCCTACGATAAGGCTGGTGCATATGCCATACAGGAGTGGATCGGGGTGGTAGGCATTCATTCTATACACGGTGATTTTTATAATGTGATGGGCCTTCCGGTGAGCCGGGTGGTGAAAGCGCTTGCTGAGTTTTAAAAGCCTATCTTTAGCATACAGACCGAACAGTCATACCTCAAAGCTTATTAATCATTTTAAGTGGTATGACAGAAAAATTACTCCAGTTCATCTGGCAATTCCAGTATTTCAACAAAGGTGAATTAACAACCGTAAAAGGGGAGAAGGTCCATATTCTTTTCCAGGGGCAGCTTAACAGCAACCAGGGCCCCGACTTTTCAGAAGCAAAGATCCGGATCGATAATACCTTGCTGGTGGGTTCGGTGGAATTACACACCCGTAGTTCAGATTGGGATAAGCACCGGCATCAGCCCGATCGTAATTACAAAAATGTAGTACTGCATGTGGTTTGGGAAGATGATCAGCCCGGTGCACACCTGCCTGTTTTGGAATTGAAGGGCAGGGTGTCTGGTATTCTGCTGCACCGGTATACTGAGTTATTGAATTCCACTTCATTTATTCCCTGTGAGAAAAGTATTCAATTGGTCCGCCAAATTACCTGGAAAGCCTGGAAGGACCGTTTGCTGGTGGAAAGGCTGATGCGAAAATCGGCCCTGGTGGAAAAGTACCTGCGTGACAGCAATTATCATTGGGAGGAAACATTCTGGTGGCTGCTGGCAAGGAATTTTGGCATGAAAGTAAATACAGATGCTTTCGAAGAAATGGCCCGTACTATTCCTTTGAATTTGCTGGCAAAACATAAGAACCGGTTGCACCAGCTGGAAGCCTTGCTGATGGGACAGGCAGGGTTGCTTTGCGGAAAAGAGCAGGACGATTATTTCCGCATGCTGGCAACGGAATACGGGTTTTTAAAAAAGAAATATTCACTGGTACCCATTGCTCTGCCCATCTATTATTTACGAATGCGTCCCGGGAATTTTCCCACTATCCGCCTGGCCCAGCTGGCCCGGCTGGTCCATGTATCCGTTCATCTATTCTCCAGGATCCAGGAAGAGGAAAATATACAGGCAGTAAAAAAATGGCTGGATGTAACGGCAGGAACATACTGGCATGAGCATTATCGCTTTGGAGAATCATCTGCACATAAACCCAAAAAACTCGGTGCTGTCATGACCGATACCATTATCATCAATACCATTGTACCGGTCTTGTTTGCTTATGGCAACTATCACCAGGACCAGCGGTATAAAGAAAAGGCGCTGCGATGGCTGGAAGCAACAAAGACTGAAAAAAATACCATTACAAGGGGTTTTGCGGCGCTGGGAGTGGAAAATAATAATGGGTTTGACAGCCAGGCCCTGATCGAGTTGAAAAATGAATATTGTAACAGGAAGCGATGCCTGGACTGTTCTGTTGGTAATAGTTTATTGAAATCCCCGGGTTAAGATGTCCAGGCGCCCCAATCCACTTTTACTTCGATATCCGGGTGTATGCTTTTCATCACCGGGCAGGTGTCGCCGGTATGTTTCAGGATGGTTTTTGTTTTTTCGTCTATACCTGCCAGTGAGTCGGGTATATGAAATGTTAATTCTATACCGCCTACTCTCCGCGGGTCCTGTTTCATGATCTTGAGCATGTCTATCCGGATGCCATTCAGATCAAATCCCATGGTACGGGCTTTGATACCCATCACGGTGATCATGCAGGTGGCCAGGCTGGTGGCCATCAGGTCGGTAGGGGAGAACCGCTCGCCTTTTCCATTGTTGTCGGTGGGGGCATCGGTCTCAAATGAATTACCGCTTTTCAGGTGGGTACAGGTGGTGCGCAGATCGCCATGATAAAGTACAGAGGAAGTCATTATCAATATTTTGCCCTAAATTTACGTTAGTAAATAATCAAATAGTATTTCCGTGAAGAAACTCAGCCTCTGTGTATTGTTTGCCCTGATCGTCATGACGTCATTTGCGCAAAATGAACCTAAAAAGAAATCGACCAAGAACGAAAAAAAGGAAGCAAAGCGGGAGAAGATCAACCAACTGATCCGGCAGGCTGAAGAAGGGGTATTGATTTACAGCAAACAAAACATTTTCGGCCTGCAATTCCGATCCAATGGGTATGGCGCTTTTTATGAGCTGGGCAAGATGAAGACCAACCGCAAAACGAATATCTACCGTATCGATATTACCGAGATCAAACACATCAAAGAAGAGAAATCACAGGCCAGCAGCAATGGCTTTGTTTTTTTCGGCAACCCATTTATTTATGGTAAGATCAATAATTTTTACCAGGTTACTTTAGGCTTCGGACAACAACATATGCTGGGCCAAAAAGGAAATAAAAATGGGGTGGCTGTTTCTGTGATTTATAATGGTGGTTTGGCCATAGGTTTGCTGAGGCCTTATTACCTGGAAGTGGACGATCCGAATGGAAGTTCCACCATTACTATTAAATACGAGGATAACAAGGCTTATTTCCTTGACCCTAACCTGATCAATGGGGGAGCCGGTTTAGGTAAAGGATGGGGGGAGATGAAAGTAAAGCCGGGTGCATTTGTAAAAACTGCTTTACGATTTGATTATGGCCGCTTCAACGAAACAGTGTCTGGTATAGAAATAGGCCTGAGTGGTGAGTTCTATGGCGAGAAGATTCCGATCATGGCCAACCAAAAAGACAAACAATTCTTCCTTCAGGGTTATATAGCGCTGCTGTTTGGACGGCGCAAATAAGCATCGTATTTTTGCAGGATGACTGAACTTCCGGTAGTTTCTGCGGGTATAGAGGGAGCAAGGGCTAAAAAGCCTGACTGGCTTCGTGTTAAACTTCCTATTGGCGAAGAGTATAAGCATGTGAGGGGCCTGGTTGATAATTACAAATTGCATACGATCTGCGAAAGCGGCAATTGTCCCAATATGGGAGAATGCTGGGGTGCCGGTACAGCCACTTTCATGATCCTTGGCAATACCTGTACACGCAGTTGCGGTTTCTGTGCTGTGGCTACCGGGCGGCCTGACCCGGTGGATTGGGATGAACCACAGCGGGTGGCAGAAGCTATCCACCTGATGAAAGTGAAGCATGCGGTCATCACCTCTGTAGACAGGGATGAGCTGAAAGATGGCGGCTCCATCATCTGGCACAATACGATCAAGGCGGTTAAATCGCTGAACCCCGATACAACGTTAGAAACATTGATCCCCGATTTCAAAGGCGAAAAGGATAATATCCGGCGGGTGATAGAAGCAGCCCCTGAAGTGGTGAGCCATAATATTGAAACGGTGGAAAGACTGACACGGCAGGTGCGTATCCAGGCTAAGTACTGGCGCAGTATGGAAGTGATCAGGACCTTAAAAGAAGGAGGTATGCGTACCAAGAGCGGTATCATGCTGGGGTTGGGAGAAGCTAAGGAGGAAGTGGTACAAACCATGAAAGACCTGCAGGCCAACGGATGTGATGTGATCACGATCGGACAATACCTGCAGCCCACTAAAAAACATTTACCGGTACATCGTTTTGTACATCCCGATGAGTTTGCTGAATACCGTGAGATCGGCTATGGATTAGGGTTAGATTATGTGGAAAGCGGCCCGCTGGTACGTTCTTCTTACCATAGCGAAAGACATGTGTTCAAAGGGTTGGGAAGAAAAGAGTGGGAGGAAAGCAAGTCGGGAGTCGTCAGCCATTAGTACTTAGTCATGCGAAGATTTCTTTCTGTCAATATCTTTCTTTTATATTTCAATCTTACTGGTTCTGCGCAGCTGCAATGGCAAAATGTGGACTCCTTATATCAGCCCTTGCCGGCTTCGGTGCATGTTTATAAAACAACGGACACTTTAGACGGCAAACCAAATATCGCATACTGTTTGATCGCCGATCTGAAAGACAGGAAACTGGATTTTACAACAGATACCACCTACCGGCGACGGTTAACCCCTTCAAAGTTTTATGAGAAGAATGATAAGCCCTTATTAGTAGTGAACACTACTTTCTTTTCTTTTGCCACACACCAGAACCTGAACGTGGTGATTAAAAATAAAAAACTGGTGGGCTATAATATTCATTCATTGCCCGGTAAAGGAAAAGATACATTAACCTATCGCCATCCCTTCGGCAGTGCTATCGGGATCTCCAAAAAAAGAACAGCAGATGTGGCCTGGCTATATACAGATTCCACTCATAGATATGCTTACGCTTTAAACCGCCCGGTAGCTGCGGTCAGGGATTCTCTTGATCATTTCCCTCCAAAATCAGTCAGGCATGCTATATACCCGCTGCCGGAGCCCGCACGGGGCTACCTGGCGAACTTCACTAAATGGAAAATGAAAACAGCAGTTGGAGGCGGACCTGTATTGTTACAGTCAGGAGAAATAATGATCACCAACAACGAAGAGCTGAAATTTGCCGGTAAGGCTATTGATGATAAACATCCGCGAACTGCTATGGGTTATACCGCCGATCAGCGATTGATCATTCTCGTGGTCCAGGGCCGTTTTCCGGGGCTTGCAGAGGGTGCAACGCTGCTACAGCTGGCAAAAATGCTGAAAAACCTGGGCTGCGTGGAAGCCCTGAACCTGGATGGCGGGGGAAGCAGCTGCATGTTAATAAACGGTGCAGAAACTATCAAACCCTCTGATAAAGAAGGGCAAAGGGCCATTCCCGGGGTGCTATTGATAAAGCGCCACTAAAGGTTTACCTTTAATATCCAAAATAAAATTTATATTATTTTTTTGTTTGGCATAGTTTTGCCAGTAGTTTATCCAAGTTTCCAATATGAAAAGGCCTGGTTTATATCTAGCTATTCTATTCATTACAGCCATTTGCTCTACGGCATTAGTATCAACCGTTGTGTCTGGTATTGCTAAATCTATTCAGAAAGGCGATACCCAAAACGTTAGTCCTAAGTCGGCTCCTGCTGCTGCGGAAGCCGGTCAAACAACTGCAAAGCTCTAGTTGTTCTCAGGATTGAAAAGTTGATATACCGTAAAGCTGCTGCGCAAAAATGAAAAACTCTTTATCCCTTCGGGATAGTTTTTCTTGTGCCCTGCTCAGGCAATTTCCTCCACGTTAATAATCTCTCAATTCATTGTTATTGTCTTCCTGCTGACGTCTGCCCGTTTTGTATCCGCCGTATTTTGAAGTATGAAATGGATAGGGATCACGATCATATTTACAGGAATCATTTGTGTGGGTTTTATTTCTTCCTCCAAAAGGAAGCCTGTATCACCCGGTACAAAATATATACAGGGTTCGTTTGCGCCAGTGGCAGTACTGGAGCTATTTACATCTGAAGGATGTTCCAGTTGCCCGCCTGCAGACCGGTTACTGACGCAACTGATGGAGCAGGACTCCGGCATTTTTGCTATGTCTTTTCATGTGGATTACTGGAATCGTTTGGGCTGGAAAGATCCTTTTAGCAGCAGTATTTTTTCTGATCGCCAGCGGCAATACGGACGGCAGTTTCAGTTGCAAAGTATCTATACGCCCCAATTAATTGTGAACGGGGAATATGAGATGGTGGGCAGTGACCGCAGCAGTGCCGGCAATTTTATAAAAAAGGTGTTGCAGGAAAAAGCAGCAGTGAAACTGCAGGTTAGCGAAATTTCCCTGTCGGGTGATCAGTTGTCTTTTCAGGTAAACCCGGAAGGGGATTGGAAAGGCACCCGGCTATTAGCTGCGCTGTTACAGAAAAATGCCAGCATAGAGGTAAGGGCAGGAGAAAACAAGGGTTCAAGATTATCGCATACCCATGTGGTAAGATCATTTGAGCAGCAAACAGCAACTGAGCATACTTCTTTTACTCTTCAAATTCCAAAAGATGTAAATGACCGTCTATTGGTCGTATATGTACAACGTGATGGTGGGAAGATCACAGGGGCGGTATCAGCGATCTTTTAATCCTGGTCCCAAACCAGGGCACTGGCACCCAGTATGGCCGCATCGGCTTCCTTCAGTTCGCTGAACATAATGGTGACCTTATTCTTGAAGATCTGGATCAGGTTATCCTCCATCGCCTTGCGGGTGGGGTTGATGATCAGGTCGCCGGCCTTGGTAAGCCCGCCAAATAAAATGATGGCTTCTGGTGAAGAGAACATCACGAAATTGGCCAGCGCTTCGCCTAATATTTTCCCGGTAAAATCAAATATTTCATTGGCAATTTTATCACCCTTGATCGCACATTCATATACGGTCTGACTGGTAAATAGTTCGTTGATCGTATAGTCTCTCAGCAGGCTTTCTTCTTTTGGATTATCGCTGAGTAATTCCAATGCTGTTTCTCTCACACCCGTGGCGGAAGCATAGGATTCCAAACTTCCTCTTACCCCTGTGCCTTTATGCAGGCGGCCGCCGGGACGGATGATCGTATGTCCCAGTTCGCCGGCAAAACCATCATGGCCCAGCAATATCTTACCGTCAATAACAATACCGCTGCCCACACCGGTGCCCAGGGTGATAACAATAAAATGTTTCATGCCCTTGGCACACCCATACATCATTTCGCCCATTGCTGCTGCATTGGCATCATTGGTCAGTTTTACCTT
This sequence comes from uncultured Chitinophaga sp., assembly GCA_964606155.1. Taxonomy (GTDB): domain Bacteria; phylum Bacteroidota; class Bacteroidia; order Chitinophagales; family Chitinophagaceae; genus JJ008. The sequence goes on along the minus strand of CAZSGD010000017.1, from coordinate 5,840 downwards.
CATGCCAAATTTTTCAGACACCATTTTAGCAAAGGGAATAATGCCCCTCCATTTCAGGTTGGCGGCATACTCAATATTTCCCGTATAGTAGTTGCCGTTCGGGGCGCCAATGCCAATGCCTTTGAACCTGGAAGGGCCACCTGCTTTATCAATCATGGGCATCAGTTTCTCATGCAGGTCATCAATAAATTCCTGCACGCCATCCGGGTCATTGGTCGAAAGCCTGTCCTGCTCCAGTATATTGCCATGAATGTCCACGATCCCGAATTTGGTATTGGTGCCGCCAATATCTATTCCAACTGCCAGTTGAGATGAATTTGTTGCCATAAATGATTTTTATAAGAAGTGCCCCGTAGCAAATGCCACGGGGCAATAAATGTACGAATGAATATGATTAGTGACCGCCGCCACTTACTTCCGCATCATAATCTATTCCCTGCTTTTTAAGAATACCTTTTACCACAAAACCAAAGAATCCCAGGTAAGCAAAACAGAGGATGGCTATAAAGAAGGATGGGTGAATACCGATCACATCGGCCAGTTTACCCTGCACCGGCGGGATGATAGCTCCGCCGAGGATCATCATGATCAGGAAGGCCGAACCCTGTGTGGTGTATTTCCCCAATCCGGCAATAGATAACGCAAAAATGGAAGGCCACATAATAGAACAGGCCAAACCACCGCTGAGAAAAGCATAGATAGCTACTTTGCCCGTAGTAAACACACCTATTATCATAGCCAGCATTCCAAATAAGCTGAACAGTAATAAAGTCCTTGCCGGCTTGTCTTTACTAATGTAAGAGACCAGTATTTGTATCAATACGCACACTACATACCAGTAGAGGATATCTATATTATGGCCCGCCAGTTTGGTAAGTAACAGTACAATACCAAAAGCAATAAGCGGTACGATGAATGTTAATATTCTTTTGGTGCCGGCAGACACATTAAAGACCCCGATCGCCCCGGCCCATCGGCCGATCATCAGGCTTCCCCAGTACATGGCCACGAAAGGAGCGATCTCAGACGACTTATAAGCACCAAATTCTTTTTGTTTTAATAATTCACCCAGGTTACTTCCGATGGCCACTTCCACACCCACATACACGAATATGCCCAGCATACCCAATACCAGTTGCGGGTATTGCATGGCGCCCCAGCCTTCTTTTTTCCTGGAAGCGATAGAATTACATACAGGCAAACCGATCACAATAACGGCCAGTGCCACCAGTAACCAGGTAAGCCTTTTCTTTTCCAAAGGGCCTTTGATGGCTGCAATTTCATCATTCTGTTTTTGGAAAGTGGAACGTACCTGTTCAATCTGTGTATAGATAGCTTCCTTCTCTGCACCTTTGGCTTTTAGCGCATCACATTCCAGTTTGCTGATCGTTTCTCTTTCAGCAGCAAATGTTTTTTCAATCGCTTCGATCTGCTTTACACCTTCGGAGCGATAACTGGAGAATACAGGTACAAATGTGATAATGAGCAACCCGGTGATGATCAGCATGGCGCTTAAGGCCCTACCAGCCCTCTCAGGTTTTTCAGGGTTGATACCAGGCGGCACTTTTTTACTAAACCCGAACAGGGCTGCTGCTCCTATGAAAAGTACCCCGACAAATGTGTAAAGAACGATGACCTTGTTCAATGGCAAATGCTGTACTTCATAATCGCATACGGCGCTGGCACTGCCAAAAAGGGCAATGGCAACCACCAATGGCCCGATCGTGGTACCTAATGAATTGACTCCGCCTCCCAGGTTCACCCTTGTATTACCGGTGGATGGATCACCCAAAGAAATTGCGAAAGGCTGGGCGCCCGTTTGCTGCAGGGAGAAGCCAAGTGCCACGATAAATAAACCGAGCAACATGCCTGCAAAACTGTTGCCTTCAACCGCCAATATCATGGCAGCCGCACCGAGTGCGGAAAACAAAAGGCCATAAATGATGCTTTTCTTGTAGCCCCATTTACCTACCAGGTCCTTACCCCCGAATATGCCATAGGCAAATAAGATCAATGCCCCGATATAATACGCCAGGTAAAAAGCAAAATCGATCAGCTGGCTCTGGAACTGATCAAGATGAAAATAATTCTTGCAAAATGGGATGAAAATACTGTTACCGGCAGCAATGAAGCCCCAGAAAAAGAAGACCGTAACAAGGGTACTCAATGCACCATAGTTGGTAGGTTGTTTAGGTTGACTCATAGCAATCGATTATTGTTTATAAGGCGCTGAAAATAGAACAATTTCCGTACCTTTTAAAAAACACCTGTTCGTTTGTTAACAGGTTGTCTAAAAATTACTTCTCCCGCTTTAGGGGTATTTGGAAAGGGCCGGTTATCCTTTTGTACTTTATATATACACATTTTTGCCATCCACAATAAACACCTTAATTTCAGTTTAAATCTTTCTATCAGGTATGGAGATCATTCATGTAGCGGCAGAATGTTACCCGGTTGCCAAAGCCGGCGGATTAGGGGATGTGGTAGGGGCCTTGCCTAAATACCAGGCCGAGCTGGGCCATGTGACCAAAGTGGTGATGCCGATGTACCGTACAAAATTCCTGTACAGTAATCAATGGGAACTGGTACATGAAGGCGGCCAGCACATCGGGCCGCATTATTTTCATTATAGTATTATTAAAGAAAAGACAAATAAACTCGGTTTTGATCTTTATCTCGTGGATATTAATGGTTTGCTGGACCGGGAAAAGATCTATGGCTATGATGACGACACCGAGCGGTTTCTTTCTTTCCAGGTGGCCGTATGCGACTGGCTTAATAAATGGCAGCACCGGCCGGATGTGGTCCATTGCCACGATCATCATACCGGGCTGATCCCTTTTATGTTCAAGTACTGTTTTGAATTCAGGAATAATATGGCCGGTGTTCCAACCGTATTCACGGTGCATAACGGGCAGTACCAGGGTTGGATAGATTGGGAAAAATATTATTACCTGCCCGCCTTTGATTCATGGAAATGGGGTATGCTGGACTGGAACAATACCATCAACCCGATGGCTTCTGCTGTTAAATGCGCCTGGAAAGTAACTACGGTAAGTCATAGTTACCTGGATGAGTTAAAACATTCTGCCAATGGCCTGGAAAATCTTTTTGAATACGAACAGGGAAAAAGTTCGGGAATATTGAATGGTATTGACACACAGGTATGGAACCCCGAAACCGATACCATGATCGTAAAGAATTACGATAAAGAACTGGTGGAAAAAGGCAAGAAGAAAAATAAAAAGGAACTGGCTGCCCAATTTGGCCTGGACCCTGACAAACCACTGGTCTCTTTTGTGGGAAGGCTGGTGGGCGAAAAAGCAGCAGACCTGTTACCGGAAGCCATCAGTCAATCCATTTACCAGCATCATGGCGCCGCTAATTTCCTGATCCTGGGATCGGGTGACCCTAACCTGGAAGACAGGCTGGACCAGATGAAACACCAGTTCCACGGGTATTTTAATTCCTATATTGGTTATAGTGAGCCACTGAGCCACCTGATCTATGCCGGTTCTGATTTTTTATTGATGCCCAGCAGGGTGGAGCCCTGTGGATTGAACCAGATGTATGCATTGAGATATGGTACGGTGCCGATGGTGCGGAATGTGGGCGGTTTGCGTGATACGGTAACAGATATGGGCGACTGGCAGGGAACGGGTATCCGGTTCGACCAGGCATCTGTCTGGGATATTACCTATTCGGTGGGCCGTGCTATTGACCTTTATAACAATAAACCTGACCTTTATAGCTGGATGAGGGAACACATGATGACCATCGATCACTCGTGGGATAGTTCGGCGCAGCAGTATATTGATTTGTACCAATCTCTGAAGTAGATAATAAATAAAAGATAATAGATAAAAGTTAATAGGTAATAGTTCTTGAAAGCGGGATGAGTTCTTTAAATACGTCACCTGTACTGCGGATCGGGGAATTTATTTTTTAATAAGCAGGTTTTTTATGAGCAGTGACAGTATTTTGAAGAAAAAAAGTTTTGATTTTGCGGTTAGAGTTATTAATCTGTGTAAGTACCTGAAAGATGAGCGCAAAGAGTATATTGTATCGCAACAAATTTTGAGATCCGGTACAGCAATTGGCTCGTTGATCAGGGAAGCAGAATTTGCAGAAAGCAGGAAGGATTTTTTGCACAAGATGAACATTAGTTTAAAAGAGGCTAACGAAAGCATATATTGGGTTCAGCTACTTTACGCGACGGATCTAATATCAAAAACAATGTTCGACTCATTAGAGGCTGATGCAACTGAATTGGTTAAGATGCTTGTAAAAAGTATAAAAACACTAAATGGAGAGACCTGATTCTTCTTAGTGGATAACTTTTAACTATTAGTTTTTATCTATTATCTAATTTATTTTATCTATTAACTATTATCTGATTATGGCTATAAGAACCATTACACACTCCAGGGAAATTCTTTCCGTAATACTTGGCGGCGGCGCAGGTTCAAGATTATACCCGCTTACTGCCAGCCGTTCCAAACCTGCAGTTCCCATTGCGGGCAAATATCGTTTGGTGGATATACCGATTTCCAACTGTCTGAATAACGGTATCGGAAGAATGTTTGTATTGACGCAGTTCAACTCTGCTTCATTGAACAGGCATATCAAGAACACCTATCACTTCAGCGCCTTCAGCAAAGCTTTTGTGGATATCCTGGCCGCAGAACAAACACCCGATAACCCGGCCTGGTACCAGGGCACGGCAGATGCGGTGAGGCAGGGCCTTCGTCATATTGAACCATTTGACAGCGATTATATATTGATCCTTTCCGGGGATCAGTTATATCAAATGGATTTTGCCGAAATGCTGGATAATCACAAAGCATTGGGTGCCGATATTTCGGTGGCCACCATCCCGGTGGCACAAAGAGAAGCGCCGGAATTTGGGATCCTGAAATCGGATAAAGGGTTGATCGCCTCCTTCATTGAAAAACCCAAAAAAGATGTGCTGGCCGACTGGGTAAGTGATACCGGGGATGAAATGAAGAAAGAAGGCAGGATCTACCTCGCCTCCATGGGTATTTATATTTTTAACCGCAGCTTGTTGTTCAGTTTGCTGCAATCTGAATTTAAAGATGCAACGGATTTTGGTAAGGAGATCATTCCGCAATCGATCAAAAAATATAAAGTGGCCAGTTACCAGTACACCGGTTACTGGACAGATATCGGAAATATTTACTCCTTCTTCGAAGCCAATCTGGACCTGACCAAGGATATTCCTGATTTCAATATGTTCGACAACGAACGGACGATCTATACCCGTTCACGTATGCTGCCACCGGCCAAGATCAGCGGCACCACACTTGAAAAAACACTGGTGGCAGAAGGGTCCATCATCCACGCCTCCCGGGTAGAACGCTCCGTGATAGGTATCCGGAGCCGCATCGGGCATGGCAGTACCATTGTCAGCACTTATATTATGGGCAGTGATTATTATGAAACATTACCGGAGATAGCCAGTGTGCAGGAAAAGGGGATACCCTTATTGGGCGTGGGTGAAAGATGCTATATCAAGAATGCGATACTGGATAAGAATGTCCGGATTGGTAATGATGTGCGTATTAATGGGGGCGACCACCTGGAAAACACTGATCATGCACTCTATACCGTCAAAGATGGAATCGTGGTGGTGAAAAAAGGTGCTATCATTCCTAATGGATTTGTTATTTAAAAAACCATGCAGCTGACCGGTAAGCGGGTGCATTTTTTTAAATGCGGAATGTGTACTTATTACATAAACTTGCTATCTTCAGTACTACTCTGATTATAACTAAAATAATTGCTTGCTTATGTCTTCAGCTTACACCGGCGAAAAGCCA
>CAZSGD010000016.1:57611-89435 GCA_964606155.1 uncultured Chitinophaga sp. | reverse complement strand
CAAATGAAAAGTGAGAACGAGCAACTGCTGGCTAAAGCCCGTGAAGAAAGAGCGCAATTGCTGAAAGAAGCCCGTGAAACAAAAGACAAAATCATCAACGAAGCCAAAGATCAGGCTAAAACGGAAGCCAATAAAATTGTAACGGAAGCGCAGGCTGCTATCAATGCACAAAAAATGGCTGCCCTCACAGAAGTGAAGAACCAGGTGGGTAAACTGGTGATCGAAGTAAGTGAGAAAGTACTGAGAAAAGAACTGGGGAATAAAGATGCCCAGGAAGCCCATATCAAAGGGCTGGTTGACGAAGTAAAAATGAATTGATGATTGGGGAGCCTGGAAATAGGAGAGGTCTCAATTTCCAAATCCCAAAATTGAAAATTTCGAAATTAGAATATGCCTAATCCACGTTTAGCATCGAGATACGCCAAATCACTGATTGGCCTTGCCATCGAAAAAGGTCAGCTGGAGCAGGTGTATGCAGATATACAATGGCTGCAGGCTGTTTGCAAAAGTAACCGCGATTTTGTGAGCCTGTTGCGCAGCCCGATCATCAAAGGAGAAACAAAAAAGAAGATCATACATGCGGTGACGACAGGTAATATCAGCGAAATGACCAAAGGATTCATCACCTTGCTTGTTACCAAGAACAGGGAAAGCAACCTGCCGGAGATCAATTCAGCTTTTATTGCTGCCTATAAAGAGCACAAGAATATAAAGACCATTCTACTTACTACGGCCACGCCGGTAAGTGAAGCGATGAAGAATGCCATTGTGGCCCAGGTAAAAAAGACGGCCGGCTTTGAACGGGTGGAAGTGGAAGAAAAACTGAACCCGGACCTGATCGGCGGATTCGTGCTGCAGGTGGGTGATAAACTGGTCGATGCCAGCATTGCGTATGATCTGAAAGCCATTGCCAAACAATTTGAGAACAACGACTTTATTTATAAGATAAAATAACATTTCAATTCAACTAATATGGCAGAGATTAAACCAGATGAAATTTCAGCGATACTGCGCCAGCAGCTAAGCAATTTCAACGCTGCAGCAGACCTCGAAGAAGTAGGTACTGTATTACAGGTGGGTGATGGTATTGCCCGGGTGTACGGGTTAGGTAATGTTCGTTATGGTGAACTGGTGGAGTTTGAAAATGGAGTTCGGGCCATTGCGCTGAACCTCGAAGAAGATAATGTGGGAGTGGTATTGATGGGGGAAACAGGAAAGATCGAAGAGGGTTCTAAAGTACGCCGCACCGGCCAGATCGCCTCTATTAAAGTAGGCGAAGGCATGGTAGGAAGGGTGGTGAATACACTCGGTGAACCTATTGATGGGAAGGGGCCGATCGTGGGTGAGCGTTATGAGATGCCGCTGGAAAGAAAAGCCCCTGGTGTTATCTTCCGGGAACCGGTAAAAGAACCGCTGCAAACAGGTATCAAAGCCATTGATGCCATGATCCCCATCGGTCGCGGACAGCGTGAGCTGGTGATCGGTGACCGCCAAACCGGTAAAACTGCGATCTGTATCGACACGATCATCAATCAGAAGGAATTTTTCAAAGCAGGTAAGCCTGTTTATTGTATATATGTGGCCATCGGTCAGAAAGCTTCTACCATTGCCGGTGTGATGAAGACCCTGCAGGACAATGGCGCAATGGAATATACTACTATCGTTGCAGCTTCCGCTTCTGATCCCGCTCCTTTGCAATTCTATGCACCATTTGCAGGTGCTGCCATAGGTGAATTTTTCCGTGATACCGGACGCCCGGCACTGATCATCTATGATGATCTGTCAAAACAAGCTGTGGCTTACCGTGAGGTATCTCTGCTGCTGCGCCGCCCGCCGGGCCGTGAAGCTTACCCCGGTGATGTATTCTACCTGCATAGCCGTTTGCTGGAGAGAGCCGCGAAAGTTATCAGTGATGATAAAGTAGCCAGGAATATGAACGATGTTCCTGATTCCATCAGGCACCTGATCAAGGGAGGTGGCTCATTAACAGCGCTCCCAATTATCGAAACACAGGCAGGTGACGTATCCGCTTATATTCCCACCAACGTGATCTCTATTACAGACGGACAGATATTCCTGGAAACAAACCTGTTTCTTTCCGGTATCCGCCCGGCCATCAACGTAGGTATATCGGTTAGCCGCGTGGGAGGTAATGCCCAGATCAAATCCATGAAGAAAGTGGCTGGTACATTGAAGCTGGACCAGGCCCTTTACCGTGAACTGGAAGCTTTCTCAAAATTTGGCGGTGACCTGGATGCTGCCACTAAGAATGTAATCGATAAAGGGGCCCGTAACGTGGAGATCCTGAAGCAACCGCAATACTCACCATTTGCCGTGGAGAAACAAGTGGCGATCATTTATCTCGGTACAAACGGTTTGATCAAAGATGTACCGGTGAGAAGGGTGAAAGAATTTGAAGAACACTTCCTGATGGAAATGGAAAACAAATTACCCGATGTGCTGGCCGAATTCAAGAAAGGTAATCTTCCTGAAGAGGGTATCAGGAAAATGGTGGAACTGGCCAATGGGCTGATACCTCAGTACAAAGGCTGATCTTCTTTATATAATTATGAAAGCGGTCCCGGAATTCCGGGACCGCTTTTTTTTAGGGTGTTTTTCACGGTGTTTAATTTCAAACAAATACTGTATCTTAAATAAGAATTAACCCGACCCTTACCGCCATCGATCCTTTACCTGTATAAACTTCCATTTGCTGATCTCGTAGCCGCATTCCTGACCCCTTTTTAAAGTGTTTTTCACTTCAGGAAGGAAAGTGAAACGGTTTGACTTTTCAAAACAGAGATGTATGACAAAAATGAGTGGTTTATTCCTGTTGATCGCCGTTTTGCAGGTACTTCTATCGTCGGCACAAACCTGGAAAGTATATGCAGATAGCGGGAGGGTGTACCAGGAAAAATCAAATGCCGATAAGGCTATTGGCTTTTATAATCAATCGCTGGACGAGCTGCGAAAAGACTCATCACAAACTGAAACCTACGCCAAGATCGCTCACGGTCTGTCAACACTTTACAGGGTAAAGACACAATATGAAAAAGCAATGGCAATTTGTAATGAAGCCAAAAAAATACGGGAAGATCTTTTTGGCAAGCAACATCCCTTATATGCTGCCAGTTGTAATAGCCTTGGCCTTATTTATAAGGATATGACCCAATTTGCCAAAGCAGAATCGCTATACCTCGAAGCCAGAACCATCTATAAAATAAATAAATTACAGACGAGCTCCGCAAATGCAGCTGTTTCCCTCAACCTGGGGGTGGTATACCGGAGTACAGGAAAATTTGAGGAAGCTGAATTGTGCTATACGGAGGCAAAAGATATAAGAGAAAAATTAACGGGTAAAACAAGTTCCGAATATGCCACATCCTGCAATAACATGGCAATTTTATATAAAGATATGGGACGATTTGACGAAGCGGAAAAACTATACCTGGAAGCAAAGCAGATACGGGAGTCGAATACGGGAAAACTTCATATAGATTATGCGGCTAGCTGTAATAATCTCGCCAATCTTTATATAGCCATGGGCTTTTATGATAAAGCTGAATTGATGTTGCTTGAAGCGCTGGATATAAGCGGGAAAGTATCAGGGAAGGACCATCAGCAATATATAACCTCCTGTTTAAATACAGGCAACTTGTATGCGGAAATAGGGGCATTTGACAGGGCGGAATCATTCTATATGGAAGTAAAAAATGCCCTTGAGCGGAGATCCGGAAAAGAAAACCAGTTATACGCTGCTGTTTGTATAAACCTGGGGAATATGAATATTGAAAAAAATAACCTTGAGAGAGGAGAGGCGTTTCTGCTGGAAGCGAAATCTTTATATGAAAAGAAATTCGGAAAAGATAACCCGGATTATGGCCAGATTTTGCTCAACCTGGCCAGGCTGTATAAAAGCCGGGAAGAATATGATAAAGCCATGCCCCACATGCAGGAAGCAAGGCTGCTATTTGAAAAAAAACTAGGAACCGAACACCCTCTGTATGGCTCAGGCTGTAAAAGTCTGGGAATTTATTATTATGAAACGGGCCAGTACGATTTGGCTGAACCATTACTTCTGCAATCTGCCAGCATCAATCAAAAAACATGGGGTGAAGAACACCCCGATTGCGTATACGATAATAATGACCTTGCCAGCCTTTATTGGATGCAGGGCAAAAAAGAGAAGGCTTTTACCTATTTTAAAAAAATGTTTGAGGCATACCTCTATAATACCCATAAAGTATTTCAATTTACGTCAGAAAATGAGAAGACGTCTTACAAGGAGAAGTACCGGGTACAGTATGATAATTTTCTGTCTTTTGTCAAAGCCAATCCTGAAGTAAGCAGAACAAATTTTATTTATGATGTATTAATAGCATGCCGGAATATGATCTCGGCTCACTCCAGCCAGATGAAAGAGGCTCTTATCAGTAAGGGAGACAGTACGGTAATGAATAAGTACAACGATTGGATCAGCCTGCGGGCACAACAGGCATATTGGCTCTCTAAGCCTGTTAAGGAAAGAAATAAAAGAGATAGCCTCATCAATGAAAAAGCGACTGTGGTGGAAAAACACCTGACACGTCTTTCGTCTGAGTTTAATCAGTCGTTACGTCTGCAGAGAACTACCTGTGCCGACATTATTAAAAGCCTGAGTGTTTCAGAGGCGGTGATAGAGTTTGCAGAATTTCGATATTTTGATAACAAAGTTCTTTCTGATAGTACTTATTACCTCGCCTTGGTATTGCGGAAAAATGACACAACCCCGGCATTATCAATATTGTTTGAAAAGAAACAATTAGAGTCAATCATGGGACATGCTAACAATCCGGGCCAGGCACAAGTAAATACTTTATACCGGTCAAAAGTGCAAAAAGACGGGCGATCTCTTTACGATCTGATCTGGAAACCACTTGAAAAAAATCTTGCAGGTGTCCGTACTATTTATTTTGCGCCTGCCGGGTCGTTATTTAAAATTTCATTTGCGGCGTTGCCTGTTGATGAAAAGCAGGTGTTAAGTGATAAATACAGGCTTGTTCAGTTGCACAACACATCTTCGTTAACAGAAAAGACACCTGCAACTATTATATCGCGGGACAAAATAGTGTTATTGGGAGGGATTTTATATGATGTGGATGCTGCGAACATGCAAACGATGGCTTTGAAATCAGGAGGGGGCGATATTGCTTTAAGAGCGGAAACCGGAATTAATTATACAGGGGAAATGCCGGAATTCAATTTTCTTCCGGGAACAGGAAAAGAAATTGAAGGTATTAACAAACTGGCGGAAACCGGACAATATAATGTGAGTTTATTTAACGGAGCTGATGTTACCGAGGAATTATTTAAAAAGCTATCTGGCGAAAAATCCCCAGCTATACTTCACATTGCCACACACGGTTTCTTTTTCCCGGATCGCGGAGGCCGTAAAAGAGATGACAGGCTGGGCGGTTCGATTGTTTTCCGCCAGTCAGATAACCCTCTTATCCGTTCGGGACTTGCATTGGCCGGTGCCAATAATGCCTGGAAAGGCAAGCCGGTCAGTGGTGTGGAAGACGGGATATTAACGGCTTATGAGGTGTCGAATATGTACCTGCCTCATACTAAACTGGCAGTACTCTCTGCTTGTGAAACAGGATTGGGGGATATACAGGGAAGTGAAGGGGTATATGGCTTACAAAGAGCTTTTAAGATTGCGGGTGTCCAGAACCTGGTGATGAGTCTTTGGAAAGTGCCGGATATGGAAACCGCTGAGTTCATGCAGGAATTTTATAAAAACCTTTTTGCCAAACAACCCATACAGGAGGCATTTCAGTATGCACAATCAGTAATGAAAAATAAATATAAAGACGATCCCTATAAATGGGCAGCGTGGGTACTTTTACGCTGATTTTGCAGCAGGAATAATAACCCGGAAGTTACTGCCTTTGCGTAGGAGGTTTTTCAGCAGAAAACCAATTTAGCAGTGAAATAAGATCGTTCCCTCAATATCTCATAATTCCGCACCTCTTGTATGCCGCTTACCGTATTCCTGTCTTAACAGCAACATATTACTCTAAGACCAAAAATTAAATACTATGAATAAGGTTCGTACAGCTATTCTATGCTTTGTCATGTTATGTGCCCAGCAAGTACAGGGACAGACCTGGAAAGAGTTAGTGGACAGTGCCCGGGCCTATCAGCAGCAGGGTAAAATGGATAAGGTGGAACAGTTTTACCTGAGAGCCAATGATGTGCTGAGAAGGGATTCTTTCTGGACCGAAACTCATGGAAGGGTGGTTAATTCCCTTGCGGGTATTTATTGGCGAAAAGGAGAGTTTGAAAAGGCAGGGAAATACGGAGAAGAAGCGTTACAGGTGGCAGAAAAAATACTTTCCAAAAACCATCCGTTTTATGCCACCAGTTGTCATAACCTGGGCATGGTATTCAGCACCCTTGGCGAATATGAAAAATCTGAAATGTATTACCTGGAGGCAAAGCGGGTGCGTGAAAAATTGTTTGGTAAAAAAAACCGGGACTATGCTTCAACCTGTAATACGCTGGGGATATTATATGTCGATATAGGCCAGTATAACCTTGCCACGCAATATTACATGGAAGCAAAAACCATCTTTAGCGAAGTTGCCGGCAAAAAAAGCATGGATTATGCCCGTAGTTGTATTAACCTGGCAACCTTATATAAGAGACTTGGTATTTATGAGAAAGCGGAACCTTTATATCTGGAGTCAATGAGTACCTGGGTGCAATTAGAGATGCAAAGCAGTGCAGATTATGCAAGCTGTTGTACCAATCTCGCCAGTTTATATAACCTTGTTGCAAAGTCAGACAAAGCTGAAAAACTGCTGCTGGAGGCAAGAGATATTTTTGCCCGTACTATTGGCAAAGAACACCCGGACTATGCAGTGAACAGCCATAATCTTGCGGGGGTATTTGCTGAAAATGGCCAGTTTGGGAATGCTGAAAAATTTTACCTGGAAGCCGGGTCAATATTTGAAAAGGCCAATGGAAAAAATCATCCGGATTATGCCAAAAACCTCAATGCCATTGGTTTTATGTATACCGGTGAGAAGCGTTTCAGGGAAGCAGAAAAGTATTTTGCGGAAGCGCGGGAGATTACAGAAAAAGTGGTGGGAAAGGACCACCCGGATTATGCCGTAAACAATCATGACCTGGCCTCGCTTTATTTACGCATGGGATTGTACGAAAAGGCATTGCCTCTATTTACAGAGGCAAAAAGGATATTTCAAAGCACATACGGCAGGTTTCACCCTGATTATATAAGTTCCTGTGAAAGTATAGCAGCAATTTATATAAGGCTGAATAATACACCCGCTGCTCTTGTGGAATATAAATTAGCTCTGGAGGCACAGGAAGGGCTGATGCAAAAAGTATTTATGATAACATCAGAAGCTGAAAAATTATCCTATATAAAAAGGATCAGGCGCCTGAATAATGAGATATTTTCCCTGAAAGTTTCAGGAGAAAAAAGTATAAGTGGAAATTTTCTTTATGACCTGGTACTTTCCAGCCGGAACACGCTTCTTGAATATAACAGGCAACTACGGCAGGTTATCAATAATACCGGGGATACACTGGTAATAAGAAAGTACAATGACTGGATAAACCTGCGGGAGAAAATTTCATATGCCTATTCCCTGGCCGGTTCAAAACGCCCGGCGGGTTTTTCAGCCATGGAGCAAAAAGCAGATGAACAGGAAAAAGAACTAATGCGCATTTTTTCAGAAACCAGCGGACAAACAGGATGGGAGAAAACCACCGTTAGTAATCTGATTACAGAGCTGTTGCCAGACGAGGCAGCTGTTGAATTTATTTCATTCCCGTACTTTAACGGAGATACCTGGACAGACAGCACTTTTTATGCTGCCCTGATTGTGAAAAAAGATCAGGAGCAATGTGATTTGGTGAACCTGTTTGAAGAGAAGGAGTTGACCGGGTTATTAAAACTTTATAAAGGTACGGGAGCAGGACAGGTGCAAATTAATCAACTGTATAGTCAAAATGTTCCATTTAAAAAGGAAGGACAGAAATCATTATACGAACTTGTGTGGAAACCCCTTGAATCAAAGTTAAATGGGGTAAAAAAGATCTATTTTGCTTCTGCCGGCACGCTGTTCAAAATTTCCATTGCGGCCATACCAGTGGAACCGGGTGTGAGGCTTTCTGATAAATATCAGCTGGTACAGCTCAATACAACTTCCTCGCTTACGAACAGGAAAAATTATTCTATGGGCCGTACAGACCGGCTGACGATGTATGGAGGAGTTTTTTATGATGTAGATTCTTCTGGCATGCGTATGGCAGCCATGCAGTCTTCAGAAGGTGAAATGGCTTTACGTTCATTAACCACCGATTTTTCCAGGGAGGGAATACCGGAGTTCAAATACCTGCAGGGTACCGAAAAGGAAGTAACTGCAGCAGGCAAGCTGGCTGAAAAAGCAGGTTTAACGGTAAACATACATGAAGGGAGTAACGCAACCGAAGAATCGTTCAAGTTTTTATCAGGGAAAAATTCACCCTCTATTTTACATATTGCCACCCATGGTTTCTTTTTTCCAGACCCGGGTCCCGATAAACAATTTATTCAACGGGGAGGACGTGATGCTTTCAGGGGATCTGATAACCCCCTGTTCCGCTCCGGGCTGGCACTATCAGGTGCCAATAATGCCTGGAAAAATAAAGCTGTACTGGGTGTTCAGGATGGAATACTTACTGCCTATGAAGTTTCCAATATGTACCTGCCCAATACCAAACTGGCTGTACTCTCGGCTTGTGAAACAGGACTGGGAGACATCCAGGGCAGCGAAGGTGTATATGGTTTACAAAGAGCATTTAAGATTGCTGGTGTGGAGAACCTGGTGATGAGCCTCTGGAAAGTTCCGGACATAGAAACCTCCGAATTTATGCAGGAGTTTTATAAAAACCTTTTTTCCAAACAACCCATACAGGAGGCATTTCAGCAGGCACAAACAGTAATGAAGAATAAATACCGGAATGATCCTTATAAATGGGCAGCCTGGGTGTTAATTCGCTGATAATCAGGTAAAATAATTTGTTATATCATAAGTAAATAGTATTAGCTATTTTCGCTACACTAGTTCAAAGCCAAACCCTCAGAGCGGCTAAAAACTATGTTTAACGTACTCATTGTTGATGACAACAAAGTGGCAAGGGTATTACTTGCCCAAATGCTGAAGAAGATTGAATCGATAAAAATTGCAGGAGAGTATGAGGATGCCCCTTCTGTGATTTCAGCGCTTGAAAAAGAAGAG
The DNA here is from genome assembly GCA_964606155.1 of uncultured Chitinophaga sp. GTDB lineage: Bacteria > Bacteroidota > Bacteroidia > Chitinophagales > Chitinophagaceae > JJ008. The sequence goes on along the minus strand of CAZSGD010000016.1, from coordinate 80,142 downwards.
ATTGACATTCTTTTTCTCGATGTGGAAATGCCGGGTATGACCGGTATTGAACTGCTGCGTGTTATTCCACAACGCCCCCTTACTATTTTAGTTACTGCCAAACCCGGCTATGCCGCTGAAGCGTTTGAGCTGAATGTGGTGGATTACCTGGTAAAACCGTTTTCTGTTTCACGGGTGATTATGGCCGTGGAAAAAGCGATGGAGCTACTCCGGGTAAAAAACATCCGGCTCAATGTTATTAAGGATGATCACCTGTTCCTTCGTGAAGGGAAAACAATCCGGAAGATCTTATTACAAACAGTACTGTGGATGGAGGCGAAAGGAGATTACGTGAAAATTGTAACCCTGGAAGAAAATTATGTTATCCATACCACGCTGCGCAGCGTAGAGGAAAAATTGCTGGGCCGCGAATTTGTGCGTATTCACCGCGGGTATGTGGTACCCATCAGCAAGATAGACTACGTGGAAGATAATGTTGCATTCATTCAGGGACTTCCTTTACCTGTCTCTGATACCTACAAAAACAATTTCCTGAAACAGCTCCGTCTGTTGTAATTTTTTCAAACTCAAAACGGCAATATGCAAAAGCGTATTGGATATTTATTTTGGATATTACTATTGGCGTTTGGCCTCATGCTGCTGATCACGGCAGCACAGTTGCTGGCCAAAGAAAATATCGGGGGCCTGAAAAAGGGGAACACAGAAGCTGTTATTACATTTACCATCAACAACCGGTTGCAGGACCTTATCAATCTTTCATTTGAGCTCGAATCCAAGATATCCAATCCCGCAAAACCTGTTAATTACCGGCAATCTTTACTGGACTCTCTGGCCGTCCTCGGATATAACACTTCCGTACTGAAAGGAATGGACCTGAGCAAAGAAGCCATTAGCCGGTTCGATCAACTAAGCCAATATATCAACAGGCAGGTGGCCCTGGGAACAAAAGCCTTACAATTTATCCGGGCCCATGATCCTGCGGGGGGTAAAAAAATAATTGACTCGATCAGGACCATGCGTTTGGCAGATAGTGTGTACGCTATTGCCCTGACTATCGAAAAATACCTGGAAAAAGATCTGCAGGCTACACTGAATAATAATACAAAAGTATCCTCCCGGTTGTCGGCCTATAATAAGATACTGGCCATTATTGCCATTACCGCTGTACTGATCCTGGGTACGATCATCATCAACAGGCATGTAAAGCAGATGCAACTGATACGGGATTTGGAGAAAGCAAAAACAGAAGCACAACGGCTGGCAGGTGTTAAAGAACAGTTTCTGGCCAATATGAGCCATGAGATCAGAACACCATTGAATGCCATCAAGGGCTTTACAAAAATATTATCAGAATCTGCTTTGGATAAAGAACAAAAACGATACACCAGTATTATCAGCGATGCCAGCGATAAGCTGGTATATATCGTTAATGATATTCTGGATATCGCCAAAATTGAAGCGGGAAAACTTCGCATCGAAGAAAAAGAGTTCAATATACTGCGTGTGCTCGATACTGTGGAATATATGTTTCAGAATACAGCGCTGGAAAAACAACTGGAGTATTTGCAGCAGGTGGATGAGCAGGTCCCATTGAGCCTTAAAGGAGATCCGGACAGGTTACTTCAGATCATAGTTAACCTGGTTAGTAATGCCATCAAATTCACCCGAACAGGATTTGTAAGTACGGTGGTTTCTAAAATCAATGAAGACGGAGAAAAAGTCTGGATTATGTTCAGTGTGGAAGACTCAGGCCCTGGCATTCCGGCCGACAAGCAGGAGACGATCTTTCAGCGCTTTGAACAATTGGGCATGGGCAATGATAATGTTACAAAAGGAACGGGCCTGGGGCTCAGTATCGTAAAAAGTCTGACAGAGCTGATGCATGGCAGCATCACCCTGCATAGTGAACCCGGGCAGGGGTCCAGGTTCAGCGTGCTACTTCCTTTTTATAAAGTCGTTCAGCCCATGAATAAGGAAACCGCGGACCGGAAAATAAATGAACAGGCCGGTCAGCCCCGTTTCAATGCATCTGTGCTTGTGGTGGAGGACAATAAAGTGAACCAGTTGTTATTGAAGCATACACTTGAGCGCTCAGGGATCACAGTTAGTATAGCGGGCAATGGCAGTGAGGCATTGGACTTACTTTCCTGTAATCCTTACGACCTGGTGTTGCTGGATATACAGATGCCTGTTATGGATGGCTATGAAACGATATACCAGCTCAGGCATTTTCAAAAACTAACGGTTCCGGTGGTGGCCATGACGGCCTATGCCATGCCGGGAGAGAAAGATAAGTGCATACGGGCCGGTATGAACGATTATTTACCCAAACCCGTTGATTTTAATGAATTAAACAAACTGCTGGAAAGGTACCTGGATGCCTGCCATGAGAATGATATCCTGTACCTCCCGGATACTAAGAAAGAAGAAGGATTTTTACTTCAACTGTCAGAAGGCGATACGGTGATGACCCGAAAAATACTGGTGGAGATCAAATCAGAAATTCCCCGTGTACTGGAAAAAATAGAAGCTATGGGTAACAGGTATGACACATCTGTATTGGGAGAACTGCTGCATCATATGATATCCACGTTTGCACTCCTTGGCACCGATAATCCCGTAATGAGAAAAATAGAGGAAATGCGGGAAGAACAGGAATTTAAAATAATAGGGGATATAACACCGCTGGTGGCCGAACTGAAAGAGGAGCTCCGATTGCAAACCAGGAAACTGGAAACCCGGATTTTAACGTTGGAGCAAACAAATATAATCTAGGCATGAAAAAGAATTTTATTAAAAACAGCTGGCAGAAAGCAAGATCACTTTACCTGGCATTGTGGACAGGGGCGGTCGTTGTCACCCTTATCATTGTCATGACAGGATACAGTGATGATAAACCCGGGAAACACTTGCTCCGCACCCAGGATATCTTATCCACAGATGCTGCCAATGAAACGATCAATGAGCTGCTTTTATCAGCCGGGCAATTAACAATTGCCGAAAAGACCTCTTTTATCAATTTATATCTTAAGCCGGAACAGGCCAGCACCAGCGGCCACACAGACAATAATAATACGGACCGGGATAATGTGTATCAGCAAATATTAAATCGCAGAATAAACAACCTCAAATCAAAAAGCGATCAAAATGATTTTTCAGTAAAACCTGTACCCAAATAACAAACCTATGCGAAACATAATCTTTTTGATGATTATCCCCTGCTGGCTGATCTCCTGTGGCACACAAAAAAAAATGAAAATGACACGGGATACTCTGGCCGGAATCAAAGCGCAACAGGGCCGGGAAGATGCCCGGTTACAGGCTATTTCCAATGTATCCAATGCCAAGTTAAGTAACGGGAAGATAGATTTTCATGTGGATACACTACTGCGTACAAAACTGCTGGGATATGCCCAACGCCTCCAGGTCTTTCAACGGTCAGCGGCTTCAATAGATAGCCTGCTGAAAAGAAAAAGAGATTTCCGAAAAAATTACAAGAACTATGTGAGACCATTATTGGACACGCTGATCCAAATTAACGATCAGTATAGCAAACGAACAAAGCTATACGCGATGCTGGAAGATGGACTGGGCCTTGCTGATTACAGGCTTTTTGAACTGGCCGCTTTTTTTGGTCCGGGAAAGTACACCATTCCGGAAGATAAAATAGATATGAGCTTAAAGGCTTTTGCCCCAATCGTAGATTCCATGATGCTATTTGCTGAAAAATATAAGAATGTTCCCAAGACCGGTACCCTTATTATCCTGGGCTTTGCAGATGCCACCGGCTTCTCAGGCGAAGGGGCTTTACTGGACTCCATCAGAGCTGAGATCGGTAAGCCGGATATGACAAAAGAAACCCTAAACGAAAAATTGTCGGAAATGAGGGCGATGGAGCTGGTCAAACAATTAAGAAAAGCATTTTCCGATAAAGCGTCACAATACAATAATTATTTAAATATCCATGTCGAATTTATAGCTGAGGGAAAAGGGGAAATGTTACCGCTGCCATACATTAAGGACTATACTGTTGATGATCCAAGAAGAAGGATTGTTTTGTGTTACTGGACGGTTCTTCCTGATTGATTATTTTTCAACGGGCAGAAACCACATTTTGACGAGTATTTACCGGGTTCATCGAAAGAAAAATAAAGCGATTCTAATTAGGGTTTATTTTGTTGCAAGCTTTGAGGTAAACAGGCTGCAGGGAGGTATTATCAGGTTAATGGAGGTCTTAGGACCACCTCTCTGCACAGCCTGCTTTCAGATGGAAACATTTTTTTGTTATCCTTCCTTCCTTTTTAAATGTATACATATCGGTAATACCCCTTGTCTCGCATGCCTTCTTCATACTCGTGGAAACACGTGTTTTTTTCTAACGCAGGATAAGAAGATACTTTTCATCCTATTGATAATCAATAAACCTCGTAAATATACTACATAAAATACGGCTTTTTTCGGGAAAAAATACCCGAAAAACTTGCAAGTAGAAAAACGCCGTATTATGTTTGTATCCGAATCGAAGAATCCCTGAGAAAACAACGAAATCCGACCGATGAGACTAACTATTCACTTGGGATAATCATCCCGGTCTCCTCTTCAACAAAAAGATTTCATTGCGCCAACGGGTGAATTCAGTTCAGAACCGTACTAACTGTTTATTGGAACCCTAAACCCTGTGTGATGAAAACAACTGTACTCTCTAAGCGTTACCTTTTGAAACCTGTGCTGTGTGTAGCAGTAACAGCTTTCGGTGTACTGGCCCATGGCCAAAGCGGCAGTAATAATTTGGCAAACGGACTTAGGTTCGATAATTACCAGCTTATCAGCGGTACCAACCTGCAAGCCGGTGCCGAATATCTTTTTTCCAATGTTGATACTAATACCGATGCTATTGTAAAGATCGATAGCCTTGTGAATGGTGCCAAAGTGAATAAGATTGATGATAATTCAAATGGTACCGGTTATAAAGATGCTTTTCAGCCTGCGGTACAAAGCGGTGGTGTTATCGGATATTCTTATGCTGTATTCTCTGTTAAGTTCTATGCAAAAGGCACCACCAACCCGGTGACATTGCAAAATGTAAATGCTACAGCTGTGGATGTGGACGGTAATAACACCCTGAAAGAATATGCCAGGGTAAATGTGGGCAATGGCGGTACCACCAGCTATATGGCCACCACGCCTGATATTTCCATTTTGCAAATACTTTCCGGTAACTACTCTGTACTGAATATTTTAGGAATAGAAAGGAATGGCATCGATACCTTATCATATAACAATATGTTTACTGCCAGCAATACAAATATTGCCGGTTTCACGGTATCTTACGGAACATTCACCACTGTTCCTTCCACTACGGTACGACAGTTCAGCCTTTATATGAAAGGCTTCTACTATCCTGGTAATACTTTGCCTGTTAAATTAGCCTCTTTTACAGCCACGTTGAATAATAGCAAAAAAGTTGACCTGAAATGGACCACTGCCTCTGAGATGAACGTCAGCCATTTCATGATCGAAAGAAGCACAGATGGAAGCAATTTCAGCGAAGCCGGAATGGTATTCGCTTATGGTAACTCCACCGAAGCAAAGAACTATTCTTTTAGCGACAACATCAGCAGCATCCAGTCCGATGTGATCTATTATCGATTACGTTCTGTGGATGTGGACGGAAAGTTTGAATACTCAGAAACACGCATCATCCGTTTAAGCAAGCAATCTCAAACCAACATAACCATTTTAACCTATCCTAACCCGGCCACTAACGAGCTGCGTATTACTGTGCCGGCTAACTGGCAAAACAAAAAGATCGTTTACGAAATGTTTTCGATCAACGGGCAGACAGCCAGCCGCAAAGAAGCAGCCAACGCCAGCCAGACCGAAACCTTAAACCTGGCCAATTTAGCTGCAGGAATTTATATGATTAAGGTAAGCTGCAATGGTGAAACCGCCCAGCAAAAGATCATTAAACGTTAATAATGTATTGAAACATAGGGGTTTTAGCCTTCCCTCTTTAGTGGGAAGGCTTTTTTAAATGAAATTTGGTTTATAAAATAAACTACTTTATGTTTGTGTTGAAAACGCAATTTAGCTATGAGAAATGTAAAATGCTCCTTGTTGCTGGCCATATTCATAATGGGTTTTATGGTAATGGCCCGGTCGCAGACAACAATAAAGGGAGTTGTAAAAGATGGAAAAAATAATCCGGTAGCGGGAGCCAGCATTGCCATTAAAGACAGCTACGATGGTGGAACATCTGACAGCACAGGTAAATTCTCTTTTAAGACAACAGAAAAGGGTAAACAGGTCCTTATCATTACATCTATCGGGTTTAAAGAATTTGAGCAGGCCGTGAACCTGGACGGAACTCCGCTATCCATTAACGCTACATTAAAAGAGGAGATCAGCGAATTGACTGCTGTTGTTCTTTCTGCCGGAACCTTTGAAGCCAGCGACCGGAAAAGGGCAGCTGCAGTGTTGGATCCTATCGATATTGTAACGACCGCCAGCGCTAATGGAGATATTACCGGCGCATTAAAAACATTGCCGGGTGCACAGCAGGTTGGTGAAAGCGAAGGGTTGTTTGTCCGGGGCGGAACTGCAGCTGAAACCAAAACGTTCATTGATGGTACGCTGGTCAATAATTTTTTCTATAGCAGTGTTCCCAATATAGCACAGTTTGGAAGGTTCTCTCCCTTTATTTTTAAAGGAACAGTTTTCAGCACCGGTGGTTACTCAGCTTTGTACGGGCAGGCGCTTTCTTCGGCGCTGATATTGGAATCCATTGACCTCCCTGAACAATCATCTGCTAATATCGGCGCCACTGTGTTAAGTCTGAATGCCGGTTACCAGCACCTGGGCAAGAAAAAAAATTCATCCTGGGGTGCCAGCTACGGTTATACAGACCTTACCCTTGCTTTTGCCGTTATCAAACAACGACAGGATTATTCCAAAGTACCGGCCTATCATAATGCAGATGCCAATTTCCGTATCAAAACCTCCAAAACAGGGATACTGAAGTATTATGGATATTTCAGCAGCAACAGGTTGGGATTTACCACTAATAGTATTGATTCACTGGGCTACCTGGACAGGTTCGCCATCAGCAATACCAATATCTATCATAACCTTTCTTATAAAGAGAACCTTCCTAACAGGTGGAAGATGCAGGCAGGGGTTTCCTATACTTATAATAAAGATGATATTGATGCCGGGATGCAGGACATGAATAAAAAAGATGTGGTACTGACGGGGCTGGAGTTCAAGAAATTTGCTATACTGTCAAAAGGCAATTATTTCAATGCCAAGATCGTTTTTGAAAAGAAGCTAAAAGGATTGAGTGCATTCCGGGTTGGTACAGAATATAACAACAGCAATGACAAAGCCACTTATACGGCCTATGACGGTCAGCAATATCCCTCTTCGCTGAAAATGCATATTAATTCCATCTTCGCAGAGGGGGATGTATATGCCACCAATGACCTGGCCGTAAAAGGCGGGTTACGATTTGAATATTCTTCTTTACTGGACAAGACCAATATTGCCCCCCGTTTTTCCATTGCGTATAAATTAGGAAAGGGAACACAGGCTTCATTGGCCTATGGCATTTTCTACCAGGACCCGGAAAGGAGATACCTTCCGGCAGTGAATCCGCTTAGCTTCATGAAAGCCACACATTATATTGCCCAGTTCCAGAAATCGCTGAACCAGCAATCTTTCCGTGCGGAGATATTCTATAAAAAATATCATAACCTGGTAAAGACCGGCAGCAACGGGTTTACCGAAGCAGCGGTGAGCAATGAAGGTTTTGGGGATGCAAAAGGAATTGAATTCTTCTGGAGAGATAAAAAAACGATCAAGAATTTCGATTACTGGATATCCTATTCTTACCTGGATACCAAAAGGGATTTCCTGAATTTCCCCTTTGCCATCACACCCAACTTTGCGGCTAAGCATACTTCGTCATTGGTGATGAAGAAATTTTTGCAGCAAGCAAAGATGAACCTGAATATAGCTTATAATTATGCCAGCGGCCGGCCTTATTACAATATCCAGTACGATGGCGGTAACTATAAATTTGCCGACAGGGGTACGATCCCGGATTATCATAATGTAAGCTTTGCCATTAATTATCTTCCTTTCATTGGAAAGAAAAATGCCAGGGTATTTGATGTGTATGTATTGCAGGTGAGTAATATTTTCAATATCAAACAAACTTATGGCTACACGTACTCTTACAATGGCTTTCGTAAGGAAGCTATCGTTCCCACATCCCGGATATTTGTCTTCATCGGCGCCTTTATCAGCTTTGGCGTGGACAGGAGTGATGAAGTGATCAACAGCAGCCTCTAAAAACACATATATGGAACCACAAACACATGACCAGGAACAGAAAGACCCGAAACTCTGGGCGCTTGCTAAAAAAAGAGTAGGCTTTAAAAGAGACCTCATGACCTATTTTGCCGTCAATGTCTTTTTATGGATATTATGGTTGTTGACGGGCGGACACAAAAACAGGAGTGGTATACCCTGGCCGGCCTGGGTAACCGTGGGCTGGGGGCTGGGGATTTTTATCCAGTATTTTGAAGTTTTCAAATACCCAAAAGAAAATGCCGAAGAAAAGGAATACAAAAAACTAAAACAGAAACAATAATATAATTACCAATCAAAAATCAAAAAGAAATGAAAAAGGTACTTCTGGCAATGACCATTTTATTATCAACCATTACAGGTTTTGCACAATCAGAGAAATATGTAAAAGCCATGGAGGCATTGGTGCCTTCTGTGGACACCACCCGTACTATTGGGGGGCTGACCGAGCTGGCGAATTCGTTTGAGCGGATCGCTAATGCGGAAAAAACACAATGGCTGCCTTACTATTATGCAGCTTTATGCAATGTGAATATGGCTAACATGTATTTTACCATGCAGCAAACAGATAAAATTGACCCGATCATGGATAAGGCAGAACCCTTATTGCAAAAGGCAGAGGAGTTGCAGAAAGATAATTCAGAGATCATGTGCCTGAAAAAAATGTTTAATACCGGTAAAATGATGGCTGACCCGATGAACCGCTATATGACCTATGGTCCTGTTGCCTCCGAAGCTCTGGAAAAAGCCAGGCAGCTGGATGCCAATAATCCCCGGGTGTATTTACTGGAAGGGATTGACAAGTATTACACACCCGAACAATATGGTGGCAGTAAAACGGAGGCTAAAAAATTATTTGAAGAAGCTTCTGCAAAGTTTGAATCATTCAAACCTGCCAGTACTATTCATCCTGCCTGGGGCGTATCGCAGGTAAAGTATTTTCTGACACAGAACTAATCATAAAATGTGCGGCGCCACCCGCCGTACATTTAAAACCAGTTGTATGACAGAGGAGCAATTTTCACCTGAACAAAGCCTGAAGCTGATCCAATCCATGATCAGCAAGACCAAAAGTAATATATCCAATAACGGGATATATTTTCTCGTTTGGGGATGGCTCACATTTATTGCCTGCACCGGTCAGTTTGTACTGAAACATATTCTGGAGTATGAAAAGCACTATTTGGTTTGGCTGGTGGTATTTATTGGTATTGCTTTTTCGATTTACCAGGATAGAAAGGATGGGAAAGGAAAAAAAGTAAGGACCTATGTGGATGATAGTATGGGTTATCTCTGGACGGGCATGGCCATCAGTTTTTTTGTATTGGGTATGATACTGACCCGCCTGGGCTGGGGCACCGTTGTTTTTCCGTTTTATATCATGCTGTATGGCCTTGGCACATTTGTTTCGGGAAAGATCATACAATTCAAACCACTGATGCTGGGTGGTTTAGCTGCCTGGGCCCTGGCGATCGGAGCTGCTTATGTGGAATATGATTACCAGATGCTGTTTGGCGCTGCGGCTATCCTGATCAGCTATATCCTTCCCGCTTATTTATTGCGTCAGCGAAATAAAATTGTCAACCACTAATTCTTTATTATGAGCCAGCAGGAAGAAAAAAAACTATCTGAAAAAGAAAGCCTGGATCTGATCACCACGATGATCAACAGGGCCAGGAATTCTTTTCATGACACGGGTGTGGGTGCCATCATGTGGGGTGCTGTGGTAGCCATTTGTTCCCTGGTAAAGCTGTCGGAACTCCAGTTTAACTACCGTCTGCCATTTGATATATACCTGTTAACATTGGCTGCGATCATCCCCCAGATTTTTATCACCATCAGGGAAAAAAAGGAAAGAAAGGCAAAATCATACGATGATATTTATATGGACTACGTGTGGCTGGCATTTGGGATCAGCATATTCCTTATGGTATTCATCATCAATAATGTGTATGCCGACCTGGTCCCCATGCTGAGAGATTACAAGCAAATATCCCGGGGCAGGGCGGATTGGGTGGATTTTCAGTTTTCAGAGTATGTATCATCGTTATTCCTGCTGATTTATGGTATTCCCACTTTTGTAACAGGAACCGCCTGCCGGTTCAGGCCCATGATCTGGGGTGCGTTGCTTTGCTGGGCTTCCTGTATAGCAGCGGTGTACACACCGGTAAAAATAGACCTGTTACTCACGGCTTTCTCCGCCATTGCCGCATGGCTCATACCGGGCATTATCATGGAAAGAGATTATAGAAAAGCAAAAATGGAGCTGGAAAAGGCTGATGTTTAAAGAACTGGACCCCATATTACATTCTCAGCTACGCCTCGCCGTTGTATCCTTACTTATCGGTGTAAAGGAGGCAGAGTTTACTTTTTTACGGGAGAAAACGAACTCCACAGCAGGTAACCTGAGTGTGCAGATACAAAAACTGAAGGATGCGGGATATATTGAAGTAACCAAGCAATTCAAGGATAATTACCCGCAAACTATTTGCAGGATCACCAAAGAAGGGATCAGGGCATTTGAAGAGTACGTGGCCAACCTGCAATCCTATTTGGGAAACGGAAAACAAAATTCATGAACCCCTATCTTCTATTAAAACTGTTACACATTCTTGCTGTAGTTATTTTTCTCGGCAATATCATTACAGGTCTTTTCTGGATGAAGCAGGCCGATAAGACCGGGGATGTTACCATTCTGTCATTTACCATGAAAAGTATTATTGCCAGCGACCGGCTATTTACCCTGCCAGGTGTACTGATTATCATAGCTGGCGGTGTGGGCGGAGCTTTACAGGCAGGATTGCCGATGCTCAAAACGGGCTGGATATTCTGGTCGCTGGTATTATTTACTATTTCAGGTATCGCCTTTATGATCAAAGTGGCGCCGCTGCAAAAAAAGATCTATGAAGTAACACTGGAAAAGAATTTTAATAGCGAAAAATACCATCGCCTGCTCCGTCAATGGGAGAATTGGGGATTAGTGGCGATGCTTACCCCATTGGGGGCATTGGTGATGATGGTGCTGAAACTTCCGCTACGTTCTGTTTTCTGAAAACAATAAAGTATATAAAAGGAGAAAGCCCTTTAGAAAAAGGGCTTCATTCTCTCTTGGTACTCTAAGTGTATAAAAAATTTAATACGGACCAGTACCCCTCAAATTATTTGGCCGGACAGGTTGTAACACCAGTGAAGGCACCGGTTGTTTACTCTTTGGTTTAAATATCCTTTCGAATGACTTTTTTAATTTGTTGTATCCTTCACGTATAGTCTGTTTCGTATTACTTGCCATAAGATGACGGTTTAAAGGTTATCAGCCGGTATGGTAATAACGGATGAGTAAGCGGTCTGCTTATTCTTATTGATCAGTTTAATACGGTACAGGGTTTTCGTGCCACTTGCTTTTTCATAAAATTGATAAGTGCCGGTAGAGGGTGTGTCTGTTCCAAACACCAGTGCAGCCATGATGAAATGGACGCCGTCGGTGCTTTTCTCTACTTCGAATTTATCGGCCGTTTCATTTTCGCCCACGGTCCAATCAAGGACCACTTTGTTATGATGAACACTGCCACTTACAGTAAGGAAAGCAGCAGGCTTAAAAGACGGGTTTGTACCAGCTACCATTGTGAGTGTGCCGGATGCAGGGTCTTGTATTTGGGCTGTTACGGGCTGGATGCTGATCCGGAAAGCCACAATGAGTAACAGTATAAGTTGCTTTATCATTTCCTAGGGTTTTGTCCTGATAGCGATCAGGATATCAAATGTCCCCACAGAAATATTGGATGTTAGTTTCGGTCGGCATATACAGTATGAAACGGTGCTAAACGGTACATGAGGAGGAATCGGGATGACCCCAGGTACGGATGTTTATCGTAGTTTTACGCGGGTATATGTGGTTTTCCGAATTGTAAACAAATCTATTAACTGGCCTCTGTAATTGCAAGACTTTTCCCAAAAATATTTTAATTCTATGGCACACTGAGCATAACAAAAGAACTTTTAATAGCTTACACTGTTATCTCGCACCATGAACAAGATCATAGCCGTCAATCACCTCACCAAACATTTCGGGGATATCAAAGCAGTGGATGACCTTTCTTTTACCGTGGAGGCCGGTCAGGTATATGGCTTCCTGGGGCAAAATGGTGCCGGAAAGTCAACCACCATCCGCATGTTGCTTACATTGATCAAACCCACATCCGGCACCATTGAAATATTCGGGATGGACCTGTTTAAACACCGCAAAGAAATATTGCAGCAGGTTGGGGCTATTATTGAAAGACCGGACCTGTATAAATATCTCACGGCTTTGGAAAACCTGCGCATCTTCGCGGCGATGAGCGGGGTAAAAGTTTCAGAAAAAAAATTGATGGAGCAATTATACAGGGTGGGCCTGGCCGAAAGGGCCGGCAGCAAAGTGAAGACCTATTCGCAGGGAATGAAACAACGGTTAGGGATCGCTATTGCGTTGGTGCATGATCCCGGTCTAATTATATTGGATGAACCGACAAACGGACTGGACCCGCAGGGCATTGCCGATGTAAGGAACCTGATACTGCGTTTAAGCGGGGAGATGAAAAAAACCATGCTCATCTCTTCTCACCTGTTGAGTGAGATGGAATTGATCGCTGACTCCATGCTGATCATCGATAAAGGGAAAAAACTGGTGGAAGGACGGGTAAATGACCTGTTTGATCCATCTGAAACCATCGTTGAATTAAGAACGCTGGATGATGCAGCTGCTTTTGTGAAGCTTACACAATCTCCTTTACAATTACTGGTGAGGGAAAGAACGGAGGATGGGGTGATGCTCAAAGTACATAAGAAGGAAGTGCCGCGGGTGATGAAGGAGATAATGCAGCTGGATATCAACGTGATCTCTTTCCACTCCAAACATTCATTGGAAGATTATTTCCTGTCACTTACAACCCGTAAACCACATGTGGAAGCTGCTAAAAATTGAACTCTTCAAGATTTTCAGGCGGCCGAGGACCTATATTGCTTTCGGCGCCATTGCAGCTATTGTTTTTTTGATACAAATCGCCCTGAAATTTGACGGAAAATCTTATGTTGACCTGTTGCTGAGCAATCTTTCCGGGTCATTCGAATTCTCCGATGATTTCAAACATAAATTACTGAACGGGTACCTCATCTGTTTTGTGATACTGAACACCCTGCTGATTCAAATGCCTTTACTGGTGGCGCTTATTTCCGGAGACTCCATAGCCGGTGAAGCGAATATGGGCACACTTCGGCTTTCGTTAACCAAACCGATCAGCCGTACACAATACATGACCGTGAAGTTTATAGCCTCCGTTGTGTATACGTTAGCGTTATTGCTCTGGATGGCCGCCCTGGCTTTGTTTGGCAGTATGCTGATTTTTGGCACCAACGACCTGGTGGTCCTTCGCTCCGAAGGTATTGAGCAAATGAAAAGTTTTGATGTATTATGGAGATACGTGGCTGCCTTTGGTTATGCAGCCGTGGCCTTGACTACTGTATCTGCTCTTTCATTTTTGTTAAGTGTATTCGCAGAAAACTCCATTGGTCCTATTATTGCCACCATGAGTATTGTCATTGTGTTTACCATTTTATCGGAAATGAATATTCCTATTTACGATCAAACGGTGAAGCCCTATTTGTTTACCTCGCACATGGTGGCCTGGAAAGGGTTCTTTTATGTAAAAGCTGATGCAGGGGGAACGACCATTAACGGCAGTATTGAAAACCTGCCTGCCATTTTACGCAGCCTGGGGATACTGGTGGCCTATATATTTTTGTTCTTTGGCGCTGCCGTGGCTGTATTCCGCAAAAAAGATATTCTGACTTAATTTTAATATATGAAACGATTCATCTGCTTTGTTCTCTTTACCGGCGCTGTGTTGGGGTTGCGGGCGCAAACAGCGGAAGAGGTGATTAATAAAGTGAAGGAAAAGCTGGACAAGGTCAGCGATTATGAGGCCAGCGGTAAAATGAAAACGAACGTCATTTTTATCAAAGCCCCGGTGGCCACAGTAAAAGTGTTTTACAAAAAACCGGATAAGCTCCGCATTCATAACGAAAGTGGCATCTCCTTCATACCCAAAGGTTCTGTCAATATCAATCTCGGTAACATTTTTGTGAACACCACCGGTTTTGATATCATAGATGTGGGTAAAGAAAGCGGTACGAATCTTCGCATCATCAAATTATTGCCGAAGGATGAGAATGCAGAAGTGGTGCTGTCTACACTGTATATTGACGAAACCAAATCGCTGATCAAAAAAGCAAAGACCACTACCAAAGAAAACGGGACCTACGAGCTGGAAATGACCTATGGTAAGTACGAAGAATATGGATTGGCTGATAAAGTGATCTTTTCCTTTAATACAAAGGACTATAAATTGCCGAAAGGGATCACGTTTGACTATGATGACGGCAGTAAAAAAGAAGACCAGCCTGATAAGCCCGGAAATAAGAAAGGAAAGGTGGAAATAAGCTATTCCAGTTATACCATTAATAAAGGAGTACCCGACTCAATTTTTAAGTGATTGTAAAATAAGTAATTATGCCTGACAAAGCCTGATGGTTATTCTGCTGATGTCCGTTTGCATATTCTGTAATAAATACCTATTTTGTTCTTCCATTCTTTATCCACTTTCTTTCGAACGACCCTTTATAGACCTGTTTAACGGTCTGCATTCCTGACATATTCCAGTTTATCTTCTGAAACTCCCATGCAGGGACATAGCTATGTCTTCCTAACATCCTTCTGAAGAGCCGGGAACCATTGTATTTATTACTGTATCACATAAGAAAATAACTGGTATTATGAAAACAGGTTTTACCCTTTGTATCTCATTCCTTCTTGCAAGTATGCTGTGCGTTGGTCAAACAGTGCCCGCAGGTTTCACTGTTTCTTCCATTGGCTCCGGGTGGTCGGCACCGGTAGGCACCGCCTTCACCCATGATGGCTTAAAGATGTTTGTGTGGGAGAAAGCAGGAAGAGTGTATGTATGTAACCGGAATGGCGCGGGAACGTATGTAAAGCAAACCACTCCCGTCATTGATATTGCAGAAGAAGTGGGCGACTGGCGTGATCACGGATTGCTGGGCTTTGCACTGGACCCGCAATTTGCATCTAACGGTTATATATACCTGCTTTATAATGTGGACCGTCACCATCTTTTATATTATGGTACGGCTTCCTACAACCCTGCCACGAATGAATATCTCAATGCCACGATCGGCCGTGTTACCCGGTACAAGACCATTGTCAGTGGCAGCAATCTTGTTACCGACTATTCCACCCGGCTGGTACTGATAGGCGAAACAAAACAAACCGGTATCCCTCTTTTATATGAATCGCATGGCGTAGGGGCGTTGGCTTTTGCGGCCGATGGCACCTTGCTGATATCTGCGGGTGATGGTGCCAGTTATAATACAACAGATCCCGGCAATATTGCTCATACCTATTATGTACAGGCGCTGGCTGATGGTATTATCAGGCCCGAAGAAAATGTGGGCGCCTTCCGGTCTCAGCTGCTGAATTCACATTGTGGTAAATTGTTGCGGATCGACCCGGCAACGGGAAATGGTGTGGGCAGCAACCCATTCTATTCAGCGGCAAGCCCCCGCTCTGCGAAATCAAGGGTGTGGGCATTGGGCTTCCGTAACCCGTTTCGCATTTGTGTCAAACCAGGAACAGGATCCACAAACCCTACTGCCGGGGATATTGGTGAAGTATATGTGGGCGATGTGGGTTGGAACGTATGGGAAGAATTCACGGAGTTAGATAAGCCCGGCATGAACTGCGGATGGCCTTTGTTTGAAGGACATACCACGCTGGCAAGTTATTATAATCTCAACACGCAAAATCCCGACGAGCCCAATCCATTGGCGGGTGGTGGCTGCCAGCCTTTCTTCACATTTAAAGATTTGCTGAAGCAAGCCACAGCAGATAATATAAAAACGATTTACAATCCTTGTAATCCTGCAGTAGCTATCGGAACGAATGAGCGGTATTTTCACCGTCGTCCTGTAATAGACTGGAGGCATGGAGAAGATAATGCAAGGGTGGGTACTTTTAGTGGTAATACCGCCAGCACAGCATTGATCGGAACAGGCGCTTCGGGTGTAACGGGATCACCTTTCAGAGGTAATGCCTCCGTAACGGGTTGCTGGTACACGGGTACTTCTTTCCCGGTTGGTTTCCGGAATACTTTTTTCCAGGCTGATTATGGCGGACAGTGGCTGAAAAGTTTTACTGTAAACTTCACAGATGTATTACAAAGAGTGGACAATTTCGCTTCAGGTTTCCTGGCCATCGTACATATCAGTATGAATCCATTTGATGGATCATTATTCTGTGTGGACCTGGGTAACAGTACCATCAAGCGAATTGCTTACGGTGGCAACCAGGCACCGGTGGTGGTAATGACTTCCAATAAAACATTCGGGCCCTCTGTGCTAAGTGTGAATTTTACCGGTAATGGATCTTATGATCCAACACCCGGGGGAAGTATTGCCAGTTATAGCTGGAACTTTGGAGACGGGACACCCAACTCTACAGCGGCTAATCCTTCTCATAACTTTACGGCCCCGCCCAATACACCCAGAAAATATGTGACCAAACTAACTGTAACGGATAACGGTGGCGCCACTTCAGTAGACAGTATCATCATTTCGGTAAACAATACACCGCCCGTGGTGAATATCACCAGCCCGGTGAACAATTCAACATACACACTAGGTCCTGACACGCTGTATTCCTGCACAGCAACCGTTACAGATACAGAGCACCCCGCTGCACAACTTACTTATGCATGGCAGGCCTTCCTGAAACATAATAATCACCAGCACCCCGAAGTGGTGGTAAGCAGCGTGGCCCCGCAAACCATGATCTCACGTATTGGTTGCAATGGTGATGATTATCACTGGTTGATCAAATTAACAGTGACCGATGCAGCAGGTTTATCCACCAGTGATACGACGGAAATTTATCCGGCTTGTTCCAATAGCCCGCTGGCCCTGGTACTGAAAAGTTTCAGTGTAACGCAGCAGGAAATGGAGAACGTTGTAAAGTGGACGACGGAACAGGAAGAAGGGGTAGACCACTTTGAGCTGGAAAGAAGCAACGATCGTATCAGCTTTGCTCCTATATTTTTCCAGGCTGCCCGAAATATTCATACAGTGAGTACCTATGGTTATACTGATCTCAACTTCCCTTCAGGAGTTAATTACTACAGGCTGAAGATCGTGGAGAAGGACGGGTCGGTTAAATATTCCATGATTGTTCAAACCCAGTCGGTAAAAGGAGCTTCATTATCGATTGCCCCCAACCCGGTGAACGATGTGTTCGCCCTGAATTATGATTCACCGGCCAGAGGAAAAGCGGTTATCCATATACGTGATATCCATGGCAGAACAATTTATACAACTGCGGAGACTGTGAGTAAGGGTAATAATGTGATCTATATACAGAGCCCGGGCGGAATGCAGGCGGGTATCTATTTTATCTCGCTGCAGCAGGGAGAGACAGTATTGCAGGGTAAGTTCATTAAAATGTAATCAGAGACGGACACAGAAAAACTAAGAGGGTTGGGCATTGACTTAACCCTCTTTAATTTCTTCATCTTCCATTCTTGCAAATACATCTTTGGAGATCTTTCGCACAGGGTTTTGCCTGTTTTCTTCATATTCCCTGCGATGACGAATGATTTCGGCGCATTCAAACACCGCTGTTACAAAAGAAGAAATATCGGCTTTGTTCTTACCGGCAATATCGAAAGCCACACCATGATCAGGCGATGTACGCACGGCCGGCAGGCCTGCTGTATAATTTACACCTTCGCCAATGGCTAATGCCTTGAACGGAATAAGGCCCTGGTCGTGGTACATGGCCAATACAGCATCAAATTTTTCAAAACTGCGGCGGGCAAAAAAAGCATCGGCGCTGTATGGACCCACGACGAGTAAATTATTATTCTTGGCTTCTTTGATAGCAGGTTTGATGATCGTTTCTTCTTCATTACCGATCAGTCCTTCGTCTCCCGCATGCGGGTTCAATCCCAGCACAGCAATACGGGGTTTATCAATACCAAAATCCCTTTGCAGGCTTTGATGAATAATATTCAGTTTGCTGAGAATGGCTTCTTTTGTAATATGCTTCGCTACTTCAGCCACAGGAATATGTTCTGTGAGCAGGGCTACCCTGAAATTTCCGGCACACAACATCATGGCCACATCGTTTACACCAAACATGCTTTTTAAATAAGGGGTATGACCTGTGAAATTGAAATCGGCAGTCTGAACATTTTTTTTATGGATCGGGGCCGTTACTAATCCATCAATCTGTTTTTGTTTCAGCGCTGCCACAGCGGTTTGCAGGGAAAGAACGGCATATTTTCCACCCACATCATTAAGCTGGCCCGGACTGATAGCGACTTCTTCTTCCCAGCAATTGAACAGGTTGATCTGTTTAGGGTTCATCCGGTTGAACTCTTTTGTGCTTTGATAATTGAAATTGATTTCCGGAATGGACTTACGATAAAAATTGATGGCTTTATTGGAAGCAAAGATCACCGGGGTGCAGTGTTCCAGGATCCGGTTATCGGAAAACGTTTTAATGATCAGTTCGATACCGATACCGTTCAGATCGCCGCAGGAAATACCGATGAGAGGCTTGGCTGTTGGATTCATAATACTGTTATTATATGTAAAAGTACTGATTTCAATGAGATTGAAGGGCAGGAGGATGGCCGCAAAACTGCCTTAAACCAGTATTTAGGGTATTAAATAGCAAATTTTTGCGATATCCGTTAAGCTTTCCGTCTTATATATTTAAAATCAGAATCTCAGCTTATTAAAATGCAGCCATATAGCAGGTAAAGCTGATGCCATGCTTCAAAAACAATTTGTAAATAAGATTTTATATACCCCCAGGCCCATCCTATGAAAAAAATATACACTGCATTGATATTTACTTGTGTGATACAGGTGAATGTAGCTCATTCACAGGTTATCCGTCCACTAACCCCGAGGTATTACAACTCTTCTGTGAGAGGGAATGTGGTGTATGTATCCAACAGTATCATCACTACTTCAGGTATCGGAAGCGGTAACCCCGGCACAGGGGAGGTACCTCCGGGCGGCACTACCCGAAATAACAGCGGCAACGGGGCCAATATCAGTATCGATGAAACAACGATTATTCCTTTCGGGTCTTCCTGGAAGTATTGGTCCAACAGCCAGAGTAATTACCAGGCCAACTGGCAAGCGGTTGCTTACAATGACGCAGCCTGGCCTTCAGGTATTGCTGAATTAGGATATGGTGATGGGGATGAAGCAACTTGTATCCCATCTGGTGGCGGAGGAACTTTATGTTTACCTACGAGTAATAAATGGATAACCGCTTATTTCAGGAAAACGATAAACATCGCTAACCCGGCGCAGTATACTGGTTTTACTCTAAATGTAGAAAGGGATGACGGTTGTGTTGTTTATGTAAATGGGGTAGAGGTAGGAAGAAATAGTATGCCGGCTGGCCCGGTAGCATGGGATACACTTGCCAGCTCTACAAGAGAAGATGCTGTGGTGAGTTTTTCCGTACCCAACACGGCTTTTGTGACAGGTGACAACGTTATTGCGGTAGAAGTACACCAGGTTACGGCATCCAGTTCGGACCTGTCATTTGACCTGGAATTAACCGCAGCGGAGCATGTCAATTCAAGTTCTGCTGATCTTAACCTGCCTTCTTGTGTCAATGTATTATGGGCAGGTTTGTATTGGGGTGCCGGCCAGGGTGATAATGGCAGCAACACCAGCTGGATAGCTGGTGAAACTTTTTGTAAACTAAAGTTGCCCGGAGCGGGATCCTATACCAGCATCGTTTCTTCAACAACCGATTATTATAATAACACAATAGTATCTGTTCCCCATACAGGGTATAGATGCTTTGCAGATATTACCCCGTTGATCAATGCAACAAATCCTAATGGTACTTATACTGTTGCAGATGTGACAGGACCGATCGGGATCAACAATGGATATGGAGGGTGGACGATCGTTATTGCGTACCAGAACCCTTCCGATATCGTTCGGGAGCTGAATGTATATGATGGTAATGTCATTATCGGTCTGAGTAAACCACCAGTGGATGTATTGCTCAATGGATTTCTTACTCCGTCAAGCGGCCCGGTGAGTTGTGAACTCGGTGCCGTCGTATTTGAAGGAGACCGGGGGGAGCTGGACTCCTTTTCATTCAGGCAAAACGGTGCCGGCGCATTCTTCAACCTTACACCCAATACCACCAGCAACCTGGATGATATGTGGAACAGTACCATAACTTATAAAGGTGCTGTGGTCACGACAAGGAACCCGGCATTTCAAAATACACTGGGGTATGATGCGGATATAATTGACCTGCCTAATGCGGGTAACGCCAATCTAGGTAATAATCAAACATCCGCCACAATCAGGCTTTCATCTTCTGAAGAAAACTATATGGTGCAGGTGTTAACAGCCACGATCAGTGTGAAGGAACCCTTTATGCAGCTAACGAATACTTCAACAGATGTAAACGGGGGCGCTTTAACAGGTGGTGATGAAATGCAATTTAACCTGCAGTATATTAATAATGGTACCGACTCCACGCTGAACGCTTATATTATTGACACTATTCCAAGAGGAAGTACCTATATGCCGGGAACTCTTCAGATCAATGGCGTGCCAAAAACGGATACACCAGGTGATGATGAAGCTGAATATGACCTGGTGAATCACCGGGTGATCTTTAGGGTGGGCAGCGGGGCCAACAACACTACGGGAGGTAGCGTTCCAATCGGCGGTACGGGTTCGGTAAGATTTTCAGTGTATGCCACCAACATTTGTTTGCTCAATGGCTGCAGTAATATCATATCTAACCAGGGAATAATTTATTATACAGCTGCTACATCGGGCTCCTCCTTATCCAGCAAAGGTGGACTAATTGCTTCCGGTTGTTTTAATGAAGGATCCAGCAACAACATGGTATCCGGAGCATGTGTAAATGGAAGTGAAGCCATTTTAACGAATATATGCCCTGCTGCCACTGTGCCCATTCCTTATACCAGTTACCTGGGCTATCGTTTTTATTCAGCCATTCCATTTGTCCCGGCGAATGTGTACGATCATTTTGCCCCGGTAAATACTTCACGGAACATTTACGCATTTTATGACGGGCCGGGAATTTGTGATGATACGCTGCTGTTACATATTCATATCACTTCCTGTCCCGATATTGACGATGATGATGACGGCATCCCCGATTACGTGGAAATGAATATGCCGGCAGCTCTTGGTGATCATGATGGAGACGGCGTACCGAACTGGAATGATATGCAATACCCCGGGTACACCGATAACAATACTGACGGGCTTAACGACAACTTTGATCCCGGTGCTGATGCAGATAATGACGGAGTTTCCAACTATCTCGATCCTGATTTTCCGGGTTATGCGGATGCTGATGGAAACAGGGTGAATGATAATATAGATATGGATGGAGATGGTATTCCCAATCACCTGGACCTGGATAGCGACAATGATGGTATCCCCGATACCGTGGAAAGTTTTGGTGTGGATACCGACGGTGACGGGAGGCTAGATAATTACAGCGATACGGACAATGACGGATTGTCTCAAAATGTGGATGCGAACAATACGGGACTGAGTAATTCAGGTGCAGGATTGAGTGCCCCGGATACCGATGGCGATGATATTCCTAATTACCTGGACCTGGATAGTGATAATGATGGTATACCCGATATCACCGAAGCATTTGGCACAGACAGCAATAATAGTGGCCGGGTGACCGGGTACATTGATACGGACTGGGATGGATATTCGGATAACCTGGATGCTGATGTGGGTAACGATAATGTGCCGGAGAACACAAGCTCTGTCTTACTGAGAACAGGAACTGATGCCAATAATGACGGACGCTGCGACTCCTGGCCCAATAAGAATATGGATAATGATGGCAAGCCCAATCCTTACGACCTGGATAGTGATGGCGATGGCATAACCGATGTAAAAGAAGCCGGGTTTTCTGATGTGGATTGGGATGGAAGAGTGGATGGTGCTGTAAATAGTAACGGCCGCAACATTGTATTAGCCTCATTAGGTTTCTTATCAATACCCAATA
>CAZSGD010000016.1:0-57511 GCA_964606155.1 uncultured Chitinophaga sp. | reverse complement strand
ACGGATAATGATGGGTTGATAGACAGAATGGAAGGCAATGATTTTAATTTAAATGGTGTTCCGGATGATAATGTGACACTGACCGGTCTGGATACAGACGGAGACGGACTCGATAACCGATTTGATGCTAACAACCCGGGTGCAGAAGCCACATCGGCTTATATGGGTAATGGCGGAAGTACCACCGGAGATCCTACGCCCGGTTCTAACACTATGGTGCAGCGTACAGTTATGCCTTATGGCTGTCCTGCAGAACGGGATTGGCGTTGTATGCTTTATGTACTGGATTGCCATATTACCAGCTTTACAGCTCATTTGCAGAGTAATAATGTAAAGCTTAATTGGACCGTTTTCTGTAAAAAGGAAGTAAGCCGATTTGTGGTAGAAAGAAGTATAGACGGTACGGGTTTTACACAGGTAGCAACGGTGGCCGGCCGCCCTGTAGTGAATGAATCAGAAATGTATCAAGCAAACGATAATGTAGTGACATTGAGTCCGGATGTCGTGTATTACCGGTTAAAAACAGAAGAGAAGAATGGATGGATTGTTTACTCGGCGGTGGTAAAGGTGACGCTAGAAAAAAATGACCTGCTTTCCATTAGCCCCAATCCTGTAATGGAAGACTTCTCACTGTATTTTGGTTCAACGGTCAGCGGAACAGCGGTTATCCATATCCGTGATATACAGGGCAGGGATATTTATACAACCAGTCAGCACGTCATAAAAGGATATAACCGGCTAAATATTAAGAGCTGGCCGGTTTTGCCTGCAGGAACATATTTTATTGCTGTACAAACAGGAAAAGATGTGCTGTATGGAAGGTTTGTAAAGCTGTAGTATAGTGGTTGCAGAGTAAAAGAAACCGGGTTTATCCCGGTTTTCTTTTTAGTAAACTAACGTAACGAGGAAGTATCGGTTAATGATCTCATGAAAGCTATAATATCCCTGATTTCCTTTTTCGAAAGGCTGAGTTTTTCGAAAGGTAATGTTTGGTTAGGAGGAGCAATGCCTAATCCCTTTCCGCCACCATTATTGTAAAATTCCATTACTTCTTCCAGCGAATCAAAGACACCATTGTGCATGTATGGGGCGGTGAGCTCAACGTTCCGGATGGAAGGCGTCTTGAAAGCATATTTGTGAATGTCGGAATGAGTGAAATTAAATTTGCCGGGATCATCATCCAGTACAGCATTTTTTTTATCCTTTGTTTTGGGAACACCCAATACTTCCGACTCTGTTTCTACATAAAAAGGAGGTATAGTGCCATTGAAGACGGGCAAAAAATGGCAGGTGGCGCATTTTGCTTTGCCGGTAAAAAGGTTGAAACCATTTTTTTCAGCAGCGCTCAGTTTTGTTTTATTACCCCGCACATACTGATCGAAACGGGAATTGAAGGACTGCAGGGAACGTACATAGGATGAAATGGCATTGGCAATAGTGAAAGTGGTGATGGGGTTCTTGTCCCGCGGATAGGCGGCATCAAAAAGAGATTTGTAAACAGGGGATGATTGCAGGTGCTTCACACTGTTCAGTAAGGAACCCTGCATTTCTTCTGCATTGTGTACCACTTCACCCAGTTGATTTTCGAGAATATCCGTCCGGCTGTCATAAAATTGTTTTGTTTGAAGCCCGGAATTCCAAAGGGTGGGTGTGTTTCGTGCCAGCAATGTCTTATCATCCAGGGCGTATGGTTTTACCAGCCCATCCGAGAATCCTTTTGCCGGCTGATGACAGGAAGCACAACTTCGGGTATTCGTACCTGATAGGATCGGATCAGAGAAAAGCAGCTTTCCAAGTCGTATCCTTTCCGGTGTCATCCAGTAGTCGGATGGAGGGGAATAGAAATGAACGGTAAGTACGCCGGAATCAAAAAGGGAACGGGCATTATAGTTAATAGCGCTGCGGCCTTCGGGAACAGTAATACCGGCCTTTAGCCTTGATTGTTGCAGCAGACGGTAAAATGGATCCAGGTATTCTGTTATGAAGGAGAGCCTGTTAAAACTGTTGAAATGGTTATGCTGCTGAAGATAAAGAAGTGCTTTACCCAATGAACCGGTTAGCCTGGTCAGCAACCGGGGGTCTTTTTTGTCCAGCCCGGACTTAAACAAGAGCAACAGGTTCTTCATGCTGGTAATGGTGGCCCTCGCTTCGGGTAATGAATAAGCAGCAACAGGTGAGTCGAACCCGGTGATACTGGTTGTCATCAGCTGAACCGTGGAAGAGCGGATAGCATCCCATACCATTTCGTCCCTGAATTTGAATGCACGGTCTGGCTCTTTTTCCAGCCAGGTTATTACTGACAGAATATCAGTAAGCAAAGCAAGCACCCTGGCATTCGAAATGGGCGTCCATTGCGGATCAAACACCAGGGCTTCAATGGCCTGGAGACCTTGCGGGGGTATGATACGGTCAGCTACTTCAGATTCAATGCGATCGATAGGGGGGCCGTTGAGTTGTTTTGTTTCATAAGGATTGAAATACTCTGAAAGTACCGCCAGTTTTTTATACGCTATACGACATTGGTAAAATTCCTGTTTCAATTTGGTCACAGGATCTTTTTTTCCACAGGCTATTTTAAAAGTCGAGATCTTTTTTTTGAAGGCCTGCAGTTGCTCATTGTAATAACGGTCAACCTCATCTGGAGTTTTTGAAGCAGGTGGATAAAAATGTGACATGCAAACAACCATGATGAATACTGCAAAGACACTCGTAAATTTTCCATTGAATTTTACGGAAGGGAATATTTTATTCAAAAATCCATGAAGCATAAAAGCCGGGTTTAGAACAAACAAGATCGGGTAATGAGTGTATGTGCTTACTAAAGATTAAGAGTTTTAGACATACCCCCCTAATTTTTGCTATTCTGCCGATAAGTTTTTTTTTATAGATTTCCTCTTCGAATAACCGTAATACCCATGAAGATGAAATTAACTATCCACCTTATGAGAACAGGGCTGCTTTGTGCCGCCGTTAGTTTCTTCTCTTTACCATCATCAGCACAAGTTACATTAATTGCTAATGGAAGTTCCTGGAAGTATTGGGCTAATTCGCAGGCCAATTTCCCGACAGGATGGCAAAACGCCGGTTTTAATGATACAGGCTGGCCTTCGGGCAATGGTGAGCTGGGCTATGGTGATGGCGATGAAGCCACTTGTATTCCATCCAATGGTGGAGGCACATTGTGCACTCCAACCGGGAACAAATGGCCTGCTTATTATTTTCGTAAAACGATCAATATCCCTGATCCTTCACTCTATGCCAACTTTACTTTCAATGTAACACGGGATGACGGATATGTGGTGTATGTGAACGGAGTGGAAGTGGACAGGAACAACATGCCTTCACCGGGCGCTATTACTTATGCCACATCAGCCACTTCGGCTATTGAAGATGCAACGATCAGTTTTAATGTCGCCAGTTCTGCATTTGTAGCGGGAAACAATGATATAGCCGTGGAGGTACACCAGGCCAGCGTTTCCGGGTCACCACCGGTTTCTTCCAGTTCTGATATTTCTTTCAACCTGCAATTATTGGGGAATGATGTTTTCGGTTCCACCCTTTCCCGCGGACCTTACCTGCAGGTGGGTACACAAACTACTATGACCTTTCGATGGAGAACTTCAGCCGCGCAAAATTCAAGAGTGGAATTAGGTACAGTATACGGGACCTATCCTATTGTAGTAAATGATGCAGCATCCGTGACAGAACATATTGTAACTGTAACAGGTCTGACGCCGGATACAAAATACTATTATAAGATCGGTAACTCCACTAATCAGCAGGCATTTGCTTCGGCTGAACAATTCTTTACCACGCTTCCATTACCCGGCACCACCCGAAAGATCCGGATTACAGCATTTGGGGATTGCGGACGGGGCAGTGCCACTTACCAGGACAACAACCTGACCAATTACCGGAATTTTTTATCCACCAACGGTATTGATGCACCAGATGCATGGATATTATTGGGCGATAATGCATACAGCATAGGTTCCGAAGCAGAGTATACCACGAACTTCTTTGATATCTATGGAGATAATATCCTGAGAAATCACAAACTCTATCCGGCACCCGGTAACCATGACTATGGGAATTCGTCCGCTAATAAAGCATCCCGGTCGATGCCGTATCACAATATATTCAGTGTTCCGCAGAATGGGGAAGCAGGCGGGGTGGCTTCCACCAAACAAAACTATTATTCATTTGATATCGGGAATATTCACTTTCTTTCTCTCGACTCCTATGGAACGGAATCAGATGGAACCAGTATTGAAACAGCCGGTAGCAGCCAGTTAAAAACATGGCTCACGGCAGACCTGGCAGCCAATACCCGCAAATGGGTCATTGCCTACTGGCATCACCCGCCTTACACAAAATCAAGTCATAACTCTGATTCCGAAGGAGATCTCGTCAATATCAGGCAAAACTTTATCACTTTCCTGGAAACAAGAGGTGTTGACCTGATCATTTGTGGTCACTCGCATGCATATGAAAGAGGTTACCTGCTTCGGAATTTTACCGGTTCATGGACCTCATTCAATGCTCCCACGCATGCTGTAAGTTCATCCAGCGCTACCTACACCAGTAATTCCACATGTCCTTATGTCTATAATACCACACCGGCAAATCACGGAACAGTATATGTTGTGGCGGGCTCTGCGGGGGCCAGTGGCGGTACCAATACAAACTTTGGCGCATATGCCATGCCCTTTGCTGTAAATGATGCGGGTATATTTTATTTTGAAGTGGAAGACAACAGGCTGGATGCAAAAATGCTGCGGCAAAACGGGTCTGTGTTCGATCAGTTCACTATCATGAAAGATGTGAACCAATCCAGCAGTCAGAACATTACCAATGGATCTTCTGTTGCATTAACGGCATCCTGGCCACAATCGGGCAATTATACATGGACAGCAACACCGGGAACAACCCGGTCTGTTAATGTTACACCCCCTAATAATGCCACCACCAATTATACCGTATCAGATGCATTTGGTTGCGTGACTGATCAATTTAGTGTAACCACCAGTGGTACGCTGCCTGTTTCCCTGCTGAGTTATGAAGTAAAGCTGATCGATGGAAAAGTAATGGCGACCTGGTCCACTGCTGCCGAAACAGATAATAAGTATTATACGATTGAGCGGTCTGTCAATGGAAGCAATTTTACTACTATCGGAACAGTGAATGGGGCCGGTACCACCAATACTGCACAATCCTATTCTTTTACCGATCATCACCCGCTGCCGGGAACAAGTTATTACCGGCTAAGTCAGAGCGACTTCAATGGCCATAAGGAATATATGGGCATCAAAAGAATAGAGAATACGAGGCTGAAGGATTTTGATGTGAGGGTGATCAGCACAGATCAGCATAAGCTCACGCTGCAGATCACTTCAGCAGAAGGCGGTCAATATCAATTAGGCGTATTTGATATGTCGGGCAGAAAAATAAAAACAGAGACCCTGAAAACAGGGCCAGGCGTTTCATCCAGAGAGATCGGATTAAAAACAGGTGTTTACATCTGGGAAGTGAAGAATAGTAAAGGGGATGCAATGCTGCAAAAAGTGATCATTAAGTAGAATCGGGCATAAATAACCGTAAACCAGCTCTATGAAAAAACTTTACCCTGTCATCTTACTGTTTGGTGTGATACAGGTGCATGTTGTTCATTCGCAAGTGATCCGTTCCTTTTCACACCGGTATTATAATCCTTCAGTGAGGGGGAATGTAGTATATGTGTCTAACAGTATCATTACTACAACAGGTATCGGCTCCGGCAACCCCGGCACAGGGGAAGCCCCTCCGGGAGGTACTTCGAGAAATAACAACGGGGCTGCTGCCAATATCAATGTAGATGCAGTCACTATTATTCCTTTCGGATCTTCCTGGAAGTATTGGGCAAACACACAGGCGAATTACCAGGCCAACTGGCAAACAGTTGCCTATAATGATGCAGCCTGGCCATCGGGGAATGCAGAGCTGGGATATGGAGACGGTGATGAAGCCACGTGTATCCCCTCTGGCGGCGGCGGCACATTATGTATACCTACGGGCAATAAATGGTTAACAGCTTATTTCAGGAAAACAGTCAATATTGCCAACCCTACTTTGTATACCAATTTTACGATCAATGTAGAAAGGGACGACGGATGTGTCGTGTATGTAAATGGGGTGGAAATCGGAAGGAGCAATATGAATGCAGGCGCTGTTACCTGGGCCACATTGGCCCCGTCGGCAATAGAAGATGGGCTGGCAAGTTTTATTATTCCGAGTACAGCTTTTGTTGCCGGTAATAATGTAATAGCCGTGGAAGTGCACCAGGCGGCTGCATCCAGTTCTGACCTGTCCTTTAATCTCGAACTTTTAACTTCTGCACAAACCAATTCAAGTACCGCTGATCTGAACCTGCCATCCTGCGCCACCGTATTATGGGCTGGTTTATACTGGGGGGCAGGCCAGGGTACGGATGGCACCACTACCGGCTGGATCACGGGTGAAACAACCTGTAAATTAAAAATACCCGGTGCGGGTTCTTATATTAATATTACATCCACCACCACCGATTATCATAACAGTACATTGGCGCCGGGACTTGTGCATACCGGGTATAAATGTTTTACCGACATCACATCATTGATAAATACAGCAAGCCCTAATGGAACTTATACGATTGCCGATATGGTAGTGCCAGTGGGCATTAACAATGGTTACGGGGGCTGGACCATCGTGGTGGCTTATCAAAACCCTTCTGATATCATCCGGGAATTGAATGTATATGATGGCAATGTGATCATCGACCAGGGGCAGCCCGCAGTGGATATTGCCCTAAGCGGGTTTCTTACACCTCCTTCCGGCCCGGTGAATTGTGAATTGGGTGCTGTAGTATTCGATGGCGACCGTTCATCTCTTGATTCATTTTCTTTCCGTCAAAACGGGGCACCCGCCTTCCTGAACCTTACACCCAATGCTACCAGCAACCTCAACGATATGTGGAACAGTACCATATCATATAAAGGAGTGGTGGTAGCAACAAGAAATCCCTCGTTTCAAAATACACTGGGTTACGATGCAGATATTATCGATCTGCCGAATGTGGGTAATATCAACCTGGGGAATAATCAAACATCTGCCACTATCCGCTTGTCATCACCCAACGAGAACTACGTGGTGCAGGTGGTAACAGCCACGATCAGTATCAAGGAACCCTATATGCAACTGACCAATACGGCCACAGATGTAAATGGCGGTTCATTGACGGGAGGTGATGAGCTGAGTTTTGATCTAGCCTATACGAATAATGGTAACGACTCCACACTGAATACATATATTATTGATACGATACCCAGGGGATCCAGTTATAAACCCAATAGTTTACAGATCGGGGGTGTGCCCAAAACGGATGCAGCCGGTGATGATGAAGCAGAGTATGATGCGATCGGCAACCGGGTGATCTTCCGGGTGGGTACAGCAGCCAGCAGCAACAACGGAGGTCGTGTGCTCTCTGGTGGTTCGGGCACTGTTCGCTTTTCCGTACTTGCCTCAAATATCTGCTTTGCAGTATCCTGCAGCAATACCATTACCAACCAGGCCACGATTTATTATACCGGCGCCACATCAGGTAATAATTTTTCCAGTCGCGGGGGCTTTATTTCTTCCGGGTGTTTTGCAGAAAACCCATCCTCGAATGTGGTATCAGGTTCCTGCGTCAGCGCCAGGGATACTATCCTGGCTAATATTTGTCCGGTTACCACCGTTACACTTCCCTATGCCAATTATTTAGGTTATCGTTTCTATTCCGCGATGCCCTTTGTCATGGCAAATGTGTACGATCATTTTATACCGGTCACATCCACCCGTGTGATTTATGCTTTTTATGATGGCCCGGGAATTTGTGACGATACATTGCAACTGAATATATTTATTACCACTTGTCCCGATATTGATGATGATAACGATGGATTGCCCGATTATGTTGAAATAAATATAACCACGGCCCTGGCAGACCATGATAGCGATGGTATGCTCAACTGGAACGATCCGCAGTATCCCGGCTTTATCGATCTGAACAGCGATGGATTTAATGACAACTTTGATCCCAGTGCAGATTCTGATAATGATAACGTGCCCAACTTTACAGATCCCAGCTTTGCCGGATACGTAGACGCCAACGGCGACGGGGTGAATGATAATATGGACAAGGACCTGGATGGCATCCCCAATCACCTGGACCTTGACAGCGATAATGATGGTATACCCGATACGGCAGAAAGTTTTGGAGTGGATGCCAACGGCGACGGACGCATAGATAATTACAGCGATACGGATAATGATGGTTTTTCCCAAAACGTGGATGCCAACAATACCGGCGTGAATAATTCAGGTGCAGGTTTGGGACCGCTGGATACAGATGGAGATAGCATTCCTAATTACCTGGACCTGGACAGTGATGACGACGGGATACCTGATATAACAGAAGCTTTTGGAACCGATGCCGGCAATAGTGCCCGGGTAAGTTCCTATGCGGATACCGATGGAGATGGTTATACGGATGGCCTGGATGCTGATGTGGGAAATGATAACATATCGGAAAATTCAGCAGTAGCATTATTAAGAACGGGAAGCGATGGAAACAACGACGGGCGGTGCGACTCATGGCCCAATAAAAATATGGACAGCGATGCCAGGCCCAATCCCTATGACCTGGACAGTGACGGGGATGGTATTACGGATGTGAAAGAAGCGCAATTCACGGATGCGGATTGGAATGGCCGGGTGGATGGCCTGGTCAACACAGACGGACGTAATACAGTACTTGCTGCTGCAGGTGCCTTAACCATCCCGGATACAGATGGGTCTGGATGGGCCAACCCTTTTGATATTGATGCTGATGATGACGGTATTCCTGATAATGTGGAAGGACTGACCACACTGGGTTACCTGTTACCATCCGGGGTGGATACAGATAGTGATGGTATAGATAATATGTATGATAACTATGCAGGATTTGGCGGAGACGGCATACATATGGTAGATACAGATTCGGATACACAGCCTGACTATCTTGACGGAGATACTGATAATGACGGTGCGATAGACAGGATAGAAGGGAATGATCTTAACTTAAATGGTTTTCCGGATGATAATGTAACGCTGACCGGATCAGATACCGATAGTGACGGCCTCGACGATCGTTTTGATGCGAACAATTCCAGTGTGGAAGCCACTTCTGCCTATATGGGTAATGGCGGAACCACCCTGGGCGATGCCACACCGGGTTCCATCACCACCGTACAGCATACGCCTATAGCCTATGGTTGTCCTTTGGAGCGGGACTGGCGTTGCATACCATATATATTAGATTGCAGCATCACACAATTTACTGCCCTGCTGCAGGGCCGGAATGTCAGGCTTGACTGGACCATATTCTGTAAAAAAGAAGTAAGCCATTTCATTATAGAAAGAAGTGCAGATGCCGTTAATTTTCACCAGGTGGAAATGGTCGCGGGACGTCCGGTGGTTCATGAATCAGAGGCGTACTATATTACCGATAATGTTGCATCGGTGAGCGGGAATATTACCTATTACCGGATGAAGACAATATTGAAAGACGGACAGGTTACAATTAGTAATATAGTGACAGTGAAACTGAATAAGCTGGAAGAAAATGATGTACAGATACTGCCGAACCCTGTAAAAAAGCAGTTGCAGTTGTGTGTAAATACGCATACATCCGCACAGGCCATTATATATATTATAGATGGAAATGGGAAAATGGTGCAGCGGTTCATGGCATCCCTGCAGGCGGGGAGTAATATGTTATTGTACCCCGAAACGGGTAAACTCCCAGCTGGGATTTACTACCTGCACATGAATATGGGTGATATATCTATTAAACGGAAATTCAGTAAGATCGACTAGTTATAACCGTTATATACAAAACAGGTACAGCCTCCCGGTCCGCCAGGAGGCTGTTTTTATCCACAAAAAGGAGATTTACGTGTTTGTCGGTGCCTGGAAAAGTAAACTCCACATAGCAGCTATAGCAATTTTACTTTTTTGGAATTGAATTTAAATTGAAAAACTACGATTCGGTTGCTTTTCTGAGTATTTACCCAGAATTTAGCTCTTAGAAAACTATAAGAGTTTTTTATTAAATCCTTTACCGAATGAAAGAATTCAGCTTCAGCGCCTGCTTCGTATATAAATTGTAACGAAGGTATAACTACGCAAGCCACAATCAATTCCCTGTCCCGGTAAGTGTTTCCCTGTAATCGTGTATGGATAGATGAGTGGTGCCCGGTAAGTGCCAACTGTTACAACCATTTAATCTGCGAACTGGCAGAAGCTACAAAATCCCTGTTATGTTAAACCGTACTACCAAATTCGTTCCCGTTCTCATCTTATTTTCCTTCCTTTTAGGAAGCTTTTCATCCAATGCCCAGTGTGGAGGAGGTTATACACAGGCCCAGGCCAATTGGGATTACCTGGATGTTTACTACAACAGTGGAGTGGCCACCGGCCCTTATGGCACCAGTACGGGTACCTATATTACCGACGCACAGGAGCAATCTCAAAAATTTGCCATCGGTTCCAACTACTTTACCATGGCAATGAGCTCTGCAGCTTTATTAAACCCGGGAGG
The DNA here is from genome assembly GCA_964606155.1 of uncultured Chitinophaga sp. Classification (GTDB taxonomy): domain Bacteria; phylum Bacteroidota; class Bacteroidia; order Chitinophagales; family Chitinophagaceae; genus JJ008. Next base: position 46,869 of record CAZSGD010000016.1, on the reverse strand, counting down.
AGGTATCAGTGTGGACAATGCATTACACACTGGTGAAATTGCCAATTATACCGGGGAAGATGTTCAGTTTAACCCTTCTGCTAACGGGCAGTCCATCACGATCACCTTTAATAACGAAGTAACCAATCTTAGCTTCACCTTATACGATATTGACCTTAACCAGGCCTTCAGTGTGGCGGCAACTAACACCTTACTGATTCCACAGGTAGTTAACGTTACCACTTATGCAGGAACCATTCTGACAGTAGGGGGTATATTTCCCTTACCCACCACCATTACTGCAAACGGTACAGCTGTAGCCAATAACCTGAATACAGGTTCGGCAACCATTGCAGTTGCGGGCCCTGTTAAAACTATTACACTTACTATCACTGCTATCGGTACCGACCAGGTATGCTGGCTTTCAGATATCAATGCCTGCGTTACGGGAAGCTTCCCTAACAACTACAATCAAACAGGGAATAACGAGCCGCTTGTTGGTCCTGTAACCAGCCAGCCCGATTATTTTATTGTTACCCCGGATAACCAATCGGTATACATGGTAGACCCTGCTACAAGACAAGCACGCTGGTTATTTACGGATGCCAGTAATACCTATGTCAACTCTTTTGGGTACGATCCCGTAAACCATATCCTTTATTATGTGACCGATGGATCTGCATCCAACCCTCAGAATAATAAGACACTGAAAAAATATAATTTCGATACAGATGCTATTTCAACAGTAATAGCTGATATATCCACTCTCGGAATACCCACCTTTAACCAGGGTGTGGAATCTGCAGCAGCTGCATTTTATGACGGAGCCCTGTACCTCGGTATCGAGGGGGGTAAGTATGATGTGTCGGGTACATCTAACGACCGTACCCGGGAAACCATTATGTGGCGTATTGATTTTGATGCTGGTCTTAACCCCATAAATGCCTACCAGGTGTTTGCATCAGATGCATATAACCCGGCCAGTATTAATACCTCCATTCACGACTTTGGTGATTTCATCATTAAAAATGGGGTGATCTATGATTTCAATACAGCCCGTAACGGATCGGATTACAGCCAAAGTAAATATCACCAGTATAACCTGATGTCAGGTGCCACTACTATATACAATAACCCCGGTACCACCAGCTGGAATGGCCAGGCGGGTATGGGCTGGTCAGGGCAATTATATTATTTCAGGGGAACTAATGCAGGTAACTCCGGGCTGGGTACCTATGATGGTGCAGGGGTAAATGGTGCAGTCAATAATATTACCCTCGTGGGCGGCGGACCCGCATGGCCTGGAGGCGCCGGTGATGCCTCCGAAAACTTCAGACCTAAAACCGACTTTGGTGATGCACCAGCCACCTATGACCCGGTTGCCAACAGCCCGGCTGCGCATGAACGTTATGATAGCATACGTATTGGCGCCACCTGGGACAGGGAGTGGGTGAAAAGAGGGGTAACAGGTAACAATGATGTGGACGATGGACTGGCGTATACACCGATCCTTAATCCCGGTGCGGGTGCCAGTTATGCGGCACAGGTTTCTGTACATAATAACAGCGGTGCCAATGCAACACTGATCGCCTGGCTGGATTATAATGGTAACGGTGTATTTGATGTGAGTGAAGCCATTACACCAATAACGGTGCCTACCTCAGCCACAGCACAACTTTTCTGGCTTTCGTGGGTAAGCGCCCCTAATACTTTTGTAAATGGTCAAAGCACTTATTTAAGGATACGTATCACCTCTGCTGCTGCCGGTATGACCACTTCTCATCCCACGGGTTATTTCCCGATTGGGGAAGTGGAAGACTATCTTGTATTGATCGACGATTTCCCGCTGGCCACACATATGCTGGATTTCAAAGCGAGTTTGCAGGATAAAAAAGTGAATTTGAACTGGACAGCCACTGAGGACATCAACAGCCTGTCATACGTGGTGGAAAGAAGCAGCGATAATACAAACTGGAATAGCGTTGCTACGGTGGAAGCGCATGCTTCAAACGGTACCTATCAGTACCTGGCCACCGATAATAATCCGCTGAAAGGATTTTCCTATTACAGGCTCAGGATCGTTGAATCTTCCGGCAGACTCAGGTTCAGTAGCGTGAAGACGATCGTGAATAATGATTATGTCCTGCATATGATCGTATCACCTAATCCTGCCAGGGAGAAAATTAACCTGGCTGTGGAAGTGGCACATGCCGGAAATGCCACAATTACGATTGTGAGCATGGGTGGATCTGCTTTATTATCAAAAACACAACGCCTGGATGCAGGTTTGAATACTATTCCGGTTCAATTACCCGTTGGTATAAATAGCGGTACTTATATCGTATCGATATCAACAGGTAATGAAACCGTTCGTCAGAAACTAATTGTTAATAAGTAAAACGGCTTATTTTTACAGGGATTTGGAGTAACAAACCCTGTACTAACCCTACCAAATCCAAACGCATGAAAAAACCAGCCGCCCTGTTGGCAGCAATCATTGCTGCCGCCATAGCTATTATAGCTATATATCACTATTTCCCCAAAAGCAAAGAAACACAGTACGCCAGTATTGAACATAATGAAGGCGAGGAAGGCGAAGAGCATGAACTGCAGAGTGGTGCTGCTCACCAGCTGAGCACCTCGTTCCAGCATAAAGCTTATCCCGATCCCACAAATCTAAGTGTGAAATACCAAAGAGGCTGGGAACAGCACCTGGAGAATATCCGGAAGGCACAATACAATAACACCCGTATCCAGGCAGCCAACTGGACCTCGCTGGGCTATTGCCAGGATGCGGGAGTCCGCATCGGTGGCAGGGTGGTATGTCTCGCTATCGATCCCAGTAATAACAATAATCTTTGGGCAGGCTCTGCCAGTGGTGGTATATGGAGATCCACCAATGCCGGTACCAGCTGGACAGCTGTAACCACTAACCTTCCCATTCTAGGAGTTTCGTCTATTATAGTAGATCCCACCAACTCCAGTATTATTTATGCCGGAACAGGGGAGGTGTATAATACGGTGATCACGGATGCCGGTAATGGTAATAATGTTTGGAAAACAAGAGGTACTTATGGTATTGGTATTATCAAAAGTGTGGATGGTGGTGTGAACTGGACGCAAACACTGGTAAAAGACACTTCAGATTTGTTTGCTGTTCAATCCCTGGCCATTCGCACCGGTGCAGGAAACAATGATACCATCTATGCCTGTGCAACGGATGGATTATATCGTTCATTGGATGCGGGAGGTTCATGGAATGTGGTATATGCAGCCAGTAATGTGAGAGATATTGCTATTAACCCGGTAGATCCGGACCAGGTGGTTTTAAGCATCGGCAATATGACGAATGCCACAAAAGGTATTTACCGGTCTACCAATGCAAAAAGCGCATCCCCAACTTTTGCTCAGGTCACAACCGGGTTGCCCGCATCTTATGAAGGGCATATCAAACTGGACAATGTAGGATCGGGTGAATTATTTGCCAGTATAGGTATGAGCTCCAGTACGGCCAGCAGTAACCGGGAAATATACCGCTCCACCAATTTCGGGTCAAGCTGGAGTGTGGTGGGAGGAACAACTTCTGGTACCACCACCAATCACTGTTCTTACCAATTCTGGTTTGCACATACGGTGGCCATCAACCCCTTCGATACCGATTCCATCATGTTTGGTGGCGTAGGTATTTACCGCTATGATGTATCATCCACCACCCGTACAACTATCGGCGGGCTTCATGCGGATCATCATGATATCAAGTTCGATCCGATTAACCGGGGCCGTGTTTATGTTTGTAACGATGGGGGGGTTTATAAAAGCACAAACGGCGGACAAACTTTTACTGCCATCAACACCGGGCTGAATGCCACGCAATTTTATGCTTCACTGGGAGTATCAAAGCAAAATGCTAATATCATGATCGGCGGCCTGCAGGATAACGGACAGGTATTATATAATGGCACCACCTGGAACTCTATTTCATGGGGCGGTGGGGATGGTACTTCCTGTGCCATACATCCCACCAACGACCAGATTATGCTGGCCAGCCGTGATGCCAAACAGATATTCAGAACTGCAAATGGCGGAGGCAGTGGTGGAAGTGTTACTTCCTACTGGGGTTTTGTGGGAGATTCAAGAACGGGATTTGTAGCGCCGATTGCTTTCAGCCCCTCTGCACCCGCCACAGTTTATTTGGCTTCAGATAATATCCACGTCAGCACTAACTCAGGTGCATCATTTTCAAATAATGCCCTGGGGGCCACACCACCTTACCCGGCCACCACACCTTCAAATTATATTGAACAACGGCATAAAACAGCGGTTGCATTAGCCGTGGCACCCACAAACCCCAACCTGGTGTATGTTTCCACATCGCCTTATGCACAGTATGATAATGATGTAAGTAATATCTATGTAACAGGCACACCCAATCTTTTAAAGTCAAACGGAACAAATGCCGCCACTGTTCCTTATACCAGCATCAAAGGCACATTGCCCAACAGGTTTGTTACTGATATTGCTGTCAGCAACTTCAGTAATGATAGTTTATATGTCACGCTGGGCGGATTCGGTTCGTCACATGTATACCTGTCGCCTGATGGCGGCACTACCTGGTTGAGCCGTGGGGCCGGTCTGCCCGATGTGCCTTTTAATGCAATACTTATTGACCCGGACAATCCGGGCACCATCTATGCCGGTTGTGATTTTGGTGTGTATGTTAGTCCTGATAAAGGATTGAACTGGATCGCTTACAGCACAGGTTTCTGGGATGCCACCATGATCATGGACCTGCAACTGGATGCCAATGAAAAACTGATAGCCGCCACGCATGGTAAAGGAGTTTTCAGAAGTGACCTGTATATACATATCGCTACCCCGGTAACCCTGCTCGATTTTGCGGGAGCGGCGATGCCCAATCACAACGAATTAAAATGGACAGTGGAACAGGAAACCGATCTTTCCCGCTATGAACTGGAAAGAAGCAGCGATGGTATCAATTTTTCAAGGATTGCCACCATACAATCCAGGAACCAGGCTGTGCAATCTGTGTATAATTATAATGACCTCACCATGCCTTTTGAAAGTTATTACAGGCTTAAAATGATTGACAGGGATGGAACGTTTACCTATTCTACAGTTGTGTTCCTGCGCAGACCGGCAGGTAAACCAGAATTCAGTGTATTAGGTAATCCATTCCAGGGAGTTATCGTTTTGAAATATAAGCTGTCCAATGATCAGAAAATTGTCGCCAGCCTCTTTAATGCTACTGGTGGACTTATCCGGCGGGAGCAATATGCCGCAACAGCCGGTATCGGCGTTTACACCATTGGCGGTTTTGAGGCGATTGCAGGCGGTGTTTATTATTTAAGAGTGGAGAGCGGGGATGTAAAACAGACCATAAAACTTATCAAGAATTGATATAATGCACTTTAACTCGGTAGCTGGTTATTAAAGCAGGTAATCCTGCAAAACCCTCCTCTACAGGAGGGTTTTTTATTGATTTTAGCTTTACATCGTAATACTACTTCGTATATAAAACAGTAGTTCTTCGCAACCCGGTACACGTCCTACTATTAATATAAGTATTTTCATCTATTGCAAATGTTGCGATTAAACCTATGAAAGCCGGTCAAATCTACTCTTTACTGGCATCTTATGTTAGTGTAATTTTATAACATTAAATCCGTACGCCTATGAAGAGAGGGCTACTTAAAAACCGATGCTTACGGGTCACCCAACAACTACTGGCCATTGGCTTGCTGATTGCTGTATCCACCACTCCATTGAGAGCACAATGTTTGGCCGGTAGTAACACAGCGAACCTCAATTGGGATAATCTTGACTACCTGATTACCACAGGCGCATACTCCGGATATGTAACTGCAGCTATGAGTCAAACCCAGGCATTTGCCATTGGTGTTAACAGGGTTGTTATCAATTATCCGGGTACCATCACTACGGTTGGTGAAAATGCAACACATACCGGCGATGGTGGATCTGGCTTCACCGGAATGGATGTGCAATATACCGGTAACGGATCCGTCACACTCACTTTCGATTCACTGGTCAATAATGTTCAATTCGCATTGTATGATATTGATGCCAACCAACGGGTGAATGTAACGGCAGTGAATGGCGTGGGTACGCCACAAATTATTGTGATGACCAAACCTGCAGGCGGCGTTGTAACCATAACAGGTTCCGGTACGACCAATGCACAAGGGCAGTCAACCGCTACAGGATATTCCACTGCCACTAACCTGGCTACAGTAATGCTGGCTATTGCAGGACCTGTAAAAACAGTAACGATTACACTCAGCGGTACGGCGGGTGATTTCTGGTTGTCTGATATCAACGCCTGCGTGGTAGGCTCATTCCCCAACAACTATTTTATTGCTTCGCAACCGTTCACAGGTCAGCCAACCTACGTCATTGGAACTTCAGATACGAACACAGTATCCCTGATCAATACCACCACCGGGCAGGCAAGGATGATCTTCCAGGATGCCACATCTCCCCGTTATATCAATGGTTTGGGGTACGACCACCTGGAACATAATCTTTACTATGTTATCGATTTTACTTCCAACCCTGCTATCAATAAAACCATCAAGCGTTATAATTTCGATACACAAACGATCTCTGTACTGGTGCCCAACGTAAATACATTAGGCATACCTACATTTAACAGGGGTGTTGAATCTGCAGGTTGTGCATTCTATGATAGCTGCCTGTATTTTGGAGTGGAGGGAAATATCACGGGTAACAATGGTAACCGGGAAACGATCATCTGGCGAATAGCATTTACTGCACCCGGAGGCGCTGCTTCCACGGCCTGCCAGGTATATGCCACGCCTTCAGATAATGGAGCGGGTAGCGCACAACACGACTGGAACGACTTTACCATTGCCGATGGTTTGCTGGTGGACTTCGCCGGTGCGCCCACTACAGCTGCAAGAAGGTTTACACACTACGATCTGCAAACACAAACCATTGTTCAAAACTATTTTACCGGTGGCCTTACGCCACGCCAGGCCGGTATCACCTGGAACAACACACGCTATTGGATCTATGACCAGATCGCAGTTTATAATATGAACGGTACTATTGGTGCCGGTACTAACATTACAGGTGCCACAGTACTTGACTGGACCGGCTTTTGCGGGGATGCCACAGGGTTCCGTCCAAAAAGTGATTTTGGCGATGCACCTGCGATCTATGACCCGGTTGCATTGAGCCCTGCCTTACATGAAAAAGATACCACGGTACGCCTGGGTTTAACCTGGGACGAGGAGTTCAATAAAATATCTTCTGTGTTAGCCACTGCTGATGGTTCTGATGAGGACGGGATCAGCACGGTGAACGTTTTGGATACGGGGTTGACAAATTATACGGCTTCAGTTACTGTTTATAATAACACCGGTGGTAACGTTACGGTGATTGGCTGGCTCGACATCAATGGAAACGGGACCTTCGAAGCCAGCGAAGGCCAATCGGCTACGGTTACTTTTCCGGGTGGCCCCTATAAGGCAGTGAACTTATTATGGGTGAATGTTAATACACCGCTGCCGGATGGCTCCACCACTTACCTGCGTATCCGTGTGGTAAGAGCGGCGAGCGGTATGACAGTTAACAATGCCACAGGATATTACAATAATGGTGAAGTGGAGGATTACCCGGTCTTTGTGAGTACGTTGTTGCCGGCCGACCTGCTTTCATTTGATGCAGTGGCTGTCAATGACAGGTCCGTGCGATTGAATTGGACTGCAGACAATGAGGTAAATCTTGACAGGTATGAAATTCAGCGCAGTGCCAACGGGTTGAACTGGTATACGATCAATGCTGTGGCAGCACATAATGCCCCTGGCCTGCAGAACTACACGGATTGGGATAATGCACCCCTGAAAGGAACTTCTTATTACAGGCTCAGGATGGTGAATAATTCCAACATGCCCGATAAGTTCAGCGCCATAAGAAGTGTATTTATCACGCCAGATAAGATAACCCTGCATCTCTTCCCTAACCCGGCAAGAGAACAGGTACAGTTACAGATTGAATCGGATAAGACGACCACTGTGCTGGTCCGCTTTACAGATGCAACAGGAAGAACAATATTGCAATTGGAGAAACGGATCGTAACAGGGCCTAACCTGATCGTATTCAATGAAACAGCCAACTGGCCGGCAGGGATCTATTTTGTAACACTTATCGAGAATAAGGAAATGATACTGACCAAAAGGCTGAGTGTGGTAAAATAGGGGATTTACCATCGCTGGCAACCATGGAGCAGGGTATTATTACCTTTTTGGGGCAAGCATAAGAACTTAATTTTTGTCTGTAAACCGAATTAAACAGCTGAATACTTAAATAACAAAAGACTGACGATTACTTTAGCTATATAATTAATTTATTAAAATCCACTTTATGAAAAAGATTATACTCCCTGCAGTGATTGCGCTTTTTGCAATGGCCTGCCAGAAGGATACAAAAGACACGGTTGCTTCCGTTAACCAGGAAGAAACGGTTGGTACTCCCGGTTCTGGAAAATCTTCACGTACTACAAGAGGTGTGAGAACTCACCACCTGAATCTGAATTCATCTGAATCACGTATCCCGCCCGGATATGAAGTGCCGGTCTGCGTTGTTCAGACAGAAACGGTGCTGACGGCCGGTCAAACGATCAACACAGGTACTGTATCGGTATGGAACGATGAGAATAATGTATATGTGGCTTACCAGACAGATGGTGATTACAGGTTAAAGAAAACACACCTGTTTGTGGGCGGCTGCGGTACAATACCTACCAATAATGCAGGTAACCCCCGAATTGGAAACTTTCCCTACCAGACACAACATGGAACAGGTGTTTCCTTATTCGTCTATGCCATTCCCCGCAGCAGCCTTCCATTAGGATGTTTATGTGTGGCAGCACATGCTGAAGTGGTGGCTTATAACGCTTCCGGCGCTGTAACCTTTTCGCAAACAGGCTGGGGCTTTGGTGAGCAGATCAATGATGGCGGATCATGGGCCATGAAGTTTGGCTATTGTATCCAGGATTGTGATGAGGGCCCAAGATAATTACATCAAATTATATAATGATAACAGGCTGTCTCCGGGCAGCCTTTTTATTTTCACCCGGTTAATTGCTTCCGTTTATTTTTGCAGGGTGTACACATTGAAAAAATCCCTCGGGCAGCATTTTTTAAAAGACGAGAATATCTGTAAAAAGATCATTCAGGCATTGCAGCAACGCCCCTTTACACAATTACTGGAAGTGGGGCCAGGTGGAGGAGCGCTCACCAAATATCTTATCCATTTTCCCGGGGTTCAGTTCAAAGCAGTGGAGCTGGATGGAGAAAAGGTTCAATACCTGCTTCAGGAATACCCGGTCTTAAAAGACAGGATCATTCATCAAAGCTTCCTGGATATAGCTAAGCCATTCGACGGAAAATTTACGGTCGTCGGTAATTTTCCCTATAATATTTCCACGCAAATACTTTTTAAAATACTGGAATGGAAGGAGGATGTGGAATACACGATAGGTATGTTCCAGAAAGAAGTGGCACAACGGGTGGCGGCAAAAGAAGGAAGCAAAGTGTATGGCGTTACCAGTGTGCTGGTGCAGGCTTTCTTTGATGTGGAATACCTGTTTGATGTTCAGGAGAAAAGTTTTCAACCCCCGCCCAAGGTAAAAAGCGGTGTTATAAGGCTGACGCCGGTAAAGAGGCCGGTGCCCATGAAAAGTGAAAAGGCCTTTTTTTTACTGGTAAAAACAGCATTTAACCAGCGCAGGAAAACCCTGCGCAATGCCGTAAAAGGATTGTTCGATGCAACTATACTGGGGGATGAATTGTTTAGTAAAAGGGCGGAACAGTTACGGGTAGCCGATTTCGCAGACCTCACATTTAAAATGAAATAACCATCCGGATGAAAGAAACGGGAAAGATTATTGTTACAGCTAAAACACATGCATATTTGACCGATCGTCTCCGGCAACAGGGCTACGAAGTGGCATACCAGCCTGCCATCACCTACCAGGAGTTGCAGGAGATCATCGGGGATGCGCTGGGATTGATAGTGACCACCCGGATAAAGATCGACCGGGAACTGATCGATAAAGCGGGAAAGCTAAAATGGATCGGCAGGCTTGGAAGCGGCATGGAACTCATTGATGTGGAATATGCCGAAAGCAAAGGCATATTGTGTGAAAGCAGCCCGGAAGGCAACCGCAACGCCGTGGCCGAACATACGTTGGGATTATTATTGAGCCTGCTGAATAATATCAACTCCTCTCATAACGAAGTACGAAGCGGTGTATGGAGAAGGGATGAGAACAGGGGCACAGAACTGAATGGAAAAACGGTGGGCATTATCGGGTATGGAAATGCCGGAAGCAGCTTTGCAAAATTACTGGCCCCTTTCGAGGTTACCGTACTGGCGTATGATAAATACAAATTCGGTTTTGCTTCGGGTTATATCAAAGAAGCCATTCCGGAACAAATATGCCGTTATGCAGATGTGGTGAGCTTTCATGTACCCTTAACCGAAGAAACCTTTCATGTTGCCGACAGGTCATTCTTCCAGTCATTAGAAAAAAAACCTGTATTCCTGAACACATCCAGGGGTAAAGTGGTGAGTATGACCGATCTTATTCATGCGCTCCGGGATAAAAAGATTGCCGGGGCGGGACTGGATGTATTGGAGAATGAGAAAATGGAAACCTATTCGGATGTGGAGAAAGAACAGCTCAGCTGGCTATTGGGGCAGCCCAACGTGATCATCACCCCGCATATAGCCGGCTATAGCCACGAAGCCTCCTATAAAATGGCGGAAGTGCTTTTACAAAAACTGGGGCTCTAGTAATTCTTTGTTAAAAGCATTCCCGGTATTCATTACGGCATTATTATTTCGGTTTTTGGGGAAAACATCCTGCTATGAGAAAAAATCTACTACTGGTATTTCTCATTCCCGCCTTTCTCCCCTTCTCATCCTGCATGAAAAATCTCGAAGAACGCCTGATCGGCAGCTGGCAACTGGAAGATGCATGGCGCCAGAAACTTTTTGGCCGTGATCATTTCACCACAGGATATGAGAGTGGTATTTTCACTTTTATGGAAAATGGAGACGCCACGTATGTATCTGCCACCGATACACTCAAAGGAAACTGGAGGGCCGGGCGTCATACTATAAATTATTACAATACTGCCACCAGCCAGTATGAAACAAGGGGCATGAAATTCCTTCACATCAGCCTGGTCAATTTTCAACAGAACGTTTTCCTGAACTGGGAATTCGATGACTTTCGTTTCGGGGATACCTGGCAGGAGATAAGGGCCGAACAATATTCACTCAGTAATGACAGGGTGTATGAATTTGAAAGGCGTTAATACGGCCTTATCATTGTTTATCATTGATTCACAATAGTTTCAAAGGGCGCCGGGACCACCCCGGTTCTTTCCTGTTTCAAAATAGTTTTGTACCTTTACCATAACATTAATGCAACGCTTCAGGAAAACTGGGGCGTTGTTATTTTTTTTTGTTTTATATACAAAGGAGGAGATCATGAGCGACATTCAGTACGTGACCAAAGAGACGCTGGAACAAATGAAAATTGAACTGCAGCGCATGAAAGCAGTGGACCGTCCGGCGGCCAGTAAAGCCATTGCAGAAGCCCGCGAAAAGGGAGATCTGAAAGAAAATGCAGAATACGATGCAGCCAAAGAGGCGCAGGGCCTTCTGGAAGCGAAGATCGCTGCCATGGAAGGCTCAATGGCCAATATTCGGGTGATCGATGAATCCAGCATCGACACGAGCAAAGTGTCTATTCTGACCAAAGTAACACTGACCAACCTGGGCACAAAGAAACAGGTGACCTATAAGATCGTGAGTGAAAAAGAAGCAGATCTGAAAGCAGGCAAGATTTCTGTTAGCTCACCTATTGGTAAAGGGATATTGGGCAAACAGGTGGGCGATACCGCTGAAGTACAGGCGCCGGCCGGTGTGCTGAAATTCAAGATCGAAGATATTACCGCCTGATAAGAGTAAAATGTTCGAAGTATAAAAGTTCTGTGATGAGCAGAACTTTTATTTTTGTATACAGGTAACAAGATCTCTGCTGTGTTAAAAAGGGCCCGATATTATTTGCTTTCTCTTAAAACTAAAATCTTCGGTGGTATGACTATTTTTTCAAAGATCATTGCCGGTGAAATACCCAGCTATAAAATAGCTGAAAATGAAAAATTCTATGCTTTCCTGGATATTTTTCCCCTGCGGGAAGGCCATGTGCTGGTGGTGCCCAAAAATGAAACAGATAAATTATTCGATCTGCCGGATGAATACCTGCAGGGTATGCTGTTGTTTGCAAAACCTATTGCTCATGCTATTGAAAAAGCGTTTAATTGTAACCGTTGTGGCATCAGTGTGGTGGGGCTGGAAGTGCCGCATGCACACCTGCATCTGATCCCCATCAATTCTGCCAACGATCTTAATTTTACACAACCCAAAACACAGGCTTCACCGGAAAGTTTGAAAAAAGCACAGGAAGCTATTTTAAGGAATTTGGAATTAGAGATTAGGAATTAGCGAGTCGCCTAAAGATGAAAGTGTTTTCCTCTTTAGGGCCTAATTCCAAATTCCCAACTACTAATACCTGGTCCCTGATTACAAATTCTATTTCCTCTTAATAAGGCGTTCGGGATTCTTCTTAATAAAATCTTCCCATCCTTTTACGCCCTTTATTATTTTGCCAATAGGAGAAGAGGATTGATAATGGTGACAAACCGCCACCGCCAGCGCATCAGTGGCATCGAGGTGTTCAGGGCTTTCTTTAAAAGACAAAAGGGTATGCAGCATTTTCATTACCTGTAATTTATCGGCATTGCCATTACCGGTGACCGATTGCTTAACTTTTTTGGGAGAATACTCCACCACTTCCAAACCATGCCGCATAGCCGCAGCAATAGCCACCCCCTGTGCCCGTCCCAATTTTAGCATACTCTGTACATTCTTGCCAAAGAAGGGCGCTTCAATTGCAAAATAGTCGGGCTGATATTTCGTGATCAGTCCGCTAACGGTATTAAAAATGAGTTGTAATTTTTTATAGGAATCTTTGACCTTACCGGGTTTCAGCACTCCCAAATCTATCAGGGTGATCTTTTGCCCCTGCACCGCGATCAGTCCATAACCCATGATCAATGTGCCAGGGTCGATACCAAGGATTATTTTAGCAGGCTTTTCCAAACAGGACTGTATTTTTATACCGATTATCAGCAAAAACACCGGGAACCGGTAGTGCGTAAAATAGTAAAGTTGTTGTATCACAAGATTAATGAAGCTGAACCGAAATATCAAAATCTTCATCAATTACTTCCTTGGGCCACTTTTGTTTATCTGGCTCTCCTGGTCTATCTACCGGCAGATCATGCGCCAGCCCGACCTGGAAAAAGCATGGCAGCAGATCAAAGATTCTTTCGGCAGCCCGATGCTGTGGAATCTTGTTATCACGGTATTGCTGATGTTTGTCAACTGGTCCATTGAATCCATTAAGTGGAAGATATCGGTAAAACAAGTGCAGCAGGTCAGTTTTTCCAAAGCATTGCAGGCCGTGGTATCAGGTGTATCCTTCTCCATCATTGCCCCCAACCGCATGGGGGAATACCTGGGGCGTGTATTATATATGGACGACGGCAATCGTTTGAAGACCATTTCCATTACCATTGCCGGGAGCATCAGCCAGCTTATCATTACATTAACCATGGGCTGCGCCGGACTGATCATCTTACAGGACGCCATAGTGGCAAAACATCTCATTTCTCCCATGTGGATGCGGGTGATACTATATGGAGTGATGGCGGCGATAGCGGTTTTAACACTATTTTATTTCCGCCTGCCCTGGCTGGTAGGCTGGATAGATCGTTTACCCGGAAGTAAAAAGTTTGCGTACCTGATCGAATCATTGGAGCATTTTAATGCAACATTGCTGTTCCAATTACTGTCTTTATCCTTACTGAGGTTCTTTGTTTTTATCGTGCAGTATTACCTCGTTTTCCGTCTGTTTAACGTAGATATACTATGGATGCAGGCATTTTGGACCGTGAGTGTGTCTTTCCTGGTGATGGCCATTCTCCCCACCATTACCCTGGTGGAACTGGTACAAAGGGGAAAAGTGGTTACTGCCATCGTGGGCCTTTACAGTGCCAACGAGCTGGGAATGAACCTCGCCACGGCCAGTATCTGGTTTATCAACCTGGTTATTCCGGCTTTCGTGGGCAGTTTATTAATTTTAAGAATGAGAAAAATAATCAGATCGAAAAATGAAACGACTTAAATTATTCGCACCCTTATTATTAGGACTCTTCAGCTTTACCGCACCCTCTCATTACGCACCACCAGATGAAACTTTTTGTGGTATCAGCAATATTTCATTCAAAGTGGATGAAGAAGTTTCCTTTACTGTATATTATGCCGTGGCCGGTATTTATGTGGATGCCGGAACAGCCACTTTCACCAGCAAGATCGAAACGGTGAATAATAAGCCGGTGTATCATATCACCGGTGAAGGAAAAACGAACTCCTCATACGACTGGATCTATAAAGTAAGGGATAAGTATGAAACATTTATCGATACTGCCACCCTGCAGCCACTGCAGTTCATCCGCAATGTAAATGAAGGAGGGTATAAAAAATACGAGAATATCACTTTTAATAAAACGGCCAACACGGCCATTACCACCAAAGGTGTTTTTAAAGTTCCTTCCTGTGTGCAGGATGTGGTAAGCGCCATGTATTATGCCCGCAATATTGATTTTTCCAAATTGCAACCGGAAGACAAGATCCCCTTCTCTATGTTCCTGGATGATGAAGTATTTAATATGTATATCCGGTATGTGGGCAAGGAAGAGATCAAAACAAAATACGGGAAGTTCAGGGCCATCAAGATCAAGCCGCTGTTATTAAAGGGACAGATCTTTGAGGGCGGTGAAAAGATGACCGTATGGATCACCGACGATGATAATCATATCCCGGTAAGGGTGGAAAGCCCGCTGGTAGTGGGTAAAGTGAAGATAGATATGATGAGCCATGCTAACCTGCGGCACCCGCTAACGTCGCTCATTAAACGAAAATAAAATTTCAACACAGAGATACAGAGCGGGGGAGGAACACGCGTCTTGCCATTATCCCGGAATTCTTCATGCAAAGCTGCATCTCCGTTCGGCTGTTTTTAAATTTCTGAAAGCAAAAAGAAATCTTTAGGCCGCACACCCCTTTCCGTTTGCTGCAGGTTGCAGCACTCATATACAGGGTCATGTTCGAAGAAAAGGGTATAATCTCCCTGGGTCGCTTCTTTCAAAAAGGATTTCTTTTCATTTAAAGTGGTGAGTGGAAACATGTCATAGGCCATTACATAGGGAATAGGGATATGCCCCTGGGAGGGAAGCAGGTCTGCCATGAATACCACCGTTCTTCCTTTATAGCGGATCTGCGGCAGCATCATTTGCTCAGTATGGCCTGAAACAAATCGTACAGAAATATTTTCGGTGAATGCAGTGGAGCCCAACCGGCCATCTTTGCCGGGAGTAACATCGATAAATCGCAGGCGGCCACTTTCTTCAATCGGGATTATATTCTCTTTTAAAAATGAAGCCTTTTCTCTTTCATTCGGATGGACCGCCCAGTTCCAGTGCTCCTTATTACTCCAGTAAAAAGCATTTTTAAATGCCGGAACCAGTTTGTCCCCATCCCGCATGATACTCCCCCCGCAATGATCAAAATGCAGGTGGGTTAAAAAGACATCCGTAATATCATCCCGGTGAAAACCATATTTGGCTAATGATTTATCCAGTGTATCATCACCATGCAAATAATAATGACTGAAAAATTTCGCATCCTGTTTATCACCGTTACCATTATCCACCAGTATCAGCCTGTTGTCATCTTCGATCAGCAGGCAGCGAAGCGCCCAACTGCACAAATTGTTCTCATCTGCCGGGTTGATCTTGTTCCAGATGCTCTTGGGCACCACGCCAAACATGGCGCCACCATCTAATTTGAAATAACCTGTATTGACCGAATAAAGTTTCATTCCTTTTTTGTTTTAGCAGCATGGGTATAGAAAAGTAAAAGCAGGCCAATGATAAAAAAAGTGGCTAATGCCAGGGTGGAATTCCGCTGCGTTTTTGTTAGCTCTGTAATAAAGCCGAATGTGAAAATACCCACCACAGCAGCAATTTTTTCTGTCACGTCATAGAAACTGAAGAAAGAAGCCGTGTCTTTTGTTTCAGGCATCAGTTTAGAATAAGTGGAGCGGCTTAGTGACTGAATGCCTCCCATAATAAATCCAACAGCGGCGCCCAGCGCATAAAATGGATATACGCCTCCTTCGGGGAGTTTATAGGCTGCAAAGCAAACAAACACCCATATCACAACAAGGCCCATCAAAGTTTTGATATTCCCGATCCGGGCAGATAACCTTGAAATAATGATGGCACCGGGAATAGCGATCAACTGAATAATGAGAATGGCAATGATCAGGTTATCGGTAGGCAGCCTCAGCTCCCCCTTACCATAAATAGCTGCCACCAGCATTACCGTTTGCACCCCCATATTATAAAAGAAAAAGGAGGCCAGGAACCGCTTTAGTTTCGGCATGTGTTTTATTTGCCCCCATACCTTCTGTAATTCATGATATCCCTTTGATACTATATTATGTGTAAGATCGCCAGTGCCTGCAGGAACGGAGCTGGGAAGCCGGCGCAGGGAATACTGACCAAAACTCCACCACCACACACCTACCAGGAAGAAAGATATCTGAGCGCCTTTTCCCTCTGTGATGCCGATTTTATCATGGAACATTACAAAAACAAAACAGATCAGTTGTAACAACACACTGCCCACATACCCATAAGCAAATCCCCTGGCGCTGATCCGGTCACGGTCTTCAATAGCCGCGATCTCAGGCAAAAAAGAATTGTAAAATACCTGGGCACCCCAAAAACCCACACAGGCAATAATGATGGCGATGATACCAAGTGCTAATGTATTGGCCTGGAAAAAATACATGGAAGCACAGGCAATGCTACCCAGGGTGAGATAAAAATTGAGGAATTTCTTTTTATTACCCTTGTAGTCCGCAATGGACGAGAGGAGCGGAGACATAACAGCCACGATCAGCATAGCCAGGGCAACAGCATAATTGTACAGGGAAGAGTTTTCGAACTGGCGGCCTAAAAAAGTAACGGTGGTTTTGGAGACACTGGCATCATCCACAGCCACAGCTTCAAAATAGGTGGGGAAAATGGTGGAAGTAATAACCAGGTTGTAAGAAGAACTGGCCCAATCATACATGGCCCAGCCATTCACAACTTTCTTAGAGGCGGTTTGCATGGTGCTTGCTTTGGGTAAAAATAGGGAGAAAAGGTCACCCTTTCATTACACCCGTTGCCAGCAGCACCAGCAGCACAATACCGCCAATGATGCGGTAATACCCAAATAACCGGAACCCGTGCTTTTGCAAAAAACCAATAAAGAAACGGATGGCCAGCATGGCTACGATAAAAGCAACAATATTCCCAATAACATACAGCTTGATGTCTTCGGATGTAATCGTTTTATAACCTTTCAATAATTTATAACCCGTGGCGGCAGCCATCGTAGGTACGGCCAGGAAGAAGGAAAACTCTGCTGCCAGTTTACGCGTCAGCTTTTGCTGCATACCCCCGATAATACTGGCGGCACTCCGGCTTACACCTGGTATCATGGCCACACATTGCCATAAACCGATGAAGAAAGCACGGGTATAACTGATCTGCTCTTCTTCTGTGATCTCCGGTTTTTTAAAAACATTATCGATAAAAAGTAACACGATACCACCCAGTATCATGGTAATGGCAACGGTCATCGTACTTTCCAGCAAACTATCGATCTTATCAGAAAAGATAAAACCTAAAACCAGGGCCGGGACCACCGCGATCAAAAGTTTCAGGTAAAATTTTATACTTCTGAAATCAACGAATTTTTTCCAGTACAAAACCACCACAGCGAGGATGGCCCCTAACTGGATGCCGACGGTAAAGAGCTTGGTAAAGTCATTGTCCTCCACCCCCAGCAATTTTTCAGTAATGATCATGTGGCCGGTGGAAGAAATGGGCAGGAACTCTGTAAGGCCTTCCACAATGGCGATGATGATGGCGTCAAGAATACTCATAAGCTGGTAAGGATAATATGATAAATAAAATGGCGATCCTCCGGGGACCGCCAGCAAAAATATGGGGTGCTAACCATTTCTCAGGCGCCTTTTGGCTTTCTGAAAATGGCGAAAATTTCAATAACAAGCCCGGCCAGGATAAGGATGGGTGCAATAGTGATACGGGTGGTGCTGTATACCTGTTTTTCGTCAAATACGTTTGGGTCCGTGCTTTTACCACCTGCCATCAGGAACATGCCGATGGCCATGACCACAATGCCCGCTAACATCCACTTGTAGTTTTCTTTGTTGAACATAGCCGGCGATGATTTTTGCTCACTCATTTCTTCATTTTTTGGTACTGCAAGATAGTGAAAAGAGTCGGGAGTCGGGAGCCGGAACATTTCACAAATTTTGAAATGTTCCTATATGGATGGTCTTCCGCTTAGTAAGATATTTCCAGCTTTAGGACACCAAACTATTCTCTATTAACTTTTATCTAATATCTAATACAGGTCATCCAGCTTCATTCTCAGGTATTTGATCACACTGCGATGGGTGCTCAGCAGGGTAATGCAGATGCCCAGGATCACGAGGCCGACGAAAAGGATCACCAGGGTACCATTATCATGAATGATCTTGAGTTCGGGAAGAATCTTTTCTGCCACAAATATCAGCAGTGACACACCCGCCACGGCAATCAGCCCGCTAATAGCCCCGTTAATAATGGCGCGTATATTCAAAGGCCGGGCAATGAACCAGCGGGTCGCGCCCACCATCTGCATGGTTTTGATCAAAAAACGGTTGCTGAACATAGCCAGCCGGATCGTATTATCAATGAGAAAGATCACCACAACAGAAATAACAATCACCACGATCAGCAAGACAATACTGGCAATGCGTATGTTTTTATTCAGCTTGCCCACCAGGGCCCCGGGATACTGTACATCGCTAACATAGGTCTGCGCTTCCAGGTCGGCCTTCATGGCATTGAGGGTGTCAAGCTGCACATATTCACGTTTGATGCGGAAATAGATCGCATTGGGCAGGGGGTTTTCATCCAGTACTTTGCTCCAGTCTTCATTCTCTTCCTGCATATACCTTTTTTTGCCTTCTTCTTTTGATACATATTGGATGGACTTCACATAAGGTTTAGTGGAAATATAATCCATCAGGGCAGCGCTGTCTTTGGGGTTCAGGTCACCGCGGAGATAGGCCCTCACTTCCACATTTTCTTTAAAATAATCCCCGAGTTTATTGGCATTGATGACCAGCCACCCAATGATACCTAATAAGAATAATACAAGGGTTACTCCCAGAATGGACATGAAATAGGAGGGTTTGCTGCGCTTGATCGAGGCTTTACCTGCTTGGGACATGGGATTCACAGATTAATGGGTTCGGGCAAAAATAGCCAATTCACCTTTACAATCAGTATTTTTGCCGTCCACCTGCCTGCCGGCAGGCAGGTTAAAACGATTGCGGTAGTCACATATTGCCATGTGAGAAGCATCAATTTGTTAAAGAATCCCCGAATAATACCGATCAAGGCATCTATTGTATGGAGTACAATTTCAGGAGTATAGAAAAGAAATGGCAGGATCGCTGGAATAAGGAAAAGATCTACCAGGTCAGTAACGACTCGTCCAAACCTAAATATTATGTACTGGATATGTTCCCTTATCCCAGCGGGGCAGGGTTACATGTGGGCCATCCGCTGGGTTATATTGCCAGCGATATCTACAGCCGTTTTAAAAGATTGAAGGGTTTCAACGTACTCCACCCGATGGGCTATGATGCATTTGGTTTACCTGCCGAGCAATATGCCATTGATCATGGCATCCATCCGGCCGTTTCCACGGAAACGAATATCAATAATTTCAGAAAACAACTCGATAATATCGGTTTCTGCTTCGACTGGGACCGTGAAGTGCGTACCAGCGACCCGAAATATTATAAATGGACACAATGGATATTCCTGCAATTGTTCAATAGTTTTTACAACCGGGGTACAAATAAAACAGAACGGGTTTCCCGCCTGGTAGCGGCATTTGAAAAAGAAGGGAATAAAAATCATCCTATCCCGAATAGCAATTTTCAAATGCAGGATGCAGGTCTTGTCAATTTTTCAGCCGAACAATGGGCAAAATTCGATGAGCAGCAAAAGCAAAGCATATTGATGGAATACAGGGTGGCTTATTGCGGTTATGGTGAAGTGAACTGGTGTGAAGCTTTGGGTACGGTGCTCGCTAATGACGAAGTGGTGAACGGCGTAAGTGAAAGAGGCGGCTATCCCGTGGTGAAGAAGAAACTCCGGCAATGGTATTTGCGGATAACCGAATATGCGGATCGTTTGCTGGAAGGATTGGGCACGGTTGATTTCAGCGAAGCGATGAAAGAAATGCAAAGCAACTGGATCGGAAGATCTTCGGGTGCGGAGATTGATTTCGAAGTCAATAGTGAAAAGTCAACCATAAAAAAATTAAGGGTTTATACCACAAGGCCCGATACCATCTTCGGCGTTGATTTTATGGTGATAGCTCCTGAACTGGATATGGTGAATGAGATAAAATCGAAACAACAAACAGCTGCAGTAGACGAGTACCTGGCGTATGTAAAAAGCCGCAGTGAAAGGGAAAGGATGGCGGAGAAAAAAATAACAGGGGTATTTACCGGGGCCTATGCGCTGAACCCATTTGATAAAAAACCGATCCCTATCTGGATCAGTGAATATGTACTGGCAGGTTATGGCACCGGGGCTATTATGGCCGTACCCTGTGGTGATCAGCGTGATTTCTTGTTTGCCAAACATTTTAATATTCCCATTACGAATATCATCGGATCGCATTTTAACGGGGAGGAGGCCAACCCCACCAAAGAGGCCTTGCTCGAAAATTCAGATTTTATCAATGGTATGCTGATGAAAGATGCCATCGATGTGGTGATAAATAAAATAGAGGAATTGGGCATTGGCGTAAGAAAAGTGAATTACAAAATGCGGGATGCTGCGTTTAGTCGCCAGCGTTATTGGGGCGAACCCTTTCCCATTGTTTGGAAAGACGGAACAGCATACCCGCTCGGCGAAGAAGAACTGCCATTGGAGCTGCCGCATGTGGACAGCTACAAACCCGGACCGGAAGGAGAGGGTCCATTGGCGAATATTCCTGAATGGACAAACCGGGCTTTAGAAACCAACACCATGCCCGGCTATGCCGGCTCTTCCTGGTATTTTCTGCGTTATATGGACCCGCATAATAACCAGGAGTTTTGCAGCCGCAAAGCATCCGATTACTGGGGACAGGTGGACCTGTATATCGGGGGAACAGAACATGCAGTAGGTCATTTGCTGTATAGCCGTATGTGGACGAAATGTTTGTATGATTTAGGCTTTATTGGTCATGATGAACCCTATAAACGGTTGGTGAACCAGGGGATGATACAGGGGAGTTCAAGGTTTATTTACCGCATTACTGGTACGAACAAATTTGTATCCTATAATTTGAAAGATCAATACGAGACAAATGAATTGCATGTGGATGTTAATATAGTTGATGGGTTAGATTTGGATATAGAAGCGCTAAAAAAATGGAGAACTGATTTTGTCAATGCAGAATTTATCCTCGAAGATGGAAAATATATATGCGGAAGTGAAGTGGAGAAGATGAGTAAACGCTACTTCAATACAGTGAACCCCGACGATCTCTGTAATAAATACGGCGCCGACACTTTCCGTATGTATGAAATGTTCCTGGGCCCGGTGGAGATGAGCAAGCCCTGGGATACAAAAGGGATTGAGGGAGTGCATCGTTTCCTGAAAAAACTGTGGCGTTTGTTTAACGATGAAATAAAGGGGAAGATATGGACGGAGGAAAAAGCTACGGACGCAGAACTAAAAGTATTGCATAAAACGATCAAACAGATCGAAGACGCAACAGAGCGTTTCAGTTTCAATACAGGGGTCAGCGGTTTTATGATCGCTGTAAACGAACTGACTGATCTGAAATGCCATAAAAAGGAAATATTGGAGCCATTGCTGGTTCTGTTAACCCCCTATGCACCGCATATTGCAGAAGAACTCTGGAGCCAGTTGGGCAATAGCGGAAGTGTACTTAATACATCTTATCCTGTTTTTGAATCCCGCTATGTGAAAGAAAGCAGCAAGGAATATCCCGTTTCTATCAACGGAAAAATGCGCACCACTATTGATATAGCCCTCGGTATCCCCGAATCCGAAGTGGAAAAGATCGTGCTGGCCAATGAAATAGTTCAAAAATGGCTGGAGGGAAAAACCCCTAAAAAGATCATTTACAAAGAAGGGAAAATGGTGAATGTGGTGGTTTGACTGGCCTTAAAATTAATTGATTCTCTCCCTAATTTTTGGGGTTAACAGGTTCCGGAAAGAGAAATCCGGCCTATATACACCTGCTCCTCATTGTTTAATGCATCCGGCATTTTATCTTTATTCCTCATTTCGAACGAGAAGTATTTTTTTACTTTAAAACACTAACATGAGAAAACGTTTACTCTCTCTTCTCGCATCACTATTTCTATTACTCCATTTGCAGGCACAGGTTAGCGAAAGCGAAACCAATGTGGCTAAACAGCTGGTGGCACAGCATCGTGTTGCGTTAGGTATGTCGGACGACGACCTGAAGAATTACCTTGTATCAGCCACGTATGTTACCAGGGAGGGCATACGGTTGGTATACCTGCAGCAAAGCTTATATGGCATTCCTGTATACAATGAAATGCAGGTATTGGCATTTAAAAATGAAAAACTGGTATCGAATGCCGGGAGCCGCATCGCTGCTATTCATAAAAAAGCAAATTCCACCACGGGTACCCCTGCTATGGATGTCAGGTCGGCCGTGGGAGCTGCATTTGCTGAAAGCAAACTGACCAATACGCAGCCGGTCACCATACTCGGTACCGTGGGCAGAATGATCGACTTTGGAAAATTCGATATTACTTATGAAAATGTAATGGCCGAACTGATCTGGGTGCCCATCCATGAGAAAAAAGAAGTGAAACTGGCCTGGCAGGTACAGGTGGCCCCGGAAAAAACAGATGATTTCTGGCTCATCAGGGTGGATGCATTCACCAATACGATCATTGGAAAAGATAACCTGACCGTATTCGACAGCTGGCATAAAGAAGGAACAGCAGTAACCGATAATAGTCAAAACAACCTGGTCGCAACCAAAACAACACCTCACAAATTTTTTGATATCAATAATCCCCCTTCACCTATAGTGAATGGCGCCACTTACCTGGTAATTAAGTACCCGGCGGAAAGCCCGCAGCACCCAGGCGGTACGGCTTCACTTCATACCGATCCATGGACGTGGGCACCCGGTAATGCCACTACCTTAAAATGGCATAGCGATGGTGCTGATTATAATATAACAAGGGGGAATAACGTATGGGCCACAGAAGACAGGGCGGCTGCCAACCAGAACACGGGTTTGCCTGCCACTTCTTCCACTCCCGATCCCCTGACCTTTAATTTCCCACCGGATTATACAGTGGCGCCCACCACACCCGCCTTTCAGCAATTTGCGATCACCAACCTTTTCTACTGGAATAACTTACTTCATGATGCTTGTTACCAGTACGGTTTTGACGAAGTGAGTGGTAATTTCCAAACCAATAACCAGGGACGCGGCGGAGCCGGTAATGACAATGTGATGGCCCTGGCACAAAGTGGTGCCGGTACGAATAATGCCAATTTCCTTACACCCGTTGACGGGCAAAGAGGCCGTATGAGGATGTACCTGTTCACTGCTCCTAATCCGGACAAGGATGGAGACCTGGATAATGGTATTATATGCCACGAATTTGGTCATGGTATCAGCAATCGCCTTACGGGTGGCCCTGCCAATAGTTCCTGTTTGCAAAATGCAGAACAGGGTGGCGAAGGCTGGGGTGACTACAATGCCCTCATGCTTACGACCAACTGGGCTACCGCTACGGTTAACGATGGAGTGATACCCAGGGGAATGGGTACTTATGTATTGAATCAACCGGTAACTGGCTCCGGTATCAGGAATTACCGGTATTCCACCGATATGGCGGTCAACCCGCTTACTTATGCTAATATGGGTGTGCCTCCCATTGGCACGCAAGTACATAATATTGGCGAGATCTGGTGCGTGGCTTTATGGGAAATGACCTGGGAGATCATCAATCAAACCGGTGTTATCAACCCTGATCTGCTCAATCCCGCCGGTGCGGGAGGCTTGGGTGGTAATTCTATTGCCTTTAAACTGGTAACAGAAGGAATGCGCCTGCAACCCTGCAGCCCCGGTTTTATCGATGCACGTGATGCGATCTTAAAAGCAGATACTATTCACTTCGGAGCCCAATACAGTTGTTCCATCTGGAAGGCATTTGCTAAAAGGGGCATGGGGCGTGGTGCTTCACAAGGCTCATCCAACAGTGGAACGGACCAAACACCAAGCTTCGTATTTACAAGCGGTATAACCAAACTAACCGAGAGTTTGCCGGCTGCACCCGAAAACCAGAATGTAACGTATACCAATACGATCACTGCGGATAACTGCGGGCCCATCAGCAATTTTTATGTAACAGATACTTTGCCCACCAATGTTACCTATGTAAGCGGGGGCGTGTATAATGCAGCCAACCGTACTGTAACATTCTCGCCGGTGAATCTTTCTGCGGGACAATCGCAAACATTTGCCTTTACGGCCAATGTAAATAGCGGTACATACTTTGCGCCGGTAACACACTTCAATGAACCCGTGGCCGGTGCCACCATACCTGCCACATGGACAGCCACATCGTCTAATGCAGTGGTATGGTCAGTATCCACCACCGTGGCCAATAGTGCACCGAATTCGTTCTTTGCACCCAATTCCACCACTCAGCAAACAGACCTTCAACTGGCCACAACTTCACAATATACTTTGTCGCCCAATACGGTTTCCAATTATACTACCCTCAGTTTTATGCATAAGTACAATACTGAAGCAGGTTGGGATGGAGGTGTGGTGGAGATCAGCACTAATAATGGCGCCTCCTGGGCCGATGTGGGCGCATCAAGATTTATTAAAAATGGATATAATGGCTCCCTGGGAACGGGCAGCAACCTGGTGGGCAGAGCAGCTTTTACCGGTACCAGCGATGGGGCCGGATTTATTGAAAGTGTGGTGAACTTATCCTCTTTTGCAGGACAAAATATCAGGATCCGTTTCCGTTTTGCATCTGATAATAACACGGGTCCCCCTTCAGGTACAGCAGGATGGTGGGTGGATGATATTGTCTTATATTCTGAACCAGCTGTGCAAATGAGATCGAACCTGTTCAATGCTTCCAATGTGCGCCAGTCATTCTCTGATACAATTACAAGAATACTGAATGCAGCACCGGTATGTGTACCGCTGGCCATCACTGCACAACCTGCAACAGTAAATGGATGTGCAGGCGGAAACAGTTCGTTCAGCGTAACCGTTACCGGAACAACGCCAGTTTATCAATGGCAGGTGAATACAGGAAGTGGTTTTGCGGATATAGCCAATGCACCACCTTATTCAGGGGCCACTACTGCAACATTGACCATCACCAATATGACAGCAGGGATGAATGGCTACCTGTATCGTTGCGTTTTGAGTAATGCATGTACACCGGCATTTAATTCCGGCAGCGCCGTATTGAATGTGAGTGCTAATGCGACCATAACCACACAACCATCCAATGCAACAGTTTGCTCGGGTGTCAATACCACCTTCACCGTTGCAGGAACAGGTATCTCTTCTTATCAATGGCAGGTAAATACAGGAAGTGGATTTGTGGATGTAACGAATACAGCGCCCTATTCAGGCGCCACTACTGCCACATTAACTATTACCGGCACCACAGCAGCCATGACAGGTTACCAGTATCGCTGTGTACTCGGCAGCTGTACCGGGCCTGTTAATTCAAATTCGGCTACATTAACCATATCGGTTCCGGTATCCGTTACCAGTCAGCCGGCCGATGTGGCAGTATGTGAAGGAGTAAGTACAAGTTTTGCAATAACGATAACAGGAACAGCATCCGGATATCAATGGCAGATCAGTACCAATGGCGGAACCACCTGGACTGATATTGCCGGCGCCACAGGCACTACTTATAATGTAGCATCTGTTGTATTGGGCCAAAACGGTTACCGGTACCGTTGCGTGGTAACAGGTGCCTGCGGCCCCGTTACTTCCAATGCAGGAATATTGACGGTAAATCCACTGCCAGTATTTTCATTGGCTAATACCGTACCAGCCGTTGTTTGCTTATCTGATCAGCCTGTCACATTGAATGGTCCTGTTAGTGGCGGGGTATGGAGCGGAACAGGGGTACAGGGAACCACCTTTACTCCTGCTGTGGCTGGCGTAGGGGCTGTAACTATCACGTATACTGTTACCGCAGCAGGTTGCGTAACGGCACATTCTGTACCTGTTCTTGTAAATGAGTGTGCAGAGCGTCACATCCTGCTGAGCAGCTACCCTGCTGTGATCGTTTATCCCAACCCGAACAGCGGTGTATTCAATATCCGGATCAATACGGATTTATATACTCAAATTGGAGTGAAAGTATTCAATAGCAAAGGCCAACTGCTCAAAACTCAATCATTCAGCGGAGTTACTTACGGAAGTGTGCTCGGAATGGATATTTCAAAAGTTCCTGCTGGTACTTATCATTTGTATGTGTACAGTAATGAGGGTTCACCGTTCAGCAGTAAAGGAGTAAGTATTATGATCTACAGATAGAAGGCCCTTCAGATCATTTCCTTCATTGCCCTCCGGATAACCGGGGGGCAATGTGTTTTATGGGATATTTTTAGTGAACCGGATGACCGCACTGCTTCCTTCGGTACTGGTGAGATAGGCATCATGTCTTTTTCCATTAACAATGGCCACCATATAAGAAGTGTTGGGAGGAATAGCTCCAAGGTTTTCGGCCACCATCGTCAATTCATTACTGGCACCCATATCGCTTACCGGCAGTTTGATGATATAGGCATTTCCTGTTAATTTGATATGCTGGAACAGGAGAGTACCATTCAGGAACAGTGAAATGGAATCGCCGTCTATTTCCGCGTTGTCATAAAATCGTAACTCTATCGAATCACCCGAAACAGGTATCTCTTTAATAAACTCTTTTTTCCGGGCCATAAATTTTTGTTCAATACTGGCCATGGGAGCGATAACAACCGGCTTATCAGCCGGTTTCATTTCTTCTTTTATAACAGGTTTATTGTTGACAACAGGACGTTGGACCGGAGGGGCCTGTTCTGTTGGTTCTTCTTCAGGTATCACCACAGGCCTGGCCGTAATAGCAGCCACACTATCAATAATATCAGGGTCGTTGGCGCCGGTAATATAGTTGTCGATCACAAAATCCCACTCGTCTTCAAACTCTGTGTCGCCTTCTTTATCCAGGTGTACATCACCCACGTTTCGGGTATCATTTTCTTTTTTGGCTGCATTGCCATCCAGCATCATGCGGCCATCGCCAGGGCAGTTAAAATCGGCCCTTGACAACATGGGTATTTTGCCGGGAGTGGAAATGCTGTAACGGCCCGATTTTTCATCCAGCAGTTGATCATCCCACCATACGGCACTGTTGGTATTAGGATCAAAATACCCCTTTATACTATATCTCCTGTAATTGTTGGCCGACTCGTAATAATACGAAGTACCGGTGAGGCTGTCGCCATTCAGCACGATCTTGACCTCTACTTTCTGGCGGTTTATTTTACCATGCCAAACGCCGGTGATCATTTGCGCGGAGGCAGGGCCTGCCAGCAAAAAAAGGATACAAACTGCCTTGAAAAACCGATTATAAATAGATGAAAATTGCAGGTTCATGCGGGTGAACAGAGTTTATTTTTACTAACGAAAACGGAGCCTTAATATTTTCCCGGCAAAACTTGGCACAGTTAAAAAAAATGCTAACTTTCCCACATAAAACCCGCATCCTGCGGGGCCGAATCTACTTAACCAAACGTCGCTTATGAGAAAGTATTACGCTTTTCTTCTAACCGCTATTTTATTTGTGGCACCTTATGTATTGAAGGCACAAGTCAGCGGTTATGCATTTAGTCAGAGTTCAGGAGTTTTCACACCAATAGCAGGGGGAGTTTTACTGGGTAGTACTACTTCAGACGACCAGCGATTTGTGGACCCTGCCGTTCCGCTTGGCGGAACCGCCATTACCGGGCCCGGTTTTCCCATAGGGTTCAATTTTGTTTTTAATACGGTAACTTTTGACAGGATCGCCATTAATAATAACGGATGGATATCCCTGGGACAATCCACTTCAACACCTGGCGTTGATAACGGTTCTTCAAGTGCCTACACACCTTTGTCCTCCACAGTTGCACACAGTACTGCCGTTTTCAGAAGCAGGATAGCAGGTATCGGCCGTGATATACAGGCACAAGCCGGAGCATCGCTTCGTTTGGAAACAATTGGATCCGCACCAAACAGACAATGTGTGATACAATGGCTGGGCTATAAAAGATTTAGTACTCCCGGTACAGGTGATAATCTTAATTTTCAAATAATACTCAACGAAACCACTAATACAGTGCAGGTAGTTTATGGAACCATTGTACTGAATAACACCACCACCACTTCCACCGTTAACCATGTGGGTTTGGGCGGAACAACAGCTACCGATTTTATTAACCGGCAAACGACTGTTCCTCATAACTGGAATACCAGCACAGCCGGTACCGCTAATACGCAGGGATTACAAAATGCAACAACAACAATCGCTGTTACTCCTCCGGCTTCCGGACTGACCTTTACCTGGACACCTCCTGCCCCTTGTTCCGGTGTTCCTTCTCCGGGATTGATCTCAGGACCAGCCGGTACACTATGTTCCCCTGCCACCGGCACACTTACATTAAGCGGATATTCCGCCGGTGCAGGTATCACCTTCCAGTGGCGGTCTTCAGCAACAGCCGGCGGCCCTTATACAGATATAGCCGGCGCCACCAACAATACTTATGCATTCAATGCTACCGCAACAACTTATTATGTATGCCGTGTAACCTGTACAATAAGCGGGTTGTCTGCCACCACATCTGAATTTACTGTCAATGTGAGCAGACCTCAGCACACTTCTGTAGTAGCTAACCCGGCCACCGTATGTTCTCCCGGCAGTACCACCATTACAGGTACTGTAACCGGCGGTACCATTACGGCTGGTATAGGTACCCTGGTATCCTCCGGAACAATTAATCTGGCTGTTCCGGATAATTCTCCGGCAGGTATCAGCACTAACCTAACCGTGCCTGCCACAACTATTCCAAATGCCGGTAGCTTAAGAGTAAGAATAAATATGGGCCATAGCTTTGTTGGCGATCTTCGTTTCACACTCACAAGCCCATGCGGTACCACCTTCCTGTTTGACAGGCCAGGTGTGCCAGCCGGTACTTTTGGAAATGGCGATAACCTGGGAACTTCAGCCGCCGGTTCTCCGCCAGCTCCACCACCTGCAGTATACATTTTTGATATTGCCGGTGCCGGCGTAATCCCTGAAACTACAGTAGGTGGAATTGTACCAGCTGGTACATACAGACCGTCTGATGCCGGAGGTGCAGCTCAAAACTGGACCGGAATTACATTCCCCTGTTCAGGGGCCGGTACATGGACATTGAATATTGCCGACCTCGCTGGTGGTGATATTGGTGTGCTTACTGATTGGGCCATTATCGGACCCACAGCGGGTAACTACACCCATTCATTGTCTGGTCCTGGCACCATCGGGCCTGTTACTAACTCTGGGCCTAATAACTCAACTGGCGCATTCAATGTAACCAACCTTCCCGCAGGTACGCATACATTCAACTTCACATCCACAGATGTATTGGGATGCTCTGTAATTACACCAGTTACTGTAACAGTGAACCCCACACCTGTGATCACGCTTGCTCCAACGGCCCCTGTTATTTGTGCAGGTCAAACCCAGCAAATAACAGCTGGTGTTGCACCCGGCGTTCTGCAAACATTTACAGCATCCGGAACAATTACCATTCCCGGAACAGGAACCGGAGCGGCAACAGGTGCACCGGCTAACCCTTATCCTTCAACTTTGACAGTAAGCGGACTGCCAACTTCAGGTATAATTCTCAGGTCTGTTACACTTAATGGTATTGTACATACATTCCCTTCAGACATTGATATCGTATTACAATCACCTACAGGTACAAATGTGATCCTTATGTCTGATGCAGGTGGTACAGCCGCCTTCGCAGCACCCGGAAGAAATTATGTACTGAACGATGCCGCCCCAGGCCTGATCGCTACAGGATCTCCTTCTGGTACATACCGGCCCACCAATATTACCACTCCCGATAACTGGCCAGCACCTGGTCCCGGCTCATTGACACAGGCCACGCCAACACTATCTTCTTTTACTGGAAATATGAATGGTACCTGGAACCTGTACATAGTAGATGATGCGGGCCTTGATGTGGGATCTATTTCATCCTGGAGCATCAGTTTTGAAGTACCCGGCCCCGTTACATTTAGTCCTGTTACAGGATTATTTACTGACGCTGGTGCAACAATAGCGTATACCGCAGGAACACCTGTAAATACCGTATATGCTAAACCCACAACCACTACCACGTATACAGCCTCCAGCACCGTTGGAAGTTGCAGCTCAACTGCTAACGTTACTGTAACAGTAAACCAGCTTCCGGCCATCACCACGCAGCCAACATCCCTGGCAGCGCCGATTTGCCCCGGATTTAATGCTACTTACACATTGGCGGCAACAGGGGCCGGTCTTACCTACCAGTGGCAGATCAGTACAGATAATGGTACCACCTGGACTAACCTGGCGAATACAGGTCTTTATTCCGGTGTAACCACCACTAGTCTTACTATTACCAGTGTAACCACCGCCATGACCAACTACCGGTATCGTTGTATCGTATCGGGTACTTGTACTCCTGCGGTTACATCGAACTCCGTAACACTGGTGGTATCAACACCGCCGACTATCACCACTCAACCGGCAAATGCCACCATTTGTGCAGGCACCAATACCACATTTAGTGTGGTAGCAGCGGGTACACCCACTCCGAATATCTATCAGTGGCAGGTAAGCACAGATGCCGGGGCTACATGGACCAACCTCACAACAGGCGGATCCTTTACAGCCTCATTTACTATTACCAATGCAGCCACCACGCTTAATAATAACAGGTATCGTGTGATCATCACCAACAGTTGCGGTCAAACCATTACCTCCAACGCTGCCACTTTAACCGTGAACGGCCTGGCTACGGTGGTTGCCACAGACCTGTGGACAAGAAGGATATGCGTGAGCGATACGTTGGTGCCGCTGGTAGGTACACCAGTTGGCGGTAGCTGGACCGGACCCGGTGTATCCGGCTTCAACTTCATACCCCCGGCAACAGGTGTGGGTACTTATACCCTGACCTATACCTTTACCAACGCTTCTGGTTGTACTACCAGTGATACGACAAAAGTGGTGGTAAGTGATTGTGCTGAAAGGATAAGATTACTGATCGATGATGCAGTAATCGTTTATCCAAATCCGAATAATGGTCAATTCAATATTAAGATGAACAGCACATTGTATAATTATCTGGGCATGAAAGTGCTGACACCAACAGGCCAGTTAGTAAGAACCCAGGTATTCAGCGGACTCGTATATGGCCGTATAATACCTGTTGACCTTACTTATTTGCCGGGAGGAACCTATATGGTCAAACTCTTCTATGATGCAGGAAACAGATCATCAGAGAAGACATTCCCGATCATTATTGTTAAATAAACGATACGGATAAATAAAATAAAAGGCATCCCTCAACCGGGTGCCTTTTTTTAATTTTAAGCCATGGGCCGGGCATCTCTTACCGATCACTTAAAAGCACATCAGGGCAAGTATGTTCCGGTGGTGCCATTTGATAATACAAGGGATAAGTTATTACCACTTGATTTATCCGCAACTAATAAAGACCTTACTCCGCAACTCTTTAATGACCCTCCGGCATTTGCATCCTATGTACAGGATAAAATTGAAAGGGCCGGGGCAAAATATGGTATCGGTGGATATGGAGAGCACAGAACGGTATATGCAATGAGCCGGGTATTTGATGCAACAGGAGAACAAGATGAACCCAGGCGATTGCACCTCGGCATTGACATCTGGGGAAAACCATATACACATGTAATGGCCCCGCTGGAGGGTATCGTACATAGTTTTGCTTTTAATAACTCGCCGGGTGACTACGGGGCCACCCTGATACTTACCCACCTGCTGGAAGGCAAAACGTTTTATTCCTTATACGGACACCTTAGCCTTAATTCAATAAAAAAGTTACAGGAAGGTGATCATGTGGAAAAGGGAGATATAATCGGAGAGTTTGGGATCCCATCCGAAAACGGCGGCTGGCCGCCTCATCTGCACTTTCAATTGATAGAAAACATCGGTGACTGTAAAGGCGATTATCCCGGGGTGTGTGCTTTTTCACAAAGAGACATTTGGCTCTCTAACTGTCCTGATCCGGCTCTTATGCTCCCATTTTACCCCTTTATCGAATATTAATTTTTTGAGTCAACCGGGTATTTAGTTTTAATGCTGATAAGCAAAGCTTACTTCATTAAAACCAGCACAATGCCTTTTGATTTTTACGAAGCCGTAAAGAAACACATTACCCCCGATCTCTTGTTAAAAACAAGCACTTATTTGGGTGAGAAAGAACCCGGAATTAAAAAAGCACTGACGGGTGTACTGCCAGTTATTCTAAGCAGTATTATTTCCAAAGCATCTGGCACAGCAGAGGATGCCCGTGAAGTGCTTCGAAATGCCCTACAGGAACATGAAACGGGCAACCTGGATCAATTTGTGAATATATTTCGCGATGGCGGCAACATGCTCGATAAAGGGATACTGACTGCCAAAATTTTTTTAGGAGATAAAATGGGAGGCACCATCACAACGATAGCCACGTATGCGGGTGTCAAGAATTTTTCAGTAAGCACATTATTCAGCATGGTGAGTTCCATTGCTATGGGCGTACTGGGAAAAAAAGCAAAAGAAGAAAACCTGGATGCGGAAAATTTTTCTTCCTTCCTGGGCAGCCAGAAAAATTCGATCCTGAATTTGCTGCCGGATAACCTCAGAAATATTGCAGGATCATTGGGTATGGGTCATCTGCGTAATGGAAACGGAGCAAAACTATCTGAAATGTACAGCAAGACGGACCATCCGGAGCGGAAAAGGCGAAATAAGTGGATAGCCTCATTTGCACTGGCTGTTCTGCTTATCAGTATAGTATTATTTTTTTTGGTGTTTAATAGAAATTCCAATACCCATCGGTCCGCTTCAGCGGCCAATAAGGATACAACAAATGCAGTAATAACGCCAGCTAAAGCCGGGCAAATTGATACTGCGCCTGAAAAACCTCAAAGCATAAAAGTCATGCTGCCGGGAGGAGTTGAATTAAATGCACATAAGGGAGGCATTGAAGACAGGCTGGTCAGTTTTTTGCAAAGCGACTGGAAAAAAATAGGCGAAGATTCATTAAAGAACCTTTGGTTTGATTTTGATAACCTGAATTTTAATACCGGCAGTGCAGTTATCACCCGGGAAAGCCGGGTACAGATCGAAAACCTTATAGCCATAGCAAAAGCGTTTCCTGACGCGAGGTTTAAAATAGGCGGGTATACAGATAAAACCGGCGATGAGGTGGTGAACAAGAAAATATCTGGTGAGAGGGCTTCTGCCGTAAAGGGAGCTTTCGAACAGGCCGGACTAAAAATGCAGATCATCGGGGCGGAGGGTTATGGATCAGATTATGCCAAATATCCCGCCGATGCCTCTGAAACAGACAGAGTGAAAGACAGACACGTATCCATAAGTGTCAGGAGCTGATCCGTTCCCTATGAAATCAAAGAGGCTGTCTCAAAAGCCTGATTGATTGTCAATATTTCGACAGGCTCAATATGACAATCAATCAGTGAACACGCTCCGGCAATCCCGAAACTTCAGAACAGCGTGACCTTCTTTAAGACACCCTCTTTTTATTTCTTTAATATCAATAGGTGATTTAGTTAGCCTTGTACGCTGCTTCAAATTCCTTTGCAAAATCTTCCAATCTTATTTTTCCCATACTGGCTGGCGGGTGTGCCCAGAAATCTTTTTGTAATTCGCCAGACCTGAAGGCGCGGCCCATTTCCGTATAACCCTCCGCTATTACATTCGGCAACCCGGCTTGTTGAAGACCGCCGAAAAATTGCTCATCGCTGAACATAACCCAGGGAATGCCAGGTTTACCTGCAGCTGTACTCAATACCCGGGCAATATCATCGGGATACCTGGCATCGCTGGCAATATATCTTACTGTTTGACCTTTGAAATCGAGTTTCAGCAACTCTTCAATGGCCACTTCTGCAATGTCTGCCGGATGGGTCAATAATATTTTTTCTTCGGCACTGCCAAAATTACTCCCCATTACATTCATGCCTTTTATCAGTGGGATCATTCCCAAAAGGTTATAATAGAAATAGGAAGGGCGCAGGTTCTTTACATGCAAAGCGGGTAATGCAGATAGTTTCTTTTCAAAATCTGCCAGCCCATCAATCGGGCCCGTACCATTACCGAGATGTGCACCAATACTGCTTAATAAAACAGCATAAGTGATATTATTGGCCTTTAGGGCAGCAATATAATTGTCGGCAATTTGATTCTGGTATTTTCTCCAGTTATCCCCCGGATTGAAATTGGGGGGAATCATCAGGTACACCGCGTCGGCACCTGCAAAGGCTTTTGTTAAGAACGCAGCATCTTCCACATTGCCAACTGCAGCTTTGGCGCCGATGGATTCAATTTCTTTCACCCGGTCCTGCTTGCTGGTGATCACGACCACTTCATGACCTGCCTTTGTAAGTGCTGTTGCAATGGGTTTACTCGTGTGGCCCGTGGAGCCGGTAATAACGTATTTTTTCATACTGTTGATTTTATTATTGTATATACAAATATTGTGTCAAAAAAATTAAACCACTAATTTATCGGCTACCTTACCGATGTTCTGTGCAAGCTTTGCACTTTCTTCTTTGCCTAAAATACCCGAATAACTGGCATAAAAATCGTCCAAACATTCTTTCAGTTTCGGCAGCATATCCTTTCCCCGGGTGGTGGGATACACGCTGGTTGTTTTGCCTTCTGTGATACGGACCACCAGCTTTTTTTCCTCTAATTTCTCTATTAAACGTGTAACGGTACTTGGCTGCAGCTGCAAATGCTTTGACAAAAGGGAGGGTTGTACACCCGGTTCTTCAATAGCCATCATCAGGAGGTAGGCATGACTGGGAGAAAGGTCAACTCTGCTCCAGCTTTGTAAAGCCAGCTTCTCGATCTTACGTGCCAGGGAATTGGCAGTAAAATAGAGACATTTACAATATCGGCTGTCGGAAGTGCGCACGAAATACAAAGATAGGAAACTATTATTGTATATACAAATATAGAGATTAAAAATTTTATTAACCATGCCACCCTGTATTGCTAAATTTACAACATGGCTAACCCCAACCTGAACAGTGACAAGGCATTCCTGAGCTCTCCCGACAAAGAGTTTGAAAATAATATCCGCCCCACGCAGATCAATGATTTTGCCGGGCAGGAAAAGATCATCGAAAACCTGCGCATATTTATCAAAGCTGCAAGGATCAGGGGCGAGGCACTGGACCATGTACTATTTCATGGTCCCCCGGGATTGGGTAAGACCACACTATCGAGGATAGTGGCCAATGAATTGGGAGTGAATATCAAAGAAACCTCCGGCCCGGTTATTGAAAAACCCGGTGACCTGGCAGGATTGCTGACCAGCCTCGAAGCAAACGATGTATTGTTTATTGATGAGATACACCGGCTCAGTACCGTGGTGGAAGAATATTTATACGCGGCTATGGAAGATTGCCGTATCGATATCATGATCGACACAGGCCCCAATGCCAGAAGTATCCAGATCAATCTCAATCCTTTTACTTTAATAGGTGCCACCACCAGGAGTGGTTTGTTGACCGCGCCATTGCTCTCGCGGTTTGGTATCAAATCACGACTGGAATATTACACAGCCGATATTTTGAATTCCATCATCCAGCGATCCGCCGGCATATTGGGCACCCGTATCTCCAAAGATGCGATTGGCGAAATTGCCCGCAGAAGCCGCGGCACACCGAGAATTGCCAACGGCCTGCTGCGCCGTGTGAGGGATTTTGCACAAGTGCTGAATGACGGACAAATTGATATCGGTATCACCCAGCATGCTTTGAAAGCTCTCAATGTGGATGAGTTTGGCCTGGATGATATGGATAACAAGATCCTCCAAACCATTATTGAAAAATTCAAGGGTGGGCCCGTTGGAATTACCACTATTGCCACCGCAGTGGGAGAAGAGGCGGGAACACTGGAAGAAGTATATGAACCATTCCTGATCCAGGAAGGATTTATACAACGTACGCCAAGAGGAAGAGAAGTAACTGCTAAAGCGTATGACCACCTCGGTCGTACGAAGCCCGGAAGCACAGGCACCTTGTTTAATTCCTAGAACGTACGGTAAATAAAAAGGGTATATAAATCTTCTTTATATACCCCTATCGTATTACTTACAACTTATAACTTACAACATATCACCTACTGCACCACCAGCCTGAATCCATTGCCATGGATATTCACGATCTCGATCCTGGGATCATCTTTCAGGTATTTTCTTAGCTTGGCGATATACACGTCCATACTGCGGCCATTGAAATACGTATCACTGCCCCATATTTTCTTCAGGGCCTGCTCTCTGGGCAACAGGTCATTCAGGTGTTCGGCCAGCATTTTCAGGAGTTCATTTTCCTTGGGAGAAAGCGTTTGTGTAACACCGTTATGGATCAACTGGCGCAGTTTAGGGTTGAAATGATAGGTGGAGAGGTCAAATTCCTTGTTCTCGCTTTCTTTATTGATCTCTTCATTCCGTTTCAGGATCGCTTTGATCTTCAGCAGCAGTACTTCACTGTCAAACGGTTTGGTGATATAATCATCCGCACCCAGCTTGTAACCCTGTATCACATCTTCCTTCATGGTTTTGGCACTCAGGAAAAACAGGGGGATATCGGGGTCCACATCCCTTATTTCTTCTGCTAAGGTAAATCCATCCATATTGGGCATCATCACATCCAGCAGGCAGAGCTCAAACTTTTCACGCTGAAAAGCGGCCAGTCCCAGGCGACCATCTCTTTCCAGCGTAACATCATAATCATTCAGTTCCAGGTAATTTTTCAATACACTTCCAAGATTCGGATCATCTTCACATAATAGAACTTTAGGTTTCTTTGCTTCCATTTCTAGTGGTTTTATATTGGTGACAAATAAAGGTAAAGCATTTCGGGGGTTAAAGAATACCGGTTGAATATTTTGTTAAAACACAGGCCTTTCAAACCCTTTGCTTTCTACTTTTGTAAGAGTAATAATAAAAAACTGTGCCATGCATATCACACCCGACAACCGTTTAAAAAAACTGATCGTAATAGGCGACCGTCTGCTGATCAAACCCACCAAACCGGATGAGCGGACGGCCAGCGGGCTCTACCTGCCCCCCGGCGTGCAGGAAAGAGAGAAAGTGCAGCAGGGATATGTGATCAAAACGGGGCCGGGCTATGCTATTCCGATGCCGGTGGAAGATGAACCCTGGAAGGCAGAGGAGGAAAAAGTGAAATATGTTCCCCTGCAGGCAAAAGAAGGGGACCTGGCGATATTTCTCCTGAGCGGCGCCACAGAAGTCATGTATGAGAATGAAAAATATTTCATCGTACCACAGAGCGCAATCCTGATGCTGGAAAGGGAAGAGGAGTTATAAACAACAAAAGAGTTTGCTACTCACTTCTATTAAATATTGAGTTCCCTCCCTGTTTCTGCTTTTTAGACGGGCCGGCATGCGACAATTTTCTTACTATCTTTCCTAAAAATTATCACATGGCGGACAGTGCAAAGTTTTTAGAGACCATCAAAACAGGGTATAGTTTCAAAGGCGAATCTTTTAAAATAGGTGGGGCCATGCTGGATGGCAACCTGGTGAGCGGCGCTGACATACTGGTGCCGATGAAAACCCTGAACCGCCATGGATTGATTGCCGGGGCCACCGGTACGGGTAAAACAAAAACCCTGCAGGTATTGGCCGAATCACTCAGCGATGCCAGCATCCCCGTGCTGATGATGGATATCAAAGGCGACCTGAGCGGTATT
This sequence comes from uncultured Chitinophaga sp., assembly GCA_964606155.1. Taxonomy (GTDB): domain Bacteria; phylum Bacteroidota; class Bacteroidia; order Chitinophagales; family Chitinophagaceae; genus JJ008. Next base: position 8,435 of record CAZSGD010000016.1, on the reverse strand, counting down.
GCCGCCGCGGGTACTGTAAATGATAAGATCACTGAAAGAAGCCAGAAACTGGCAATTGAATTTAAGCCCACTGCTTACCCGGTGGACCTGCTCACCCTCAGCAATCAAAAAGGAGCTCGTTTAAGGGCCACCGTTAGTGAGTTTGGTCCTGTTCTTCTTTCCAAGATATTAGGCTTAAATGATACGCAGGGCGGGTTTGTGGCCATGATCTTCAAATATTGTGACGACGCCAAACTACCCCTGCTGGACCTGAAAGATTTTATCAAAGTATTGCAATATGTAAGTGATGAAGGCAAGGCAGAACTGGAAAAAACATACGGTAAAATATCCACCACTTCCACGGGTACCATCCTGCGCAAAGTGATCGAACTGCAGCAACAGGGTGCTGATGTTTTTTTTGGTGAAAAAAGTTTTGAAGTGGAAGACCTGATGCGTATCAGCGATGATGGCAGGGGAATGATCTCGGTGGTGCGGGTAACCGACCTGCAGGACCGGCCCAAATTATTTTCTACGTTCATGTTGCAGTTACTGGCCGAGCTCTATGCCACCTGCCCGGAAGAAGGGGATATGGACAAACCCAAGCTGGTGATGTTTATTGACGAAGCGCATCTTATTTTCCAGGAAGCCAGTGATGCCCTGCTGCAACAGATCGAAACGATCATCAAACTGATCCGTTCAAAAGGTATCGGTATCTACTTCTGTACGCAAAACCCCATGGATGTTCCGGCATCGGTGCTGGCGCAATTGGGACTGAAAGTGCAGCATGCCCTGAGAGCATTTACGGCTGCAGACAGGAAAGTGATCAAGCAAACGGCCGAGAATTATCCCGAAACAGATTACTATAAAACAGAAGACCTGATCACGCAACTGGGAACAGGAGAGGCATTGGTCACCATTCTCAATGAAAAAGGGATCCCGACACCGTTGGCACACTGTATGATCCGCCCGCCGCAAAGCCGTATGGATATCCTTACAGATACCGAGATCGATGCACTTGTGGCCAAATCAAAGATCGCTGCCAAATACAACCAGGTGATCGACAGCCAAAGCGCTTACGAAATATTGACCGGCAAACTGGAAGATGCCGCTAAAAAAGAAGAAACAGAAAAGCAGGAAAGGGAAGAGGAAAAGGCACAAAAGAAACCAGCGAAGAAAGAAAAAGGCTTCTTTGATGATCCCACGGTGAAGAGTATGACCCGGACGGCCGGCAATACTATCATTCGCTCTTTGCTGGGTGTGCTGGGCCTGGGAGGCCGTAGCCGGCGCAAAAGCCTGTTCTAAAAATAAAATCTGCCCGGAAAACTATTGCGTATTTGTATCCACTTCATCATTATGGGACAAGTTTTCATTACCGGGGGAACAGGCTATATCGGCAGGCGGCTGACCAGGCTATTGCTGGAAAAGGGATACAAGGTTTTTGTATTAACCAGGAGGGGCAGTGAACATAAAGTACCAGCAGGAGCAGCATCAGTAATTGCTGATGCATTTGATCCGGCTTCATTTCATTCTTCCATTCCACCCGGGTGTATATTTATTCAGCTATTGGGTGTGGCACATCCTTCTCCTAAAAAGGCAAAAGAATTCCGTGAAATTGATCTTCGTAGTGTAAAAGCTTCCGCCGATGCAGCTGCCATGGCAGGTGTTTCGCATTTTATTTATGTGAGTGTGGCTATGTCGCCATCCAAACTCATGGCCGCCTACCAATCCGTGAGGGCCGAAGGAGAAGCTTATTGCAAAAACAAAGGGTTAAATTGTACATTCATCCGCCCCTGGTATGTGCTGGGACCGGGGCACTATTGGCCGGTTATTTTATTGCCTTTTTATGGAATAGCTGAATTGGTCCCCTCCTGGAGGGCACAGGCAAGGAATAAGGCACTGGTTACCATCGGTCAAATTTTAAACGTATTCATCAGCGCTGTGGAGGCGGATCCCCAACCCGTTCGATTAGTTGAAATAAAAAATATCCGGAAAGGGGTTATTACTTGAGCCGGATGAAACCAGAATCATTCATTTCAATCTTGTCTTCTGCCTGTAAAAATTCCAGCACTTTCCAGGCTTTTTCTTTTCTCACTCCGGTAAGTTTCAATAATAACTCTCGTGCAGGAAGGGGTTCATATTTCACCATATTGATAATGCGATGATGTAAGGCATCAAATTCTTCTTTGGAAAGACGGGTCGCTTTTTGCCGGAGGCAATTGTCGCAGATACCACAGGAACGTATTTGATTATCGCCAAAATAAGACCCGATCATCCGGCTGCGGCATTGTGCCTCATCTTTTACATACTGTACCATCTGTTTCATTCGGCGCTGAAACTGTTCTTTTCGTTTATGATAAGCCACCATATCGATCGTGATATCTTCTGCCCTGGTACGCTGGCGAAGCAACAATAATTGCGGTGTATCTTTCTGCGGGCGGTAATCAATAATGCCGGCAGCATGTAACTGGAAAAGTTGTTTTTTTACTGCTTCCACATCTTTTTTCAGGAAACCAGCCAGCATTTTTTCTGAAATGAAAGAGGATTGGTCAAAAATTCCATCATAGGCACGGAGCAACGACTTTATAAGAGGCTCAAGGCCGGGATGTTCTTTTTCAAAGGCATAGAGATATTCTTTATTTGTGGAAAATACCACAGCTGCGGGGATAAACACCTGTTCGTTAAATGCCAGCCATCCTTCCTGCTCCAATGCTTTTAATGAATACAAGGTGCTGTGACTGGTGAGCCTGAACTTTTTTAAGAAATCGGTAATGTCAAAAGGATAAAATTCTCCCTCGCCTGAGCCGGTGGGTATTTGCAGGTAGTTGGCCACAGCCTGGTACACCTGTCGGATATCTTCCAGCGAAGGAAAACGAAGGGCGGCCATTTCTTCCAATTCTTGCAGGTCCCTCTCATCATATAACAGAACAGCATAAGCGATCTTATTATCCCTTCCGGCCCTTCCCGCTTCCTGGTAATAATTCTCCAGGCAATCCGGAACATCTGCATGGATGACGGTGCGTACATCCGGTTTGTCGATGCCCATACCAAACGCATTGGTGCAAACAATCACTCTTGTTTTATTGTATAGCCAGGCCTCCTGTTTTTTATTTCTTTCCTCCGTCGTCAATCCTGCATGATAATGATCGGAAGGAATTTGTTGAAGCCGAAGTACATCACTGATCTCTTTTGTTCTTTTCCGGCTTTTGCAATAAACGATCGCCGGGCCCGGTACTTTTTTAAGTATTTCTATCAGCTTATTGATCTTGGAATCTTCATTAAAAATACTGTAGGAAAGAGCAGGCCGTTCAAAGGACTGGCGAAATACCTGATGACCGCTGAACCGTAATTTTTCACAAATATCTTTTTGTACATCCGGGGTAGCCGATGCCGTTAGTGCCAGCACAGGAACATGGGGTAATTCATCCCTCAGTGCGGCAATGCGCAAATACGGTGGGCGGAAATCATATCCCCATTGCGAGATACAATGCGCTTCATCCACAGCCATTAAACAGACGCCCAGGCCAGGCAGGTATTCTTTGAATAAAGCTGTTTCCAGCCGCTCGGGTGAAACATACAGGAACTTGCAATTGCTTTCACCCGCCACTTTTAATGTATTCACCACTTCCTGGCGGCCCATTCCGGAATGAATGGAAAAAGCAGTGATATTTTTTTTACGCAGGTTCTCCACCTGGTCTTTCATCAGGGCAATAAGCGGTGAGATAACTAAGCAAAGACCGTCCATGACCATTGCCGGTACCTGGTAGCAAAGAGATTTTCCCCCGCCTGTTGGCATGAGTGCTAATGTGTCATTTCCAGATAGTACAGATTGTATGATATCTTCCTGCATCGGCCGAAATGAAGCAAAGCCCCAATATTGTTTGAGGGAATCGTGAATCCTGCGTCGTGAATCGTGAGCCGTGCCGTCCATGATCAAGCTATCATTTTTAAGATGAGCCGAAAATTCCTTACTATCAAAACACCCAGAGGTGGCAGGTTTTCTTTTGATGTATAACCCAACGCCGCTGCAATATCCATAGCTGTATCAACTTCGGTCAAAAGTTCCTCCTGCTATTTCATAAAACTGTTTTCTTTCAGCCCATGACTTCCGCGGGCAGCCCTCAGCTACATGAAGGTGAACAGATAGTGCTGCTTTTCTTTTTTGGGAAATTATTCCAAACTTTTCTTCTGAAGGGAAGGATTTGGTTTCTTTATAACAAGGCAGCACAAACTCTCCCGCAACCCGGAACACATCTAATTTTGTGTGTGCTAACTCAAGGAACATCGATTAAATTTCCACTAAACTAAGGAAATTGCGAATAGCAGGTTACGACTCCCGATTCCTGTTTCAGGACGCACGATCAAATCACCTTTTTCACAAATAATCTCACAGAATTGATAGCCAGCACCACATCGCTCATTCCCATTACCAGGGCGCCGAAAGTAGGAGTAAGGAACCCAAATGCTGCCACAGGAATGGCTACGATATTGTAGGCAAATGCCCAGAACAGATTTTGCTTTATAGTTAGATAGGTGTGTTTTCCCAGCCCCAATGCAGTGGGTAAATTCTTTAAACCATGATTCATCAATATTACCTGGGCTGACTGTACCGCAATTTGAGAAGCATCATTCATGGATACCCCGATCGTGGCTTTGGCCAGGGCAGGAGCATCATTGATGCCATCACCCACCATGGCGGTAGGGGCTTTTGCATTTAACCGGGAGATCCAATCGAGCTTTTGTTCCGGTGTTTGTTCCGAAATAACCGTATGTATGCCTAATTGTGAGGCTAATTCATCACATTTTGCTTTCCTGTCGCCGCTTAATAAGATCGTTTCAATGCTTTTACTGTGCAAATATTCAATTACCTGTTTCGCTTCAGCCCTGATCTCATCTTTTACATCGATCCACCCCATGAGTATATCATTTTTGGTGATATATACATTATGCAATTCATCGCTGGTTAGTTTTTCCGCCACCCGGTAGGAACCCGCCCACCAGGTATTGCCTTCCATGTCCTCTGCCTTCATGCCCCATCCTTTCACTTCATCGATCTTTTTCCATCTTATTTCTTCCTTTTGTTTCCATTCTGTTGTAATGGCTTTGGCAATGGGGTGATTAGAATATTTTTCAAGGCTATAAACAGCTTTCCTAAACTCTTCATCCGGTAATGCAAGTGGATGGTAACCGGAAACAATGAATTTTCCTGTTGTCAGGGTGCCGGTTTTATCAAACACCACCTGCCGGATATCTTTAAATGTTTCGAGGCTGGTGGCATTACGGAAAAGGATACCTGTTTTTGCGGCCCTTCCCAATCCTACGGCGATGGCCGCCGGTGTGGCCAGGCCCATGGCACAGGGACAAGCGATCACCAGTACAGCAATACTTCTCATCAGGGCGGGGGTGAAATCCTGTAAAACGATCCAGCTAATGATAAGCGTAAGAATGGCGATCCCTAACACGATGGGTATAAATACGGCGCTGATCTTATCCGCAAGTTGCTGCACAGGTGGTTTTTCACCTTGTGCCTGTTTCACCATATTGATGATGCCCGAAAGGATAGTATCATTGCCCACGGCCGTTACCTGCGCCTTTACCGTTCCATCACTGATAACACTGCCGCCGATCAATTTATCTTTTGCTGTTTTGCGCACCGGTACACTTTCACCCGTAATGATGGCTTCATTCACATGTGCTTCACCCCAGAGTATTTTACAGTCAATAGGAACCTGTTCCCCGCTTTTTATGAGCACCAGGTCGCCCACCCGCAGTACAGTATTCTCTACCGGGAATACCTGCTCTTTATGCTCATCATCAAATGCGATCATATTGGCCATCACTTTTTGTGATTTGGCCAGTTTGTTCAATTCCCTTTGTGTGGAATGAATGGAAGCTTCTTCCAGGTAATTACCTAAGAAAACCAGCGTAATGATAGTTGCGGCTGTTTCGTAAAACATGTATTCATGGGCCTGCCCGGTTAACGACCCGTATAAACTATACACGAATGCAGCGGTGGCGCCCACAGCGATCAGCACATTCATATTGGGCATTCGGTTCCGGATACTTTTCCAGGCACTCAGGCCAAAAAAACTCATACCCACTACATAAACCGGAATGGTCAGTGCCAATTGTACCCAATGGTTCATCAGCCAGTGTATGTGCAGGCCGGGTATCATGTGCAGGGTGAGCAGGAGGGTAAAGGGAAGGCAGGTCCAAAAACGTTGAAGGTGTGTGGAGAGAAACCGCCTGCCTGTTTCAGCGTGGTGACGATTGGCCGCCAGGTCATCTTCCTTCACTTCATAACCCAGGTCTTTAATACCATTGCTCAACTTCTCTTTGGAAACAGTTTCGCTGGCATCAAATATCACATCTCCTGTGGCAAAATTCACTTTCACATTCTTCACCCCTTGCTTTTCCAGGTATTTATGAATGTTAAGAGCACAGGTGTTGCAATCCATTCCTTCTACTTTCCATTGGACCTTTTCCATACTGCAAATTTACCCAAACCTGAAAATGCATTTTTGCGATAAGGGAAATATGTTTACAACATGGTTGTATATCCTGCTAAATTTGCCGCATGGAATGGCAGTTCCCGCTGGATAATATCAACAAGGTTGCAAAAGAATTCTGGGAAGCAACGGGCGACAAACATGTTTTTGCCTTTCATGGACAGATGGGGGCAGGAAAGACCACTTTTATACATGCCTTATGTGAGGCAAAGCAGGTGAAAGATATTATTGGCAGCCCCACTTTTTCGATTATCAATGAATATGAGTATTCCTGTGAGGGGACAAAGCGGCCCATTTTTCATATTGACCTCTACCGGTTAAAAGACGAAGCGGAGGCGATACAGGCCGGTGTGGAAGATTGCCTGTATAGCGGTTATACCTGCCTGGTGGAATGGCCCGAAAAAGCCCCGGGGATATTCCCGGAAGACACTGTTCATGTTCATTTAGAACTGGTTGATTCCATAACAAGAAGGCTCAAAATCGCTAATATTTAGGTACATTTGATTCACCTTTTATTAACCCTATCCTGACGGTAAAATCAATTAACGATCAACGCACCAATGAGCCAGCAGAAGCCCAAAATAAGCACATCTTTCAGCTACGAAACCTTAGAAGAAACACTGGACATTAAGCCGCGTACGGAAGGGATGATGATAGGAATCCCCAAAGAGATCGCTTTCCAGGAAAACCGCGTGGCCCTTACCCCCGATGCGGTGAGCGTATTGATCAGCAATGGTCACCAGGTGATGATCGAACACAATGCAGGAGAAGCCTCACATTTCAGGGATAAGGATTATAGTGAAGCCGGGGCCAGGATCGTTTATTCCAGGGAAGATGTATTTAAAGCGCCGATCCTGGTAAAGAGTGCACCGGTGATCGATGAAGACCTCCCGTTATTGCAGCTACAGCAGATCATCATTTCCCCCATACACCTTTCCGTTTTAAAAGCAGAGATACTGGAAAAGATGATGGAGAAGAAGATCACGGCTATCTCCTTTGAAAACCTCAAGGACGATAGTGATTCTTACCCTATTGTTCGCAGTATGAGTGAAATCGCCGGTAGTGCGGTGATGCTCATAGCTGGTCAATACCTGGGTTCGGCTAACCATGGCAAAGGGGTGCTGCTGGGTGGTATATCCGGAATTGCTCCCACTAAAGTTATTATCATCGGTGCCGGTATCGTGGGAGAATATGCTGCCAGGGCTGCCCTGGCATTGGGAGCATCGGTGAAAGTATTTGATAACAGCGTATATCGTTTAAAAAGATTACAGAATAATATTGGTCATCGTTTATGGACCTCGGTTATTGAGCCGCGTATGCTGGCCAAGCAGCTCAAAACCTGTGAAGTGGCCGTGGGGGCCCTGGGTTCACAAACAGGAAGAACACCCATGGTGGTAACAGAGGAAATGGTGAGTAATATGCGCCCCGGTTCAGTGATCATTGATGTAAGTATTGACCGCGGGGGTTGTTTTGAAACTTCAGAGATCACTTCGCATGAACATCCCATTTTTATGAAATACGGGGTCATACATTATTGCGTACCTAATATCCCTTCCGGTTTTGCCCGCACGGCCTCCCAGGCAATCAGTAATGTGATCATGCCCTTATTGCTGGAAGCGGCAGAAGAAGGCGGCTTTGAGAAACTGGTATGGCATAAACTCCATCTGCGCGGTGGTATTTACCTTTTCAAGGGTTCGCTCACTAATTTTTACCTCAGTCAGCGCTTCGACCTGAAATATACCGACCTGAACCTGCTGATCGCCAGCCAGCGATGATTATAGGGATGGAAGAAATGAACCCGTTTCTGTACTACATCTGTTAATAACCCAGACCTGTTAACTATTGGAAAACAATTGATCAATTAGGTCACCATTCCTCTGTTCTTCTGTTCTATTGTTCCTCTGTTCTTCTGTTCTATTGTTCCTCTGTTCTTCTGTTCTATTGTTCCCC
>CAZSGD010000015.1:74522-99324 GCA_964606155.1 uncultured Chitinophaga sp. | reverse complement strand
TGTGCTGCAGGTTAATAAATGATACTTCAAGTTACCGCTTTTACATAGTTGCTTTCTGCTATACTGGCTGAAGAATCCCGCATAAATGGGACAGGTATATACTGATCGTTCCGTTCGCTTATCATTTGCAGTCCGGGCTGAACGAATCCCGGATAGCCGGGACAAGTAAGCCAAGCAATAGAATATAGCATTAACTTTGCTCAGCCCCGGTTCGGGCTGACGAATCACGGAATATCAGCACAGCAGAAAGCCCTGGCCGTTAGCTACCATTTTATTTGACAATCCTCAAAAAAATATTGAACTTTTTTTCATCTGAGAAAACAAGTAATCTTTCACAGATTTCTGACGAAAGTAAAAAAGCATTTGACGTAAAATTTAATGACTTGGGAAAATTTGAATATGAGGACGATGGCTTCATCTTTAAAATCAAATCAGAGCAGCAAAAAATTAAGTGGGCTGACATTAACCGAATAGTTGCTTACAGGCAAGACCTATTGACCACAGACAACGTTTGCATTGACATTGTATTTAATAATCAGCGGACAACAATTTCAGAAGAAACCCCAGGGTGGTATCAGTTCGTAGAAACGACAAAACATATATTTCCTTCAATTCCAAAAAATTGGGACAGTAGAATAATTCACCCAGCCTTTGCAACAGATTTTACAATAATTTACCAGCGCCACGACATAGAAATTCCAGAGGGAAACAATTTTTATGCGTATTTTGAAAATACCAACAAAGACAAATTGAAAGAACTATTTACACAAAATGGTTGGACAATTCGTAAATCAAGTTGGACAGACTTTGAAATTGAAAATGCTTGGAGTGAATTTTCGCTTGAGGGAGATAACGAGCAACCTTTACTTAGCGGTAGAGTTCTTTTTAACTCAGACTATATTGCTCTACTTAACAACTTATTTGACAGGTTGGATTGCAAATATCAGTATGAGTTTTATGACAACGAAAAAAACTTAATACTTGAAAAGAAAAACGGTAGCTAACATGAACTGTGAAAAAAACCAAGCAAAAAGCAAACTTTTTTATGGGTTAGCTGAACAGTAATTAGGTTGATACAGACTGTTGTTTTTTGCTACTGCAAATACCTGTTTCAACAATTTGTTACATACTGCTATCAACGCCTGTTTCCCTGTTTTTCCATCGTCCCGTACCCTCATCATCTGCTGTCCGGGCTGACCAATCACGGAATACCACCACATCACCAAGCCCTTTCCACCAGGTACCATTTTAGAAACCCGCTAATTTTTGGAAATCAAAAAAAATACTTACTTTTGACGTTACTAACGTAATGCGTTACTATGATACTCTCGTTTGGGAATGGGGAAACAGAAAAAGTATGGCATGGAATGAGAGTCAAGGGCTTGCCTAATGAAGTGCAGCAGTCAGGACGTAGAAAGCTGAGGATGCTGAATAACTCATTGAATTTGATTGATTTAAAAATACCCCCGGCAAACCGTTTGGAGAAGCTTTCTGGGAAGCTAAAGCCATTTTATAGTATCCGGATCAACGACCAGTGGCGAATTATATTCAAATGGGAATCCGGTAATGCTTTTGAAGTAAAAATTGTTGACTATCATTAAAATGTAGTTTATGGCACAATTAGATAATATTCATCCTGGTGAAGTATTGCTGGAAGAATTCCTGAAACCCTTGGGTATCTCAGCCTATAAACTGTCAAAGGATATAGAGATTCCGCAAACCCGTATTTCTGAAATACTGAAAGGGAACCGTCGCATTACCGCGGATACAGCTTTGCGACTGTCCAAATATTTTAAAAACTCCGCCAAATTTTGGTTGGGCCTTCAAGACGATTTCGACCTTGAGGAAGAGCTGCGATCCAAAAAGGACAGTTTGAATGCGATAAAATCATACGACTCAAAAGCTGCATGAAGCCACTAATCAGTACATTTTGCGTCACGGTGTCTGCGCTGTAGGACTGATTTGTAGTAATTCTATTTAACTTTAGTACAAAGGCCGGGCTTTTGTTCCCCGGGCCCGCCACGAACGCAAAGCCCCAATCGTAAGCAGCAAGTAATATCTAACATGCGACATTCCCTAATACTTTTGACATTTCTCTTCGGCTTTTTATTACAAAGCTGTACTGGACAAAAGAAAGCGGAGGAAATATTGGTAACTGACTTGACCTTTTCTTCAATATTTGGAGAGAACAAGAATGACAGCTTGCACATTTATTGCTTACTTGGCACTGGGTATTTTAGGACACTCCGCTCTGACAATTCAGACAGTTTGATAAAAGTTTGGTTGACACAACATCCACATGCAAAAGTTATTTCTATTGCAACACACGGACCTACTATGACTGATTATCCAGATTCAAAAATGACTTATTGTTGGCTAGTTGATGGCAAAGACACAATAAATAACTACTTAATAAAAAATGGTTGTTTCCCTGGCGGGACAATGATGAGACCTGAAACATACGATGAGATGTCAAAAGAAATGAAAAAGATCTATAAAGGCATGCCTAAGCCAAATATAATCGTTCATGTAGACAAGAAAGTCTACGAAAATTTTATTGAGCAAATAAAAATGGCAGAGACGTTTGCAGAACAAAACAAACTTGGTATTTGGAAAAAGAGACCTGACGATGATTGACTTTTCCAAGCCGCTTAAACTGCGTTTTACGTAAGTTGTGCTTGACCTTGTAGCTTCAGCTATTAGCTAATTCCAGCTTCAATTCCTGCAACCGAATAATTATTAGCTTTTGTACTTACCTTCATCAACATATTTTCAATCAGCAGTGGTTATGGGCAGGCGGAATACTAATTCCCAACCTGCATAAAGCCCTGCTCGTTGTATGCCATTAAATTGAAACCGTGAACCATATAGAAAAATTAAGAGCTGACATTAAGAGGGATTTTGACGAAAATACTTTTACCAAGGCCGACCTTGAATCGTCATTATCCCCATCTCAAAACTTTCGTTTAGAAGCAACAAATTACTGGTCAAAAGACCCTGATTGGGACTTGACCAAAGTAGAAATATTTAATCACGTAACAAATGAGAAACTATTCGACTTTTTTGTCAATGAAAGTCAGTTTTTCTATAATTGGTTGGCTAAGGGAAGCAACGAGTATTTCATTTGTGCAGAAGACATCTTTGGTGGACAAACCGTGATAGACCTGACAAATCGCAAGATGGCAAGTTATTCACCAAATGAAGATGGATTTATCTGGACAAATTTTCATCTATCCCCAGATGGAAATACTCTTGCAACTATAGGGTGTTATTGGGCTTGCTCGTTTGTAATTAAACTTTTTGACTTTTCAAACCCATTGATTTTGCCACTAAAAGAAATAAATGAAATTGATTTAATAGGAAATGATGAAGTTATAACTGGGTGGCAAGACAATGAGACATTTTCTACTCAAGGTTTCAAAAGGGTTTATCAAAAAACAGTAAATGGTGATTTTACTGGCAAAGTTCTAAGTGAATTACCAGTACAAAGACATTTGAAAATTAATGGCACACAACAGTAGGTTTACTACTATACTGGCTGACGAATCCCGCATAAACGGGACAGGTATATACTGATCGTCCCATTCGCTTATCATCTGTATCCCGAGCTTTCGGGACGGGCTGGCCGAATCCCGGATAGCCGGGACAAGTAAGCCGCGCAACGGAATATATTATCAACTACATTAACTTTACTCAGCTTCAGTTCGGGCTGACGAATCACGGAATCCCGAAGGTTCGGGACAGCTCAGCAAAAAACCCTGGCCGTTGGCAGTAATTTTATGGAGACAACCTACATACAATTTGAAATACCAAAAAGAGAAAGCCAAACTTCGCCAGACGGACTTTTAAAGGGGTTTCTTAAAAAAACAATCATAGGAGTTTTGACAACTGTTATTCCAAAAGCAAATCCAGACTATGAGAACCAAATTGATAGGGTAAAGAGTTGGCTTGTTGAACTTGAAACTGATTCAGGAATTCCACAGAGAGAAATCGGACTTGACGATGAGGGGAACACAATTTTGAAAATGCCATATAAAGGCAATTATGGCTATTGGACAGACAACAATTTGCTTTTAGAGGATTTTAAAAAGCACTTTCAAGTTAAAGAAATTGACAAGACAAATTTTGAAACTAAGTGGGACTTGTTTTTTTAGCATTGCATAATACTCACAGATAAGTTATGAAATGACACAAGACTTTGATTTTTTCAAAACCGAAATGCCTGAAAGCAGGAAGGCAGATTTTTATTTAGGCTGTCTGGACGGTTCGGTATTTATTGACTTTAACCAGACAGTTGACGGAAACATTTCATTATGCAGAATATCTTTTGATGGCTATGGTTGTTGTGACATAACAAACAAAGCAAATCCCCTAACCGTAGAAATGTCCAAAAAATTCATTGAAGAAATGGACAGGGAGAAGTTAGACCAAGAGAAATTGACACCATTGGTTAAGGAAATCATTAAGATTAACAAAGATCATATTTGGACAGACGCACTTACGGAATATAACTTACTTGACAACTAAGAAACTACTGCCAACATTCAGTTTTGCCTCAGCAGGGGGCAACGAATAAACCCTCATCTTAGTGCTACTATCAGCTACATCCCGAAAGTTCGGGACCGGCTGACCGAACATAGGTGAGCAGAAGGAAATATGATCCTCTTTTGTAACTTCGGTCAGCGACAGTACCGGGCTTTGCGGATCATGGATGCGCACAGCAGAAAGCCCCAACCGTTGGGAGCAATCTTTCTACCCGGCTTGCTAATTGAAGACATTTATGCGATACACACCTCAATCACTGGCTTCTATTGCTTTTGTACTAAGCATAAATTTACTCTTTGTTGGATGTGGAGAGCAAAATGAGCAGACACTAAACAATACCCCTTTGAAGACCATTGCAGCTACCGTAGATACATCTTTAATTAATCAGGGGAAGCGATTATTCGTGAACAATTGCGGAGTGTGTCACAAGATTTTGGCAACCGATAACCATTTGGCGGGAATTGTTCAAAGAGTTGGTGAAGATTACCTTAAACTATATGTTACTAAACAAGACTCACTTATAAAAATCAAAAATAAATATGCATTGGAACTGAAAAGAGCATTTGGAAATTTAGCAAATGTTCACAACTTTAAATTTTCCAATGAACAGTTGAATTCAATCATTGCATATTTAAAAAAGTACTCGGGTTGACTGCGCCCAACATGGGGATTTCTGCTATTCTGGCCGAAGAATCCCGCATAAACGGGACAGGCATATACTGATCGTCCCAAACGCTTCTCATCTGCTTTCCTGGCTGACCGATCACGGAATGCCACAACATCACCAAGTCCTTGCCACCAGGTGCCGTTTTAGAAACCCACAGCAATACCGTATCGTTGATGGCAACTCTACCCCACAACCGTGCAGGCATCCACAAACAGACAAAAACGGACCGACCTAAGCCCGCCCGCCACCCAAAATTTCCAAAAAAGACAATAAAAATACGTCTGCCGTTGAATTGACTACAACGACCATTGTTTTGATTACTTCCACGCCTTATGCTCTTTCCATCTTTGCAGTGTCAATAATTTATTCATTGAAAACATAAAAAAATGGACACTAAAAAAGTATGGCTTGTAACAGGAGCATCAAAAGGATTGGGATTATCCCTGGTGAAAAGACTGTTAAACGCAGGCTACAAAGTAGCTGCAACTTCAAGAACCATTGAAAGTTTAGAAAAAGAAGTTGGAACATCTGTAAACTTTCTTCCATTGGAAGCAGATGTAACAGATGAAAAAAGTGTAAGCAATGCCATTGCCAAAACATTGGGTACATTCGGCACAATTGATGTTGTCGTAAACAATGCCGGCTACGGGCAATTAGGAACTTTGGAAGAATTAAGCGACAAAGAAGCCCGTCAAAACTTTGACACCAATGTATTTGGTTTGCTGAATGTGATGAGAAATGTAATGCCTCATCTGCGCAACAAAAAATCTGGACACATTATCAACATTTCTTCCATTGCAGGATTTTTGGGAGCATTCCCTGGTTGGGGAATTTACAACGCTACAAAATTTGCAGTGGCAGGTTTGACAGAAGCATTTTCAGCAGAAGCCACTGCATTAGGAATTAAAGCAACCATCGTTTATCCCGGGTATTTCAAAACTAATTTCTTACTACAAGGCTCTCTTCGTCTTGCTGAAAATCCGATTGCTGAATACAAATCTGCGAGAGACTTAGAAGTGATACACGAGACACAAATTGCAGGCAATCAACCGGGTGATCCCGAAAAAGCTGCTCTTGCATTTATTCAATTGGCTGAAACTGAAAACCCACCCTTGCACTTTTTCATGGGTAGCGACTCCTTCGGAATGGCAAACAACAAAATCAGCATTTTGCAAAATGCGTTAAATGCCAATGAGTCATTGAGTAAATCAACTGACTTCGTAAACTAATTTTATAACCACTTAATAATCAAAATATGAAAAATAATATCTTAAAATCATTTGCGGCATTACCCGTGATAATGCTTGCCTTTTCTTCTAACACATTTGCCCAGTCTATCAACTCAAAACTTAACAAAAAAGTACTCATTGTCCTTTCTGCGGCAGATAACTGGACCCGAGCCGATGGCTCACTGTATCCATCTGGATATTGGGCGGAAGAATTTGTTGACGTGCATAAGGAATTTGTTGAAGCTGGTTATACTATTGATATTGCTACGCCTGGTTCTGTAAAACCAACTGCTGACCCAAAAAGTCTTGACCCAAAAATAGTTGGCGATAACAAAGCTCTTGCTTTTACATATTATATTATAGCATTATCTAAAGAGCTGAATCATCCTTTGGAATTAGCTAAAATAAATATGAAAGACTATGAAGCCGTAGTAATTCCGGGTGGTCATGGACCTGTTGAAGATTTGTATAAGGATAAAGACATGGGAAAATTGCTCTTTGCAGCAGACAAAGCCAACAAGATGATCGGAGCGGTATGTCATGGCCAGGGAGCATTGTTAAGTGCCGTTGACAGCAAGGGGAACTGGCTGTTCAAAGGCAGAAAAATGACTTCCTTTAGTGATGCGGAAGAAATTGAATTTGGAACAGCAGCTAACGCACCCTGGTTATTAGCTTCTATGTTGAGAAAATATGGCGCTAACTACTCCTGTGGTAAAAACTGGGAAGACTATATCGTGGTAGACAGAAACCTGGTTACCGGTCAAAATCCTGCATCAAGCATTTCAATGGCGAAAGCAATTATTAAAGCGTTAAACTAAAGTGCAGTAGTATCGATAAAAAAAGAGGGGATAGAATTTAATAAATTCTATCCCCTTTTCTTAAATTTGGAAAGAAATGAAAAATAATAAATTACATACATTTAATACAATTAGCCAGTTTCATAAAATGAGCGGCTTACCAAAACCCGAACACCCTTTGGTAAGTTTGGTTGATTATGGTTTAGTGGAATACCAAACTGATGAAAAAGAAATAAGTTGGGTCCAGAATTTTTATACAATTGGATTGAAGCGAAACATACAAGGCAAGTTTCGTTACGGACAGCAACAATATGACTTTGATGAAGGTTTATTATCCTTTGTATCATCAGGGCAGGTTGTACACCTTACGGTAGAAAAACCAAAAGAAAAACCAACTGGGTTTCTTTTACTTATTCACCCCGATTTTATTTGGAATACCTCTTTGGCAAAAAACATTAAACAATATGGTTTTTTTGGTTATGCTGTAAACGAAGCCCTTTTTCTTTCAGAAAAAGAAGAAACCGTTATTACTGACATCTTTCTTAATATCCAAAGGGAATATCATTCCAATATTGACAAATTCAGTCAAAACATCATCATTTCTCAAATAGAACTATTGCTTAATTATTGTGAACGTTTTTACCAACGTCAATTCATAACAAGAAAAAAAAGCAGTCATCAGATACTGGAAAAATTAGAAACCAAACTTGAGGATTATTTCAACAAAGAAAATCAAATAGAAAAAGGGTTGCCAACTGCTCAAAACATAGCCAACTCGTTAAACGTATCGCCCAACTATTTGGGAAGTTTGCTCAAAACATTAACAGGACTGACTACACAGCAGCACATTCACAACAAACTGATTGAAAAAGCAAAAGAAAGGTTATCCACGACTAACTTATCAGTTAGCGAAATAGCTTATGAATTAGGCTTTGAACACCCACAATCATTCAGCAAGTTGTTTAAAACAAAAACTAATCAAAGTCCTTTAGAGTTTAGAGCTTCGTTTAATTAATGGACACCAAACTGAACGACAGAAAAAGGGCGGCCACCAGCATCGTATTGGCAATAGCAGGGCTGACAGTTGTTAACTCAGCATTTATAGTTCTATCGGGCATTTGTGCAAATGTTGGGCTGACGCTTTTCAAATGCCCCACCATGGTCAATACGTAAACCGGTAGGTGCTATGTTAAAGCAACCCCTTCTCAAATTCGAAAACCAAATCAAACATAATGAAACAGTTAACACTTTTTTTTACATTGGCAATTTTAATAAGTTGTAATCAGGCAACAGAAAAAAATGCTTCCACAACTGCTGTAAATGTTGATTCATTGACAGCAATTTTTTTGGCCGGCTGGAATAACAAAGATTCAGCAGCCATTATGAAAACAATTGCTGACAATGCCATAGTTATGAACGACACATTAATTCACAATGGTCTTTCTGCTATTGCAAATAACTGGATTAGTGGCGGAGTAAAAGTTCTGAGCAACATCAAGACTTCTTCTGTCATCAAAGACAACGACAATAAAATCGCATACGACGGAGGAACATATACCCTTGACCTGACACCACCTGGCGGTCCTGTTCTGAAAGAAAAAGGTAACTACAATTTAGTATGGACAAAACAACAAAATGGAGATTGGAAATTGACCTTAATTCATATTGAAGACATTACCAGGATGCCTGACATAAAATAAATTACAGTTCTAAAACACAGGAGTAATTTAATTTTTATGAAAGAACTTGAAGACCTGGCTGAAATGGTCAAAAGAGAACTCAAACTGGACTACGACTCAAAATCAGTAAAATTCATAGAAGAATTTATTGAAAGACAAAAGGATAATTTTGACAGTGAGAATCGTAAAGGGCTCATCAATTCCCTGGGTTCATTTATTGGCCAATGTATAATAAAAAACTACGGTGGCCATTGGCAGATCGACCCAGACACACAATCCGTGTGTGTTGCCCTTGACGACAATAACAAAATTTTTCCATTTGCAAAAACCACAAAGCAATTTGAAAATGGACTGGAGGACTCCGTTTACTCATTTTACACCATCATTCCAACTGTATTTCAAATCAGTCCATCAAAGCCGGAGGAAAGTGACAAGGCGCTGTCAAACAATCCGGCCAAAGAACCAAAAAAATGGTGGAAATTTTGGGGGCATAACTAAGCACACAAATTATGGCTACCACCAACTAGTTGGTTTTTTTGCAGGATGACCGGGCGAATAACAGCCTCAGAACGTATTCCCATCTTTTGTAACTTCGGTCAGCAACAGCCCGGGATCTGCCGGTCACAGATGCCGACTGCAGAAAACCCCGGCCGTTGACAGCAATTAAGACCATTCACACGGTAATAAAATATTCCCTGCGCCTAATCAATTCTTTACATATAAACAGACGGGTGTTATGTCTACACTAAAATATCTTCCGCTGATCATTGCCTTTACAGGCCTGATGAGCTGCAAATCCACTTCACTTCAACATTCATCCATCCCCAAAACCGGAATGTATAAGGTAACCATACTTTATCCGAATGGAGAAGATAAAACCTTCGACATGGACTATTATGAAAAGAAACACATGCCAATGATGGCTGGGTTTTTAGGGGCCAATTTAAAATTTTACGAAATTGATAAAGGCATATCCGGCAGAACACCCACTGATAAAGTACCCTTTGTGGCGATCGGTTATTTTTACATTACTGATATTGCTGCCTATAATAAAGCGATAGCAGAAAACAGGGACGCGGTTATAAATGACATTAAAAATTATACCAATATTCAGCCTGTTATACAGATAAGTGAAATTAAACAGGTGATACAAAATAGCAAGTAGAGTGCCGGCTGTTATGATAGCAGACCTTTCAAAAATATCAGCAACCATGAAATATGTAACCTTACTGTGTTTCCTCTTTCTTATTCATTATTCCGCTTTTTCACAGAAACCAAGGGCCAGGGATATTGGCATACCCTTTAATGGCACAACAGGTAAGTTTAATGCTATAACCGATGTAAAAGGGGTGGAAGTGGGTTATAGTACCCTCATTTCAGGTCAAGGAAAAAATGTGAGGGGAAAAGGGCCTGTAAGAACCGGCGTAACAGCCATTTTACCAAGAGGCAGGAATAACAATCCTGTTTTTGCTAACTGGTATTCTCTCAACGGGAACGGGGAAATGACAGGAACAACCTGGATAACTGAATCAGGGTTTTTAGAGGGGCCTGTTATGATCACCAATACGAATAGCGTGGGTGTTGTAAGGGATGCCGTATTAAAATGGTATGTAAAAACAGGCTGGTATAAAGAAGATTTTTGGTACACGTACCCGGTTGTCGCAGAAACCTATGATGGTTTTCTCAATGATATTTATGGCTTTCATGTAAAAGAAAGTAGTGCTTTTGAGGCCCTGGACAGTGCTAAAACCGGCTTTTTAAAAGAAGGTAATGTGGGTGGAGGTACCGGGATGATGTGCTTAGGTTTCAAAGGTGGAACAGGCACGTCTTCCAGAGTTATAAAAATTAAAGATTCGACCTATACAGTTGGTGTACTGGTGCAATCCAATTTTGGCGCTAAAAGAAACCTTAGCATTGCCGGCGTACCTGTTGGTAAAGAGTTAAGAGACACTTTAAACTACGAGTTTAAGGCGCCACCATCGTATAAACAGGAAGGAGATGGCTCCATTATTGTTGTGGTAGCAACGGATGCACCTCTATTACCCCATCAGTTAAAAAGGATTGCAGCAAGAGTACCGCTTGGTGTGGGTATCGTTGGCGGACGTGGCGAGAATGGTTCGGGCGATATATTCATTGCATTTTCCACGGCCAATCCTGCCGCCTTTCAAAGAGAGAGTTTTACAAAACTTGAGGAACTGCCAAACGACCTTATCAATCCCTTGTTTGATGCAACTGTTCAGGCGGTTGAAGAAGCCATTATCAACGCAATGGTGGCAGCAGAAACAATGGAA
The DNA here is from genome assembly GCA_964606155.1 of uncultured Chitinophaga sp. Taxonomy (GTDB): domain Bacteria; phylum Bacteroidota; class Bacteroidia; order Chitinophagales; family Chitinophagaceae; genus JJ008. The sequence continues at coordinate 88,116 of CAZSGD010000015.1, read as the reverse complement.
GGAATAAATGGCAACAAAGCATACGGTCTTCCGCATCAATTAGTAAAAGAAGTACTAAAAAAATACAACAGGACTGTTACTACCGTTAAAACAATAGCCGTAAGAAGTGATGACTTAGACAAATACCTGGGTATATATTCGTCTGCAGACATTCCATTAAAAATCACCATTACTAAAAAAGGCAATATCTTAATAGCACAGGCAACAGGTCAATCTTCATTTGAACTATCTGCAACTGAAAAAGACAAGTTCACTTATGATGAAGCAGGTATTTTGTTAGAATTTGATCCCGCTAAAAAATCAATGACACTTAAACAAGGCGGAAAACAATATTCATTCAGCAGGGAATAATACAGCCACCAACGGGTATTGAAAAAAACAGTACTAACACAAAGGCAACAATAAACAATAGGGCTATATGAGAAAAATAATTTCATTTATGCATATATCGCTGGACGGTTTTGTGGCAGGACCGAACGGGGAAATGAACTGGATCAAAATTGACCAGGAAATTTTTGATCATGTGGGTAAGCGGATAAGCGAAGGCGACACGGCATTATATGGCCGGGTAACTTACCAGATGATGGAAAACTACTGGCCTTCCGCAGGAGACAAGCCGGGTGCAAGCAAGCACGATATTGAACATTCCAGGTGGTATGCAGGGGTCCATAAAGTTGTTTTATCAAAAACATTGAAAAGCACAGATTTGACCAACACAACCGTTATCAGCGACAACCTATACGACAGCATACATGCCATAAAACAAGAAGGAAAAAAGGAGATCCTGCTTTTTGGCAGCCCCACAGCAACACATGCGCTCATGCAACTGAACCTGATTGACGGCTATTGGCTCTTTGTTAACCCAATTATCCTTGGCAGGGGTATTCCACTATTTGCCGGCATTAATGACAAAATAAAACTGAAACTATTGACTACCCGGTCATTTACATCCGGTGTAACTGAACTGAGTTATATAGTGGATAAACTTTAATCACAACACAATGAATAATACTAAGAATTTGAAGGATGACTGGATGGCGAAGTGGGACCAACGGTACAGCCAGGAAGAGTTTGCATATGGTGAAGAGCCCAACAATTATGTAAGAGAACAATTGATTAAACTGCCTGTTGGCAATATCCTTTTTCCGGCAGAAGGAGAAGGAAGAAATGCTGTTTATGCCGCCAAAATGGGCTGGAACGTCTCCGCATTTGACATCAGCCATGAAGGCAGAACCAAGGCCATGCGGCTTGCTGAAAAAAATAAAGTGACCATCGACTATAGGGTTGGAGAAATGGAAGAACTGGGATATGAAATCGGGCAATTTAACGCAATTGCCCTGATCTATGCACATTTTCCGGCAAACATAAAGTCAAAATATCATACCACCCTGAACAAGTATTTGAAACCCGGGGGAATCATCATCTTTGAAGCCTTTAGCAAAAAGCATATTGACTATGTAACTACTAATGAAAAAGTGGGTGGACCCAAAGACATCGAAAGTTTATTCTCTATTGAAGAAATCGAAGCGGACTTTCCGGATCATGAAATCATCGAATTGAAAGAAACGGAAATCGAATTAAATGAAGGGCTTTATCACAATGGAAAAGGTTTTGTGATAAGATTTGTGGGACGCAAAAAATAAAACCCCGTCTGTACATTGTACACAGGAAGTTTGGTTGACTTGATCGCAATTAAATATTTTATATGACAGTAAAAGAGCAAATCAAAAACTATATCACCAGCCAGCCCGAGCCAAAACGTGGCGACATGCAGGAACTGCACCGTCACATACTTCAAATAATGCCAGCCTGCAAATTATGGTTCCTGGATGGTAAAGACAGCAAGGGAAAAATCGTTTCGAACCCCAATATTGGATACGGTTCTTACACCATTAAATACGCCGATGGAACAACCCGGGAGTTTTATCAAATAGGTTTAAGCGCCAATACATCCGGTATCTCCGTTTACGTGATGGGCATTAAAGACAAAACTTACTTAGCCCAAACGTATGGGAAAAAATTAGGCAAGGCGAGTGTGAGCGGGTATTGCATCAAGTTCAAAACGCTAAAAGACATAAACATGGATGTGCTGGAAGCGGCAATACAATATGGGGCCGGGGCATCAGTTCGGGAGTAGCACCAGGCAGTCCTCAGGTTTTCTCCCCTGCCGGCCCCAAACCCCACAGCCCGATCGCATTAAACAAGTCCTTTTACTCCTGTTATTCAGCTCTGCTTTTTGCCAGCCTTGAAAACGAATCCCTTATTTCTTTGAGCCGTATATCAATGCTGTGCCTGGACATCCATTTATTTTGAGTCATCACACCAAATATTTTCCTCGTATTTAAAATATTTTCGAGTGGGTTTTCATCCAGTACTAACAGGTTGGCGATTTTTCCTTTTTCAATTGTTCCGGCGCTGCCTGTTTCCCCTAAAAATTCATAGGTATTCGTGGTGGAAATTCTAAGGGCTTCATAAGGCCGAAATCCTGCATCCACCAATTCCGCCAGCTCTTCGTGCAGCGAAAACCCCGGTAGTGTGGAGGGGACCAAAGCATCAGTACCTGTGAGCAACTTACCTCCCTGTTTGTGCAATTGATAGGTGAATGGCTTAAGGAAGTTTTTATACCCTTCCGTTAAATCCTGCCGCTGTTCTGCTGAAGCAGGCTTATAGATATACTGATAAAGATAGGACCAGAGGTCTTTTGCCATAGGATGCAAATATTCAGTTCCCGCTTTTGAAAACTGGGAAGCTGAATCCAATAAAAGAGCATTCAGGTTTTTATTTAAGATTAATGCCGTGGTTACCCAGGTTTTACTGCCCGCTATCAGCTTTGCATAATAATTTACCTGGGCGGTATCATAGCTTTTGGCAAACTTCATAATTTCCTCTGCGTGAGCTATCATATCCTGTCCCGATGACAATACATGCTCAACCGATGTAGAAAAAGGAACATGCCCGTCAACAGGCATCTTCAGTCGTTTTGCAACGGTAATGATCGTATCATATTCTTCCCTGGTTAAAAAAGAGTACACTTTTACCCGGTCATACCCTTGCTGATGCATTTCCATTACTGCTTCTTTTGCCTCGGCTGCGTTTTTGATTTTTACACCCAGTGGCGAGGGCCATCCTTTTCCATCCGTATCAATCATCCTGGATAAAATTAACCGGGGGCCTGTCATTTCATTATTTCTAATTTTTTCCCTTAATTTAAGATGTTCGGGAAAAGCAAACAGGATATCTATTGTTGTAATACCATTGGCTATGTACAAAAACAGGATATCACTGAAATCAATCTCCTTTTCAGATAATTGCCGGCCCTGGGGGTAAATAATATTCCAGGCATCGCCTTCCGTATGAACGTGCATATCAGATAATGCGGGCATCATATATTTACCTTTTGCATATACCACTTTGGCGCCTTTAGGGATCTTGGTTGTAGCAGATGGCCCTAATCCCTCTATTTTTCCGTTACTGATTATTACAGTGTAATCTTTCCATATCACTTCTTTGTCCATAGGGATCACATTTACATGTGTAAATACTGTTTTGCGGACATGTTGTGCCTGCATTGCGGAACTAAACAACAGGTACATAAGTGTAATGACAAGGATAAAGACTTTGTTAGATGATGCCTTTAAATGACTTTTACTTTTCATGCTTTTCTTTTTAATGGTTTGAAATATCATTCCCTGGCCGGCTTAAGAACTGAAGAGTAACTCAAAATATGCCTGCAGCAGGTACATCCTTCCTTCCAGGCCGGGCGATGGAAATCATGAACAAAATTGAACAAAGAGAGATGGTTAGTCGCCCCCGCTTACAAGCAGGGCGTACTTCCATGCAGGCGGGAACCTCTTAGTGCATTAAAAATGAGGGAATCAGCAGCTTTCGGGTTTCATCCATCATGCCGTTCCGCTTTTAAGGCTTCCAGGTATTCTGTGGGTGATTTGCCGGTTATTTTCTTAAAATATTTGTTGAAAGATGATTTTGAATTGAATCCACATTCATAAGCCAGGCCCAGCAGGGTGTATTTTTGATTATTTGCATTTGAAACAATTGTCAAAAATTCCCGGGTGCGGAGGGTATTGATATAGTCAAAAAAATTCTTGTTTTCCCTGTCATTGATCACCTGTGAGAGATAATTCGGGTGTGTATGGAGCCGGCCGGCAAGCTGGGCCAGGGTTAAATCATTTTCCTTAAACAACTTTTCCGTTCTCATTATCTCTGATAGTTTCTGGTGCAGTTCGTCGGCCAAATCGCCGGTAAGGCCGGATTTCAAGTATTTTTTATTTCTGTCTTCCTCTTCCCTGTTTTGAACTGCAGGGTTTGCCCGTTCGTCTTTTTCAGGGGCCAGTGTTTGTAAGCCGGGGGTTTCCACCACATTACCCGCCGTAACACTCGGGGTGTTGTTTTCCTGCGTGCCCGCTTTTACCTTTTCCGATACTTCTCCTGTAAAAACAGGGCCCTGGGTGAAAATACCCACCTGTTTAATACCGAAATATCCCACAAACAGTATAAACAAAACAGCCGCGGCGAATATTATTTCATCATTACTGAAAATGATAAAAACCCATACCAGTCCGATGCCATAGGTTAAATACTGCAGCCACCTTAAATTGATCTTTTCAATGTATGAAAACTGGTGTAAAATAGAACGGCGGTGCCTTTGAAGCCGCACACTTGTCAGCACCACATAAATAATTCCGGAGATAATAATTGATACAATGGAAACAGTATTTAGTAACTGAAATTCTGTCCACCCATTGTTAACAATGCTGATCTTCTGTTCAAGCGGCAGCTGAAAGAAAGGAACATAAGCCAGGTAAACAAATATTACCGGAATAAAATGAAGAAAATTAATTTGTTTGTTCCTGACCGGGTTTTTTGTGAGAGCTCCGGCATATAAATACAAAAAAGGGCCATGTAATAAGGGCATCGGGAAATGCAGGCCAAACAAAAAAGGGTAGTTTTCTATGATAGCAGAAAAAGAGATATAATAAAAAGTGAAGTGAAGGCAAAGTATCAAAAGCCAGAAGACAAGTATTTTATCTGCGCCTGTTTTATTCTTTTTTCCAATTAACAGTACACTTAAGAACAACGAAATACAGATCCCGGATAAATAAAACATTAGACTGCGTTTAATGAGAACATTAAATGAACGGATATTGTACAATCCCTGCTGCTTTTTCCGCGGCCTGGAACATATAATTTATTTCAGAAGGCACTCTCATTTGCTTAAAGAAGTACTAAAATAAATATAATTGAAGGAAGTTTGATAAATGCCGTCATCCGGGCCCCGTTTAAAACGGGCCCATTTCCTACCCTTCCCAATTTTTTTACTGTGCAGGAATATGGATGCAGCAATCAACCTGCTAACCTGCTCCGGTAAGCGAAGATCTGCAGCCCGGTTCTGCCTGGCAGCTGTTATCAAATTTCGCCTGTGCAGGCACCGGACCATCATATCCTTTTAGCCTGTTACATCTGCAGGAACAAGAATAAAGGAAGCAAGAAATCGCTTATTCCATGTAAACCGGCCGACAGCATGTACTATCCATTGACATTAATTTTACCCTGGTTCATTGCGGGGTAACCACCATCTTTTACTTTATCCTTCCTAATTGACATACATTTCCGGATGGATAACATAATAATGCGTTGACATGGAATTCAGACAATATAGCCTTGACTATGCAGACACATTGGCGCAAATCCGTAATAACCCGGGCGTTTTAGATAATGGGTATGATAAAACACCTGATCCGTTTACAAAACAGGATGCGATTGATTTTATAAAAATTCAGTTAGGTAATAACCCTCCCCGGCGGTTTTTGATATTCCATAACGATGAGCTGGCCGGGGAGATAGGAATTACTCTCCAGGATGATGTGCACCGCCTTTGCGCAGAAATAGGTTATTTCATAGCAGAGCCCTTCTGGGGCAAAGGCCTGGCTACAGCTGCCATTAAAAAGATGACAGCATATGCTTTTTCAACTTTTGAAATCGTCAGAATTTCAGCCGGTGTTTTTGAATTTAATAAAGCCTCTATGAAAGCGCTTGAAAAAAATGGATATTACTTAGAATGTATCAGAAAGAACTCCGTTATCAAAAAAGGGAAGATCATGGCCGATTACATTTGGGTAAAACTAAAAGATTGACGGACAAACAACAGTCCATCGGCTTGTAGTAGCCATATTACACCGCTCCGGCCGGGCAGGTTAAGTGATTATAAAATTGCTTACCTTACTTGCCCATTTTATAATCCTTACAAGTCATCAACCATGAAAAGTAAAAATGTAAGGGGCCTGTTTCTCCTCTTCAGTATTGCAGCTTTTTCTTTTGTAAATGCTCAGTCTCCCATCAGGGTTACGCTGTTGGGAACAGGCGCCCCGGTCCCCTCTATTGAACGGTTCGGTCCCAGTATATTAGTGGAGGCAGGTGAGGAAAAAATTTTATTTGACTGTGGAAGAGGTGCTTCACAAAGGCTCTGGCAGTTGAAAATTCCATTGGGGCAAATAGATGCACTATTTCTTACACATCTTCATTCCGACCATGTGGTCGGCATTCCGGATGTATGGCTTACCGGCTGGATACCTGCGGTATACGGGAGAAGGGCATCACCGCTCCGGGTATTTGGGCCCGACGGTACATGGGATATGATGGAAAATCTTGTGAAAGCGTTTTCCTGGGACATCAGCACCCGCAGTAAAGAAAAAAACAAAGCAGACAGTGGTGTTTTGGTGAATGCCACCGATATCAAAGAAGGATTTATTTGGGAAAGGAATGGGGTGAAGATAACGCCTTTCACTGTTCGTCATGCTGATTTTATTGATTCGGCACTGGGTTATAGAATAGATTATGCAGGCTATTCGGTTATTCTTTCCGGTGATACCCGTTACAGCGAAAATTTGGTCCGCTATGCAAAAGGCGCAGATGTTGTGATTCATGAAGTGGCGGCTGCCAACGAAAGTTCCATGCAAACATCCCCGTTGATCAATCAAATTCTCGGCTTTCATTCATCCCCGGAGGATGCGGCAAAAGTGTTTGAGCAGGTAAAACCCAAACTGGCTGTATACTCCCATATTATATTGCTAACAGCCAGCCCCTCCATACCTCCCCCAACCATTAATGACCTGGTTATTCGTACACAAAAAATTTATACCGGGCCTTTACAGGTTGGCGAAGACCTGTTAAGTATTGAAATTGGCGATAAAGTAAATGTTTCCAGGTACACGGTACCGGGAAATAAAAGTGCAGAAGTGATTAAATAAAGAACAATGGTTAACCCATCCAGACTTTATGGTAACCGGCCGGAGTAGGAGATATACCAGTACGAAGGATCACACTCAGCGGAATAAGTAACCCGATTTTTTGTTCACCATCAGTACCCGGGCAAGCTGTTACCGGTTCAGCTTTAGTTCTTAACTTCAACGAAACAAATAAAATGGATAATATCCGGGCATATAAGATCATTTTTGCCAGCGTTTACCCGCTGTATATTCAAAAAGTGGAGAAAAAGGGACGCACCCGGGAAGAACTGGATACCGTTCTTTGCTGGCTAACGGGGTATACTAAACAAACCCTGCAAAAACAAATTGACAAAAAAAGCGACCTGGAAACTTTTTTCGCTGAAGCCCCAAAACTGAACCCTAATGTTTCAAAGATCACAGGTGTTATTTGCGGGTACCGCGTTGAAGAAATTGAAGATAAGCTCATGCAAAAGATACGTTATATGGATAAGCTGGTGGATGAACTGGCAAAAGGAAGGGCTATGGAAAAGATCTTAAGAAAATAAGGAAAATCCGCTTTACTCTACTGTGCTAAGTTTGACTTTTTTGCTATTTCGTATAAAATATTAAATTTGTACGAAATACAATGAATGCAGGAAAAACTTACCATACTCATCTCCTCAGAGCATAAAAAATTCATTCAACGGCATGCCCGCCGTCAGAATAAAAGCATCTCACGATTTATTGACGATCTGTTAGCTTCTGTAAAACGGCAAACATCTGTGACGCTGCAAGATGATACCTGGATCGAAAAAACAGCCGGGTCTTACTCAACAGGGAAAAAAGATGTTTTAAAAGAGCTTTTTAAAGGATTACACAAGTGAAGAGAATTTTTCTTGATGCCAACATTATTATTGATTACCTGGACCGGAACTCCCGTGATCACATAACAGCTGTTAATTGTATAGGAATAATCAGGAAGCATTTTGGGAAACCGGTAATATCGCCTATAACTTTTGTAATCGTCAACTTTGTAATGGGGAAGTTTGCTAAAAACAGACAATGGCACAAAAAACAAATGGAATTGATTTTTTCCGGATTTGACATGACCCCTTTACAACCTATACAGATCAGGAACATTTTTTCCTCTCATTTTTCCGACCTGGAAGATGTGCTTCAATACCAATGCGCCCATGTCGCTAAAGCCAAAATCATCATCACAAAGGATCTTAACGATTTCTTTGACTCTAAAATCCCTGTTATTCATCCACAGGATTTTGTGGAACGTTATTATACAAAAAATTAATCCTTTAGAAGGGTAAATAAATTCTACCTTTAAAGACCGTAACATTTTACTATGTGAAATACTGGTATCAACCACCCCACTCCTCCATTTCAGATTATGTAAGGACCGTGCTGGTTGTGGAAGGATTCTCTCACTCCGATGCTGATAAACAACCCCTGTTCACCAATGGCATGCCTGTTTTTCTTTGCCGCACCGAAAAAGATAAAACAGGGAATGAAAATATCACCCGGCTGACGTTATTCGGAAAATCCACACCCCCGGAATGCTGGGCCACTGATGACCGCACCACCATCATCGCCTATTTCTTTAAACCTTTTGCACTCCCTGCTTTATTTAGTGTGCCGGCGGCCCAACTCACCAAAGACCCTGTTGACCTGCAAAACCTGGATGCACAAAAAACAAATGCCCTGAAAACACAACTGATCTACGCGGCATACACGGCAAGAAAAATAGAAGCACTGGACAACCTGCTGGCCCAGCAGCTGGAGAAAAACAAGCGTGATTGCGAGATCATCAAATATGCCACCGATGAAATGATGTGCAATACCGGTACAGAAATTATCCCTGCTATCATAAAAAAATTAAACCTCACCGAAAGGACCTTTCAGCGGACCTTTAAGAAATATGTAGGCATCACCCCCGGTCAATACCGCCGGATCTGCCAGTTTGAACTCTCCTTTTCTCAATTGAGGGGCAAAAATTTCGATACCCTCACCGATGTGGCTTATGATAATGGCTTTGCCGACCAGAGCCATTTCATCCGCTCTTTCCGGGAATTCACACAAATCACTCCCAATAATTATATTAAGTTTGGGCTGAAGAACATGGGCCAATAATGTCGGTTTTGTTCTATTTTCCGCTTGCGGGCTGCGATAAGTTTGTTTTCAAATACATTCATTATGAAAGAAAAATTAACGCCCTGTCTTTGGTATGATGGCCACGCCAAAGAAGCCGCCAACCTTTACTGTTCCGTTTTTACCCATTCAAAGATCGCGGCCCAGTCGCCTATCGTAACAGAGGTCGATGTGGCCGGCCAGAGCATCATTCTACTGGACGGAGGCCCCAAGTATAAACCTAATCCTTCCATTTCATTTTTCTATGTCTGTGAAAAGGAAGAGGAACTGAATAATATCTGGAATGCTTTTACCAAAGAAGGTACGATATTGATGCAACTGGATAAATATCCCTGGAGTGAAAAATATGGATGGGTGACGGATAAGTTCGGCGTGTCCTGGCAAATTTCACTGGGTAAAATAAGTGATGTGGGACAACGCATTACTCCTTGCTTCCTGTTTGCCGGTAAGCAATATGGCCGTGGCGATGAAGCCATCGAACATTATTCTTCTATTTTCAAAAATGTAAAAGTGGATGGCATACTCCGGTATGGGAAAAACGAAGAGCCGGATGAGGAAGGAAGGATCAAACATGCCCAGTTCTCCCTGAATGGTGCCAAACTGATGCTGATGGAAAGTGCACACCCGCATGCATTTACTTTCAGCGAAGGTGTTTCACTGACCATTTATTGCGATACCCAGGACGAAATTGATTACTACTGGGAAAAACTAACCGAAAGCGGGGCAGAGAGCATGTGCGGATGGCTGAAGGATAAATTTGGTGTATCCTGGCAGATCATTCCCACCATTTTAAGCAGGATCATGAGTGATCCGGCCAAAGCTGGTAAAGCGGCTCAGGCATTCATGGCCATGCGTAAACTGAATATTGAACAGATCGTGCAGGCATCGATAGCCTGAATAAAAAAGTGTTGCTGCATACAGCAGCAACACTTCACCATTGAAAGTAGCTCCTCTATTTCAGTGGTTGTAAATGATGATCAACCGTCCATTTGCCAATTTTATCTCCCAGTTCTTTTCCTGCTTCACAGGAAAAACGAAAGTGGATCCCTGCCATCACTCTTGAATCTGCATTTTCATCAGCCGCCTGTGAAAAGCTTTTAAATGACCGGGTGGCACCTGCCGGAAAAGCAGTGGGCGAACCCATGGTAAAGGGTGTATTATCTCCTAATATCATGGCCAATACCGTGGCAGCTGCTTTTCCCAAGGCACTATGCGTGGAGGGATAATCATGTACTGGTGGTGTCGGCTTACCTGGTTCCCAGTTTGTATCTGCTGTGGTTTTATAATTACCGTCCAGGTCAGCTTTGCGGATGGCGGTATAGGGCCTCCAGAAATTATGATAGATCTTGGAATCCCAGCCGGCAATATAAGCATCGGCCATGGCCATATCCACGAGGGCCAGTAAGCGGGCCGCTTCCAGCATATTCAATTTTCGGTTATGGATAACCGTGCGTGCCACGCGGTTCCAGCCGGCCTCCGAAAACTCATACCAGAATTTGGCATAGGCGGTCTGGTCGGCAGTACGTGTTGTACTGTTCAGTTTACCCAGTTCTTTTACCTCGTTAAAAGCGGTGGTATAGGCCTCGCTGTTCAGGTCAGGTTGTGGTGCAGTTCTGAACTGGTCCTTTCTTTCCAGGGAAAATAGTTTTACATCATCCCAATGCGGGGCAAAGAAGATATTAAAAGGCGGTACGGCCTGGTACACACCCGGTTTACTGGAAACGGGTATCTGTGCCGTTACTTCGCTGGCAGAGCCGTCGTTAATTCTTTTGTTCAAAACGGCTCTTGCTGCCTCTTTCCCCAGTGCAACACCCCTGGTTTTAGCCTCCCCATTTTTTAGTTTATCAAGGGTTGCCGTCAATACCGAATCGAGCATTGCTTTTTTACCGGGTATCTCATTCAGCAGGATAGTATGTGCCGCCGCCGCTGTGGCCGCATAGGCATCTGCTTTTTTATCCTTGCCGGTAAAAGCATAGCGGCTGTATTTTTCTTCAATACCGTTCAGTGCATCATGTATGGCCAGGTGCATCATGGCGTTGATGCGGGATGCCATCAGGGAATGCTGGTATTTCACGCCTCCAAATGCTTCATAGGCCACTTCATTCCAATACAAAATGGCCTGGGCGGGCTGACTGCTTACAGGCCCCTTGTTTGTTTTTACTTTCGAAAACGAAATACAAATAAATGCTGTGAGGCACAGCATTACGGATAAGGTTCTTTTAACTGTCATGGCTATTACTTTTAGACAGCAAAAATGAAGGAAGAATGATACCTGTAAAATAACCGAAATAATGATAGTGATTCACCAAATCTGGTGATATGATGTACTTCTATATAACAAAAAAAATAAGCGTTTGCAGCAAAAAGTACCGGGATAAACGGGATTAATTCTTATTGATCAAAAAACGGAAAGGACGCAGCCTGACGTGGTTGGATTCGCGGAGAATTTTATTCTTTCGGGAAGATATCCTGTTTCGGTCCACCAGTTCAGTAACCTGGCAAAATTGTTCCGGAGATTCGGTACGGAGAAGTATGGAGTTGAGACAGTCCACTTCCTGTTCAATGGCCTGTTCGCTCATGAATTCATTTCTGATCAGCACTAACAGGTTGCGGCTGGGACTTCTCATAGCGAAACATTTATACTATAGTCCTTTGGTGCTTGGGCATCCGCAGTTCTTACCACCCTTGCCTGTACCGGAATAATAATTCTTATTACAGGACGACATAATGAGCATACCCGCCAGCAGTAATAAGAGCCCAACTTTACTCAATGTTTTCATAATAAATTAATTACCAAATTAAAACTATTTTACAAACAAATTAGTATACCGTTTGACGAAATCGGTCAAAAAATTAACATGAATCAGGCCGGAGGCGAGAAAAAACACCTGTCCGGGGAGCCAAAACCCGGAAAAACACGAATCCTGGTGGCCCCGCTGGATTGGGGCCTGGGACATGCCACCCGTTGTATCCCATTGGTCCGGGAACTGCTGGCCCGGGATTGTGAGGTGTGGCTGGCAGGTGAGGGGGCCCAGGAAGAATTGCTAAGGGGTGAATTCCCCGGCCTGCCATTCCTGCCTCTTTCCGGCTATCGTATCCGCTATGCCCGCACACAATGGGGCCTTATTTGGAAAATGATCGCCCAGGGACCTAAAATGAGAAGGGCTATCCTGTATGAGCAGCGCTGGCTGAAAAAAATGGTGGCAGATCACAGTTTTAATGCCGTTATCAGTGATAACCGCTATGGCCTCTCCCACCCGGGTATCCCCTGCATATTCATGACCCACCAGTTATTGATCAAAAGCGGGACTGGCCGCTGGACAGAAAGGCTGCTGCAGAAAAGAAATTATAGTTTCATCCGTCGCTTTACCGAATGCTGGGTGCCGGACCATGAACAAGCTCCTTTTTTAGCCGGCGATCTGTCGCATCCCGTCAAAAAACCGTCTATCCCCCTCCGTTATATCGGCCCCCTGTCCAGGTTTCAGCAGGAAACAACGGCTATTGAAAAGCCGGATCACCTGCTAATCCTGCTTTCCGGCCCGGAACCACAGCGAAGCATACTCGAAAACAAGATCATTGGAGAAATCGCACATTACGGTCACACCGCCACGGTTGTACGGGGGTTACCCGGATCGGGTTCCCTTATTCCCTCCACCAACATGATACAGTTTTACAATCACCTGCCGGCAAAGGAACTGGGTATCGAAATGGCTAAAGCCGGATATATCATCAGCCGAAGTGGTTACAGCACGGTAATGGATATAATGGCCTTACAGAAAAAAAGTATCCTCATTCCCACGCCGGGGCAAACGGAACAGGAATACCTGGGCCGGTATTTACAGGACCGTCATGCCATTGTATGCCTGTCGCAAGATGAATTCACTCTCGGAATGGCTTTGGAAAAAGCAGCAAAACATACTTACCAGTTCCCGGCGGCCTCTCCCGGTCCTGCGCTGAAAAATGCCATCGGTGGATTACTAACGCTGATCAATAACCGCAGTTGATCTTCAGTCGTGTCCCGTTCTCAAAAATCATAAAATGACGGAACATGACCGTCACAAAGCTTGCACGAAGAACATTACATTTTTTTGAGATTGGCCCCGCTTACTCCCCGGTTGATTTGGGATAATCAAAAAAGAGAAAATGCCTGGCAGCTTCTTTAAAATCAGACCATTTTTTACACTCTGCTGTCAATGCAAAAATGCCGCAGG